>NZ_NWSZ01000002.1:0-303027 GCF_002531885.1 Rhizobium sp. L9 | reverse complement strand
ATGGATCAGGATGTCAGGCGCGGCCGCGGAGACTGCCGCTTCCAGCGCCGGCCGGTCCTCAAGCATTGATATGACAGCCCGGAAGGCCGGAAACTGAGAGAGTGCAGCGTGGCGCATCTCTTTGAGCTTGACGTTGTAATAAGGAGTGAGGCCGTCGAAGCCTGTCACCTCATGCCCTTCCTGCAACAGGCGCCTAGCCAGATGAAAACCGATAAAGCCGGCAGTACCTGTAATGAAGTAGCGCATTCCCACCTTTTCTCGGCTCCCTGCCGACGGCAAAAGCCGATTCCGTAAAATGGCACCCACTTACAGGATAAAAAGAGGCCGAGTCGATAGGCCATTGAAAGATAGCACCTGACGCGGCGCTGCTGTCGTCGTTTCCAGACGTTATGCTGCATTGCACCATAATGGCTTGCATGTTATGGGCGGCGGTCGTCTTGAGCATGATGCCGAAATGGTTGAGCGGTTTCGGGCGACATCCTGTTCAGGCGAGACCAGGGATTGATGAGAAACACAGTTTATTGGATTCTCTCTGCGTTTCTGACCCTGGCCATTGCGGTCGTGTCGCTGCGCTATCTCACGAATTTCTGGCTGCTCTCCTTCATCTACAGTTTTCAGATCCATCTCGGCCTCACATTCGCCGCCGCCAGCCTCGTCATCCTGGTTGTCAGAAGACATGCTTACGGCTTTGCCCTTCTGCTTGTCTCGCTGCTCCTCACGGCGCACGGCGTTATCATGCTCCGTGAATTCGCCGGGGACGACAGGGGAACGGGAACGGCGCCGCTTTTCCGTCTGATGTCGTTCAACGTTGCGATCGATAACTGGAAAAATTCGACCGCCATCGCGGATATGGTGATCGCTTCGAATGCCGATGTCGTCAATCTGCTCGAAGCCAAGCCGCTGACGTTCCATCTGCAGCGATTGTTCAAGGTCTATCCGTATCATATCGGTTGCGACAACGGCAAAGACAGCTGCGATACGCTGGTGCTATCGAAACGCCCGTTCGTGACCCGCCAGGTTGCGAGCATCGGCAGCTTGCGGAAAGACAGGCTGGTCGCAGCGAGCGTCGATTTTGGCGGGCATACCATCAATCTCGTCTCGGCCCATCTCACCAAACCCTATTTCGACGACTACCAGATAGAAGAGCTGGATGATCTCAGCAACGCGCTTGATGCGATCTCAGGTCCGCTGGTGCTGTCCGGCGATTTCAATTCGTCGTCGATCGCTCCCAGCATTCAGGCTCTCCTGCGCAAGCAGAAGCTGAAGACTATGGCGCCCGAACCGGCGACATGGCCGATCGCCGCCGGTCGGTTCGGTATTGCCATCGATCACATATTCGCGCGCGCGCCCCTTCATCTGACGTCGTTGAAGCGCCTCGACGACAATCTCGGCTCCAACCATTCAGGGCTGATCGCCGAATTCGTTGTCGATAAGAGCGGCGAGACGGCGCCGGCACGATAACAGGCAAGATAAGCCGGGCTGAAATTAGAATCTGGTTCGGCCGCCCTTGCGGTCGATCATCTGAAAATTCTTGCCGTCAGTCTTCACGTTGACGCAGTCGGTCGACTTATCGGGAAACCGGACACAGACCTGGCCATTGTTGATCTTGTAGCCATTCTTGCTGCCCTCGCGATATTCATAGCCGTTGCTGCTTTCTTTCAGCTCCGACGTGCCGGGCAGATGCTGTCGGATTTCCGCCTCGCTTGCGGCGCGCATGTTCGCCGTTTGGGCAAAGGTCATTGCCGGCAGCAGGATTGAAAGAAATCCGGCGAGGGCGGGCAGGGTACGCATCAGAGGACATCTCCTGTCAGGTCTGTCGGCTCATTCATTCTACGAGAATCCCGGCAGGGAATTCAACAGGGATGGTGGGCATGCCGCGAGCGCCGGCGGGCTGACTTGGCCCGCCGGCCGTTCCGACGCTTGGCTTACGTTCTTCCGAATTCGTCGACGATGCGGATGATATCGTCCTCGCCGAGATAGGAGCCCGTCTGAACTTCGATGAGCTCGAGAACGATCTTGCCGGGATTGGCGAGACGATGGACTTCCCCGAGCGGGATATAGACGCTTTCGTTCTCACGCAGCATCTGCACATTGTCGCCGATCGTCACCTCGGCCGTTCCCTTGACGACGACCCAGTGCTCGGAGCGATGGTGGTGTTTTTGCAGCGAAAGCTTCTTGCCCGGCGTGACGAAGATGCGCTTCACCTGAAAGCGGTCGCCGTTGAAGATAGAGGTATAGCCGCCCCACGGTCGGTAGGATGTCGGATGCGTTTCGGCAAATTTCGCCGTCGCCGAGGAGGAGGCCAGCATCTTGACCAATTGCCCGACGTTCTGGCTGTCCTTGAGTGGTCCGACATAGACGGCGTCTTCGCTGGCGATGACGGCGACATCCTCCATGCCTTGGACGGCAAGGTGCACGCCATGGGTCATGACCAGCGAGTTGCGGGTATTGACGACGGTCGTGTTGGCGGCGGCGACATTGCCGTTATCGTCGCGTTTGCCCGATTTCCAAACGGCATCCCAGCTTCCCATGTCCGACCACCGGAATGGCGACGGGACGACCGCGGCCTTCGACGTCTTTTCCATGACCGCATAATCGATCGATATATCCGGGCTCTTGGCGAAATGGTCGGCATCGAGGCGGGTGAAGTCGAGATCGCGGCTTGCCTTGGAAACAGCCTTGCTTGAAGCCTTCAGCACCTCGGGCGCATATTCCTGCAGCTCGGCAAGAAGTTCCGTCACGGGGAACATGAAGATGCCCGAGTTCCAGTAGAAGCCGCCGTCGGCGAGCATCCGCTGGGCTTCATCCAATGCCGGCTTCTCGACGAAGCGGCTCACCTTGTGAGCGCCATTGTCAAGCGCATCGCCGATCTCGATATAGCCATAGCCCGTCGCCGGCTCGGTCGGGTTGATGCCGAAGGTGACGAGCCTGCCGTCGGCCGCCGCCTCGCGAGCGATGAGGATACAGTCGAAATAGCTCTTGTCGGCGAGGATTTCATGATCCGAGGCGAGCATCTGGATGATCGTGTCCTTGCCGAAGAGCTCGGCGGCGAGCGTCGCGGCAGCGGCGACCGCTGCGGCGGTGTTGCGGGCAACGGGCTCGAGCAGCACGGCGGCGAGCGGAATGGCAAGTGCGCGGGCCTGCTCGGCGACCAGGAAGCGGAACTCCTCATTGGTGACGACGATCGGAGCTTCGTAGAGCTCGGGATCGGAAACGCGTTCGAGCGTTTCCTGAAACAGCGTCTTATTACCCACGAATTGGATGAATTGTTTCGGCGCGGTCGCACGGGAAAGCGGCCAGAGCCGCGTGCCTTTGCCGCCGGCCATGATCACGGGAACGATTTTCTGCGTCATAGGCGGGTTCCTTGAAATAGACGACCTTACTGGTTGCATGTCAGCGGGCGGCTGCCCAGCCTCTTATTCTGTTGAGACCGGCGTGCAGCAGGTCGAGAGCTGCAGGCTCGCTGCCGGCTTCCACGTAGCAGCGCATTTCCGGCGCATTGCCGGATGGGCGGAAATGGATGATCCGGCCGTCCGTCAGTGTCATCCGAAGCCCGTCAATATCGGATTTGGTCGCGACAGCGCCGATCGGCTGCAGGAAAGAACGGAGATTTTGATCCGAGGCGCGCAAGTGTTGCATCAGCGCGGCGCTCGTCTCCACCGGGAAATTCTCCAGACGATCGGCAGCGGCGAAGGGCAGCTTATAGGAGGTCGCAATGGCAGAGAGCGGCTGCCTGCGAGCGGCCGCAAGCGACAGGACTGCGAGCATGGGAATAAAACAATCGCGCGTCGGCAGGGCGCGGACGTTCTGCCCGTTGACATCGAAAGGGCTGGCGGTCAGCAAACCGCCATTGGCCTCAAAGCCCATGACCCGATCGTCGCCGGCCGCCACGGCCTCTTCCATGCCTGTTATGACGAAGGGAGAGCCGACACGGGTGCGCTTGACGGCGAAGGAGCCCGCGACCTCGATGCCGGAATTGGAGGTGACGGGCGTCACCACGATGCGAGCTCCCAAGAAATTGGCTGCTATAAGGCCGAGGAGGTCGCCGCGCAGTGGCGTGCCGGTTTCGTCGGCGACCAGCGGGCGGTCGCCGTCGCCATCGGTCGAGACGATTGTATCGAAGCTGTGATCGGAGACCCAGCGCTTCATCAGCGTGATGGTCTCCTCGGAAACGGCTTCTGTATCGACCGGAATGAAGCTATCCGAACGCCCGAGAACGGTGACCTCAGCGCCATAATGGGCAAGAACGTCGACCAGGAGATCACGGGCGACGGTGCTGTGCTGGTAGACGCCGATCTTCAGGCCGGACAACGCGCCTTGCGGAAGCAGGGCCGTATTGCGTTCGAAAAAGAGCTGTCGACAGATCGCCTCACGATCTTCCATCGCCGCTGGCGCCTGGATCACCGCTTCGCCGCTTTTCTCGATTTCGGCCGCCAAGGCGGTAATCGCAGCCTCGTCCGATTTGTCAATCTCGCCGTCCGGACGGTAGAACTTGATGCCGTTGCGGTCCGCCGGAATATGAGAGCCGGTTATCATCAGGCATGCGGCCTTGCTTTCAAGACCATAAAGAGCAAGGGCTGGCGTCGGGACATTGCCGCAGTCGAAAATGCGGAAGCCGAGCGCGGCAAGCGCGCCAGCGCAATTGCCCGAGATTTCGGGGCTCGAATCGCGAAAGTCGCGGCCGATCAAAATGACGTCGCCGGTCTGTGCCTTGCCGCTTTTCAGCAGATATTTGCCGAACGCCATCGCGTAGAGAGCCGAGGCGCGACCCTTGAGATCCACTGAAAGTCCGCGAAGGCCGCTCGTGCCGAATTTCATTTGAAGAGGTGTCTCCAGTTTACAATCAAGGTTCTACTCAGGCCGCCTGCCGGCGTAAATACCGAAGCCATCATATAGTTAAACACGAACGACGATGCCTCGGACAGCCTCTCGCAGTCTTCTCTCGCCGATCCTAAAGACGTAGACCCATTGCCGACAGGCATTGCAGCGTAGATCGATTTTGTTAGAACCGTGTGTCCATTGTTTCGTCCTATGCTGAAGGGTTCTTGATGAGCGATACATCCGTCAGTCTCGATGAGAGCTGGAAGGCCGCGCTTGCGGGGGAGTTTTCAAGCCCCTATATGCAACAACTCAAATCCTTCCTCGTCGCGCAGAAACGAGTGGGCAAGCGGATCTTCCCGAAGGGCAGCGAATATTTCCGCGCTCTTGATCTGACGCCGATTGCCAATGTCAAGGCCGTCATCCTTGGACAGGATCCCTATCACGGGCTGGGGCAGGCCCATGGCCTGTGCTTCAGCGTCCGGCCGGGCGTGCGCATACCGCCCTCGCTCGTCAACATCTACAAGGAGATGGAGACCGATCTCGGGATATCGCCGGCGCGTCACGGCTTTCTCGAACATTGGGCAAGGCAGGGCGTGCTTTTGCTGAACAGCGTGCTGACGGTCGAGGAAGGGCAAGCGGCCGCTCATCAAGGCAAAGGGTGGGAGCGCTTCACCGATGCCGTTATCGGCAAAGTCAATGACGAATGCGAATCCGTCGTCTTCATGCTCTGGGGCTCCTATGCCCAGCGCAAGGCCGCCTTTGTCGATACGGCGCGGCATCTGGTGCTCAAGGCGCCGCATCCCTCGCCGCTTTCCGCCCACAACGGCTTCTTCGGCTGCAAACACTTTTCCAAGGCGAATACCTTCCTCCAGTCCCGCGGGCGGGCCCCGATCGACTGGCAATTGCCGGCAGATCCTCACGGTGCCTGAAGTGAACGCGGCCCGGTCTTTGTTCACTAATAGTAGACAATGCGTTTTGGTCTCAGGGTCTATTCCGGAGGCCGGGTGAGGCGCATTTATGATCCATGAAAAGCCCGCGAAAGGCGGGCAAGAAAGGGGTCTCACATGCTCGATCAGATCAAGGGTCTGCACCACGTCACGTCGATGGCGGAGGACGCCCGCACCAACAACCAGTTTTTCACCCATGCGCTCGGCCTGCGTCGCGTCAAGAAGACGGTCAATTTCGATGCGCCTGATGTCTACCACCTCTACTATGGTGATGAGACCGGTGCGCCCGGCACGATCATGACCTATTTCCCGTTCCCGAAGATGGCGCAGGGCCGCCCCGGCACCGGTGAGGTCGGCACGACGGTATTTTCCGTCCCGCAAGGTTCGCTGGGCTTCTGGAGTGACCGCTTCGCTACGCTTGGTCTCGGCGGCCTGAAGGCTGAGGAAAGCTTCGGCGAAAAGCGCCTCAACTTCTCCGGCCCGGATGGCGACGGCTTCGCGCTCGTCGAGGTCAAGGACGATGACCGCCAGCCGTGGACGCATGGCGGCATCAGCGAGGATCACGCCATTCGCGGCTTCCACTCCGTTGCCTTGCGGCTGAGAGACGAGGGCGCGACAGCCGAACTCTTGAAATTCATGGGTTATCAAGTGAATGAGGAGCGGGATGGCATCAAGCGGCTGATCAAGCCTGACGGCAACGGCGCGCACCTCATCGACCTTGAGACGATGCCGAACATTGCCCGCGCGCTTCCCGGCGCCGGCTCCGTCCACCATGTCGCCTTTGCCGTCGAGAATCGCGAAAAGCAGCTCGAAGTGCGCAAGGCGCTGATGGATACCGGCTATCAGGTCACGCCTGTCATCGACCGGGATTATTTCTGGGCGATCTACTTCCGCACGCCGGTGGGCGTTTTGTTCGAGGTCGCGACCAATGAGCCCGGCTTCGACCGTGACGAGGACACGGCCCATCTCGGCGAAGCGCTGAAGCTGCCGCAGCAGCACGCTCATCTTCGCGCCTTGCTCGAGCAGCATCTGCAGCCGCTCGAAGCGTAAGGAGGGCAAGATGACCGAAACAGGCTATGTGCACCGGCTGCATGCCGGTGCACCTGACAAACCTATTCTGCTCGTGCTGCACGGCACCGGCGGCGATGAAAACCAGTTCTTCGATTTCGGCCGACGGCTGCTGCCCGAAGCAACGGTTCTTTCGCCGCGCGGCGATGTTTCCGAATATGGCGCGGCGCGGTTTTTCCGCCGCACAGGGGAAGGGATCTACGACATGTCCGACCTCTCACGCGCGACGGAGAAGATGGCGGGCTACGTCAAGGCATTTGCCGACGAATACCGGGCTTCTCACATTCTCGGCCTGGGTTTTTCTAACGGCGCAAATATTCTTGCCAATGTGCTGATCGAAAAGGGCATCTTCGACGCGGCGGTTCTGATGCATCCGCTCATTCCGTTTCAGCCCGAGGCTCGCTCGACGCTCGCGGGAAGAAAGGTGCTGGTGACAGCCGGGCAGCGGGATCCGATCGCTCCGATTGCGGTGACCCAGGCGCTGTCTGCGCACCTGGAGGGCCGGGGCGCGGAGGTCAGGACGGTCTGGCATGCCGGTGGGCACGAGATCGCGCCATCGGAGATCAATGCGGTTGGCGACTTCCTCGGCGGCTATTGACCTGTGCCAGCATTAGTGGACAAGACAGCAACCGGGGCCGGCGAATGCCGGCCCCGCATCATTGCTGCAACGACGATCATGGCGTCGTTGATCGACAAATTATCCAAAGCGCGTCGCGATCTTTCAGATTCGCTCCTTGCGCTTTAGGTCCCCGATTGCGCGTGTCGTTGCCGCAAAACCGCAGCGCAGTTCTGCGCGACATGCTTATGGGCGATGAGGATATTTGCCTCTTATCGCCTTCATGTAAAAATTCCCCGGTGATTCTGCCATCGTCAAACCGACGACGACGCCTTTGGGGACTCCTTCATATTCTCGTCTCTGACCGTTGGTCAGATAGACCCGTAGATGCCGGCTGTCTTCGTCGTAGCTGATCGCCTCGATAAGTTTCGAATCAACCGCAGTTTCCACTTTGCACCCCGCAGTTTTGGATCTGAGATTCCTGATCAAGAATTGTCATTCACGCTCGCACTGCACCATATTTATGCGGCGTCGAAGGGTCGTCAAGCGTGATCTGCTTTAACGTTCATTTTTTCCGGTAGCCTCTCGCTAGAGTTGATATGTGCAGCTTTTTCGAAGTCCTCACCTGTGGAAAGTCAATCGTTTCGAGTTCTTCCAGGCGTGGAAATATTGGATGACACAGCTGAACGTGAAAGAATCGAACCGGTAGACATAAGTTTAACCAGTGGTTAAGCATCATGTAATAAAATACAACCTGTTATTAATCGCGATGTCTTCCCAACTATGGATAAGTACAGAACGCCGATTTCCGCGGCAGCCGTTTTGCTATCGCCGGTGAGCTGCGGCGCTTCGCACCCAGGGGAAGATACGCAGGAGACCCTTGCGCTTTCAATCGCGAGCTACAAGGATGGACCGTCCCCGTTGCTTGATGTGGGAGCGCAGCGTTCTGTAGCGACCGCGCAGGCGAGCCTGGCGCGCGCGGTTCAGCAAACCGCGAAGGATCATGTCGTTCCGAATATGGCAAGAGGTCGCGGCTACATTGTCGACGCCGCGATCAGGCCAACTTCTTATGAACACTGCGATTCGTGCCATTGCAGCGATAGATGGGAAATCGATCAACCCGCCACGCGGTCGGGTCTCATAAATGGGTTACATGTCTAATTATCTAGGACGGTGGCGACAACAGATACCGATGCTGGCCGGCAATCGTAAGCAGCGCGCTCGGCTGACCTTTGCCGAAGGCGACTTCGCTGCGGTCTACGCCATGAGCGATGTTCACGGATGTTACAACGAACTCCTCGACGTACATCGCCGTATCGAGGAGGACGCAGCACGCATTCAGGGGCCGAAACTCATCGTCATGCTCGGCGATTATGTCGATCGTGGACCGGATTCAAGCGCGGTTCTGGAGTTCCTGAGCAAGAACCCGCCGCCAGGATTTCAGCGCTTGGTCCTTTGCGGCAATCACGATGCTGAGTTGGTGAAGCTCTATCGCAAACCGGCGGGTATTCTCGAATGGCTGGGTTTCGCCGGGACGGAGACGCTGCACTCATACGGCATCGATATCGAGCATCTCCTGCAGTCGGCGGCCGGAAACGAAACGATCGCCCGCGTCATTCGCAATATGATACCCGAGCGGCATATCCAGTTCCTCGAATCGTTGCCAATCATGGTGCGAATGGGCAGGGTGGTGTTTGTGCATGCAGGCGTCAGACCCGGCATCGATCTTGAGAAACAAAAAGACAGCGACCTCATGTGGATCCGGCAGCCCTTCCTGGACGAGGGACCGCAGCTTCCTGTCCTCGTGATCCACGGACATACTCCGGGGCGAGCCCCGACATTCGGTCCGCAACGCATCGGCATCGACACCGCGGTTTCGGCGACGGGCCGGCTGACCGTACTGACCATCAAGGGGACGCGGGTAGGGCTGCTTTAGAGCTTCGGACGCTCAAAGGACCCGCTGCCCTCCGAATCCCCGTGTCGTCCTTTTCGAAAATCAATTCCGATCTTTAAGCCGATACGCTGGGCGAAGAGAGCGTGGCGCACGCTTCAAAAACAAACGCCGCGGGCTTGTGCCCGCGGCGCCAGAAGGTTCACATAGTTGCCAGGTCCTGTCAGGCGTCCTGGTAAAGGTTGGTGCCGATACCGGTATAGGTAAAGCCGTGTTTGCGGATCTCGTCACTGCGGTAGATGTTGCGCAGATCGACCAGGACCGGAGCGCGCATCGACTGCTTCAGGCGATTGAAATCGAGTGCGCGGAACTGGTTCCATTCGGTGACGATGACGAGGGCATCGGCGTCGGCAGCGGCTTCGTAAGGGCCGTTCGCATATTCGATGTTCTCGATGACCTTGCGGGCATTGTCCATACCCTCGGGATCATAGCCGACGACCTGGGCGCCGGCGTCCTGCAGGGTCTGGATGATGGCAATGGCCGGGCTGTCGCGCATGTCGTCGGTGTTCGGCTTGAAGGTCAGTCCGAGGATGGCGACTTTCTTGCCGCGAATGTCCCCGCCGACGGCCGAAATGACCTTGCGGCCCATCGCCCGCTTGCGGTTGTCGTTGATCGAGATCGTCGTTTCGATCAGACGGACCGGTGCGTCATAATCCTGCGCCGTCTTGGCAAGGGCAAGCGTATCCTTGGGGAAGCATGAACCGCCGTACCCCGGACCGGCATGCAGGAACTTGGAGCCGATACGGCCATCGAGGCCGATGCCGCGTGAAACGTCCTGGACGTTTGCGTCGACCCTTTCGCAGAGATCGGCGATCTCGTTGATGAAGGTGATCTTCATGGCCAGGAAGGCGTTGGCCGCATATTTGATGAGCTCGGAGGTGCGGCGGCTCGTGAAGACCAGGGGAGCCTGGTTGAGGTAGAGCGGACGATAGACTTCAGTCATGGTCTCGCGTGCCCGGTCGTCGTTCAGCCCAACGACGATCCGATCCGGACGCTTGAAATCCTCGATCGCCGCGCCTTCGCGCAGGAATTCGGGATTGGAGACGACGGCGACGTCAGCCGAAGGATTGGTTTCCCGCACGATGCGCTCAACCTCATCGCCGGTGCCAACCGGCACCGTCGACTTGGTGACGATGACGGTGAAGCCCTCAACATAGGTGGCAATCTCGCGCGCAGCGGCATAGACGTAGGAGAGATCGGCATGGCCGTCGCCGCGACGGGACGGTGTGCCGACGGCGATGAACACGACGTCGGCGCCACGAACGCTTTCGCCGACATCCGTCGAAAACGAGAGGCGGCCGGTGCTGGTATTTTCAGCAACCAGCTGATCGAGACCCGGCTCGTAGATCGGAATACGGCCCTCGCGAAGGGCCTCGATCTTACTCAGATCCTTGTCGACGCAGATGACGTCGTGGCCGAAATCCGCAAAGCAAACGCCTGAAACGAGGCCGACATAGCCTGATCCAATCATCGTGATGCGCATATTTCCCTCAAATCATTAGAGTAGAACGTCATGCTGCGTCGCAGCATGGCGTTCGTCATACTGAATCTGGGCCAAAAGACAATATCGAAGATCGCTTAATACCCACATCGCAAGTCGTATCGAGGGTGCCGCTGTTTGCTGCCGGGCACCCGCTCGACAGCAAAAACATAGGTTTATGTGGACGATATGACAAGTCGAGCCGTTCGTGAGAGCCGGCTCGAGCTCAATCCCGGAATGGGAGGAATTGCTCTATTGGCTGCCTCGGCCGCTACAGCCGGTACCAGACGTAGGGGTCCGTTCCCGATTGAATCTTGTCCCAACGCAGATCCGTATCGCGCCAGTTCTTGATGCTGCTTTGCCTGTTGTCGAGCACCAGGTCGCCCTTGTCGGTTCTGACCACGAGGACGGCGTGTCCTTCGCCGGAGGGTGTATAGGCTGTTGCGATCCGCAAGGCGCGCGATGACCAGCCCATCGCTATCAGGCGGCTGCGCTTGGTCAACGCAAAATCTTCGCAGTCGCCGCTGCGCACATTCACCTTCCAGACATCGCCGTTCAGCTCGTTGCGGGAATCGTTGCGGCCGATCATGGTACGATTGACGGTGTTGTTCACGTTCTTCAGCTGCAGCATTTCCTTGTCCGTCAGTGCGATGACCGACAGTCCGTTATTGTCGCGGCATTCGGCAGGGTTCTGGGCGCAGAACAGCACCTGGGCGAAGGGCGGAACGATCTTTCCCTTTTCGGAGATATAGCTGACCTCCGACCCGCTGGTCAGGCCGCGGGCGAAACCTGCGGGGCCGGCCGCGAATGCAGAGCAGGCATTCCCCGCAGTAAAAGCCAGTGCCAGAAGTGTAACGAAGGTTTTCTTCATCTCTTGATCCCCGTCAGGGCAAGCGCTTGAGATCAGGCTTGCCTTTTGGCACAGTCAATGGCATGGCGACTTAGTGCCCTGCCAAGTATTGGGCACAGAACGTCTGTCCCGTTTCTGCTGATTGAAGGAGCATAGACGGGGTCCTGTCTCGATTGGCTTAAGCCATTCGCGACAATTTTAACGATGTGGAATTCTGTTGCACTTTAACACGCAAGCGCTTGATCTGCAACTTATGTTAGTGCGAGTATATTAACCGTAATGGTTGTGATTGGCTCGTTTTGACTGCTGGTGAGTGAAGTCAAATGTTATCCAACCTCATCAACAGGCAGGTCTTGCGGGAGGCGGTTCTCGTTGCCTTCATCGGTCTGGTGATATTGACGCTCATTCCTTTTGGAAGTGTCACACCTTTGCCCTTCGCCTTCGCCGCAATCGGAATGTTTGCTCTTGCCATCGTTTCGGTATTGCTGTTTGCGGAGCCAAGACAAAGCAGGTGGGTGTTCAAGATCGCCTTGCTTTTGCTCGTCGTGCTGACGAGCTGGACATTTATCCAAACGATCGAACTGCCGGCCAATTTGCTGGCAAACCCCGCCTGGAGCGCTGCACGCGATCTGGCGGGCGTCCAATATGCGGCGATCTCCGTCGAACCGGCGGACACGCTTGCCTCGATACTCTGGGTGGCCCTGCCTTTCGTGACCTTTCTGACCGGACTTATCTTGTGCGATACCGATCAACGAGCGCGCAAAGTGCTCGCCAGCCTGGGGCTCGCGGCGGGGGGCATCGCCGTTTTCGGCCTGCTGCAATTTTCGATGTTTCCCAACGTCTTGATCGTCATAGAAAAACACGCCTACCTCGACAGCCTGACGGCCATCTTCGTCAACCGCAATACCGCCGCCACTTTCCTCGGGCTGGGAACGTTGCTCATGCTGACGCTGGTCAGGGACATTGCCCGTTCCTATTCAACGCATCCGCCCGGCGAACCAGGCCGAAACCTTCTGCTCTTGAGAACCTGGATCTATATTCTGCTCTTATGTGCATGTTTCACCGCGCTGATGCTGAGCCGCTCCCGCGCCGGAATATTCGCGACCTTTGTTGCCGCGCTCATCTATTTTCCTTGGCTGGTCCTCAATTGGAACAGCTCAAGGCGATATTTAATATCGGGACCGAAATGGCATTCGGTATTAAAGCTTCTCGCGGCAGTAATTTTCGTCGTCCTCTTGCTAAGCACATTTGCAGGGCAAGCGATCTTACGCGCGCAGGAACGGCGGCTCGAGGATGATGATCGTTTCTGTATTCTGCCGGGCATACGGCGCGCCATTTCGGATCACTGGTTAACGGGAACGGGCCTTGGAACCTTTCGCACCGTTTTTTCGGCCTATCGTGATCCTGCCTGCGGCATCTTCGGGATTTTTGACCGTGCACATAATTTCTACCTCGAAGGATTTCTGGGGTTGGGGGTAGCGTTTCCAGTCGCGACGTTTCTTACTTTCGCAGTGCTCGCGAGGGTTTTCTGGCGCGGGCTCTCCGAGAGGCGGCGCCTGCGACATTATGTTCTGCTCGGCATAGCGGCGACGGTTCTGGTCGCCCTTCATGCCGCGGTCGACTTCTCGCTGCAAATCCCTGGTTTCGCAGTATTTTTTTCCGCATTCCTGAGCGCCGTTGTTGCAATCAGCCTCGGCCGCAGTCACCGCGAAACGGATCGCCAATATGGGTGAGCCGTGCATGCGCAATGGCTTAAATGAATGGAATTTATGAAGGTTTTTCGAAGATGCCGGATTGATTCAGGGCTGCGGGTTGACTCTTAAACCTAAGAAATTTTATAGCGGACGCAGCCTTTAGATTATTGCCGACGTCAGAGAGTCGGGCTGAGGCCGTTGGTTTCCTGAAGGGCGCGGCGTTGCGGGGCTGCCACAGTTAGGGAATGATAAACGGCATTTGGTAATTATTGATCAGGGATTGTCTTGTAATTTGTCCGATTGCGGAGCAGTAGCTTCAAGGGCGTCAACACGGGTTATTCTATGGGTTGTTTTCCTGTTGGTAGTACACGCGTCGCCATTGTTGTAGCGCTAACGAGTATATTGGCAAGCTGCACGTCCTTGCCAAGGTCCGGCCCCGATCACAAGGATGTTGATCGAAACGCCGCGGTAAAGGTAACCACGAAGGAGCGTCGAGTCGGTATCGACTACGCCCTGGTTGATCTCAGCAAAAACGTCCTGGCCTATTTCACTACTCCGCAGCCGAGCTCCTTCAAGGGTTTTGGCGGTGGACGCGGTGGCGCGCCCGAAATTCCACTCGGTTATGGCGATGTCGTAGAGGTTGCGATTTTCGAAGCTCAATCCGGTGGTCTCTTTATTCCCTCCGACGCCGGTAGCCGGCCCGGCAATTATATCTCTCTGCCGGCGCAGACCATCGATAGAAACGGAACGATCACGATCCCCTATGCGGGTCGCGTTCCGGCTGCCGGTCGCCTAAAGGAGACCGTCGAGCAGGATGTCGAAGATCGTCTTGCCAGCCGCGCGATCGAGCCGCAGGTTGTTATCACAACGACGACTAACCGCTCCAGTCAGGTAGCCGTGCTGGGTGACGTCAACAATCCTCAGCGCGTTCAGATCAGTCCGGCCGGTGAGCGCATTCTCGACGTCATTTCCGCCGCGGGTGGTTTGACGACCAATAATATCGAAACGAACGTGACGCTTCAGCGCCGCGGCAGAACGGCGACCGTCGCCTACAATACGCTGCTGAAAAACCCGGCGGAGAATATCTATGTGGCGCCGGATGACACGATCTCCGTTGATCACGAGCGTCGCACGTTCCTGGCGCTCGGCGCCGCCGGCGTGAGCGGCCGGTTCGATTTCGAGGAGTCGGACCTGACCCTCGGGGAAGCCATCGCCAAGGCGGGCGGTCTGCGTGACGACCGTGCGGATCCAGCCCAGGTCCTGCTCTATCGCCTTGTCCCGAAGAAGACGCTGGCAGCGATGCATGTAGATACGACGCGGTTTGCGGGCGAGACGGTTCCGGTGATTATCCGCGCCAATCTTCGTGATCCGGCAACCCTGTTTGCCGCTCAGCAATTCAAGATGGAAGACAAGGATATTATCTATATTTCCAATTCGGACTCTATCGAACTGGTCAAGTTCCTTGACATCGTAAACTCGGTATCGTCCACTGTTGCCGGCGTCACGGACGACGCACGCGATACCCGTAATGCGGTCCAAGACCTCGGAAACTAAGTGGGGAGTAGCCGGCGCCGATCGTAAACGATCGGTGCCGGTGGTCTGTTTGCGATAGCGGATTTGATGAAGGAAGCCACTTTTATGGCAAGGTTTAGTGTTTATCGTAAACTTGCATATAGCGGAATTGCCGCGGGGATTTTTGTCGGCATGACTTCGAGCGCCTTTGCGGCTGCTTGCCTGGGTCCTGCAAATCTCACACCCGCAGATGTCGGCGGATTTACCGCCAATCCTGCCGTTCTGCTCGACATGTCCGATCCCCTGGTTCTGTCATCGCGTGTTCGAGCGCTGGTAGGGAGCAGCAACGACGCCCTATTGCCGGTACTCGAGCAGGCCAAGAAGGCTAATGCCGCACAGATGGCGGCGATCGGATCCGGTCTCGGGCGAGCCGCAAACAGTTGCCAGGTCTCGGATCCGCAGTTCAAACTGGCGATCGAAAAAGCTGTTGCCGAGGCGGCCAGCGCCGATCCAGATCTTGCGCCGCTGCTGACAGCCTTTGCAAAGGTTCTGGCCGAAGGCGGGACGGCGGCGCTCGGTCCGGGCACAGGTGCGCCAGCGGCAGCATCCGGTATCGGCAACACTGGTTCAATCGGGCAGACAGGTCCCGGGTCGGATGACGGTACGCCGTTTGACGGCAGCGCCACGACTGCCGGCACGCTTAGGGTTTCGGATACGAACGATGAGGACAGCTCGTCCACAACGTCGACGACGACAATCGTCAGCGCGGGAGGAGCGGGCCAGTCGTTCTCTGATACATCGGAGTCGACCAGTCAGAGCGTCCCCGTCACACAATAGCTGGAATTGCCTGTAGATCTTAGCGCTTGACGCCATTGTTGGAGATCGAAATTGCTGTCGCCAGATAAACTTACGCCGCGTATCGACCCTTCCCGCGATACGGGAAACGAAGCTGATTTCATCGATTTCGACAAGCTTATCGCAATCGTCCGTCGCCAGTGGCGGATTGTAGCGGTATGCGCTTTCGCCTTTGGCATTCTCGGTGTCGTCTATGTTCTGACGGCGGTGCCGGTCTATACAGCCGAGACCAAAGTGCTGATCGACCGCAGCGACAATCAGATGATTAACCAGCTGGCGGCTTTTGGCCAGTTGGACGATGACGAGGGTACGGTCCTCAGCCAGGTCGAGCTGTTGAAGTCCGATACGATCGCTTATGCCGTCGTCGACAAGCTGAAACTTGTCGACGATCCGGTGTTCAATGCACAGAAGAACTCACTCTTTTCTGTCGGGACGCTGAAATCTCTGCTGAATTTTCGCTCCTGGTTTGCCGACGACGCGGCCATCGCTCCCGATCTGGAGATGAAGCGGCGATGGGCCGCGGAAACCGTCGCCGGAAATATCGATGTCGAGCGTGTCGGCAAATCCTACGTTCTCGACGTCACCTACACCTCGCAGTCTCCGGATCTGGCCCGAGTAATCGCCGCCGCCATTGCCGATGTTTATCTGGTCGATAAGCTCAATTCGAAATATGACGCGACAAGGCGGGCCGGCGAGTGGCTGCAGGAGCGTATCGAAGAACTCCGGCAGCAGGCGTTGGACACCGACCTTGCAGTGCAGAAGTTCCGAAGTGAGCATGGGCTCGTCGAGGCGGGGCAGGGCAACTTGCTCAGCGAGCAGCAGCTTTCCGAGCTGAACAGCCAGTTGATCAAGGCTCAGGCCGAAACCGCTCAGGCCGAAGCGAAATATACCCGCATCAAGTCGATCATCGAAGCCAAGCAGACCGATGCGATCGTGACCGACGTGCTCGACAGCTCGATTTCAAACGACCTCCGCAAGAAATATCTCGAAGCTTCGAAGCTCGAGGCCGAAATCGAGGCGCGGCTTGGTCCCGACCACGTCCAGGCCGTCCGGCTGCGCGCCGAGATGGCCGAATACGAACGGCTCATGTTCGACGAGCTGAATCGCATCGCCGAGAGCTATCAGAGCGAGCTCACGGTTGCGCAGTCCCGCGAAAAATCGCTGCGTGACAGCGTTGATAAGGCAACGGGTGTGGCCGCAACGGCGGGTGAGACGCAGGTTCAGCTCCGCGAGCTCGAGCGGACACGGGATACTTATAAGAACCTCTATCAGAGCTTCTTGGCGCGCTATCAAGAGGCGATCCAGCAGCAGAGCTTCCCAATTACCGCCGCACGTATCATCACGACTGCGGAGACGCCAACGAAGCCGAGTGCGCCGAAAAGAAGCCTCGTCATCGCTTTCGCCATGTTCCTGGGATGCGCGTTCGGTAGCGGCATTGGAGCTTTCCGTGAATTCCGCGATCGCTTCTTCCGCACCGGTGACGATGTCAAGGATATGCTCGACGTCGAATCGCTTGGCGTCATGCCGCTGATTGAGAACAATGTCGAGGATCCGACGCTGGTTGATCCGGGTAACCCTCGAAGCATCGCCAGAGGCGGCAAGACCACGACTTATGTCGAGGAGCATCCGCTGTCGGCATTCGCCGAGACGCTTCGCAGCGCGAAAATCGCGATCGATATCAGTGCCTCCGACCAGCGCTGCAAAGTCATCGGTGTGGTGTCGAGCTTGCCCGGTGAAGGCAAGTCCACGACGGCCATCAATTTTGCCAAGCTCTTGGCTATGCAAGGGGCACGGTGCCTGCTTATCGACGGCGATATGCGCAATCCCGGAGCGACGCGGGCGATCGGCCGCCACGCGGAAGCCGGCTTGCTTGAAGCAATCGTCGACAATCGTCCGCTGAAGGATCTCATTCTCCTCGACCCCAAAACAAAGCTCGCATTCCTGCCGACGGTGGCACGCTATCGCGTTCCGCATTCGTCGGAGCTGCTCGCATCGCGCGGTATGGATCAGCTTCTCGAGATTGCGCGTCAAAGTTTCGATTACATTATCGTCGACTTGCCTCCTCTGGCTCCGGTGGTGGATGCACGCGCCATTAACCCGAAGCTCGATGCGGTCGTGTTCGTGATCGAGTGGGGCAAGACTTCGCGGAAGGTGGTCCAATCGACATTGTTGTCGGAGCCGGATCTCTATACGAAGTGCGTCGGCGCCATACTAACCAAGGTCGATCCGGCCCAGATGAAGCTCTACCGGACATTTGGTTCGAGCGAATATTATTACAAACGCTATTCCCGATACTATACCGAAAGCTGATGTTCGGCATTCGGCACGTTTCGCGCACGAGAATCGTTTTCTTCATCGTCGCCGTGGCCTTTACGGCGCTGGCCAGCCGCGAGCTCTATGCTTCGATCAGGACGGCCAGCATTTCGATCGTCGCCGAGAGGATAGAACGCGGCGAAACTATCGCGAGCGATGTCGCGGCGAGATATGCGGCGCGCGCCATTGAACGAATCGACGGACACTATTGCCGATCTGACATTGTTGCCGCCGGCCTGACGCTCGTTCTGACGCAGCTCGATCGACAGAACGTCAATATCGATTACGACGCCTGGGTTGCCGCGGCCGCCAGTGCAAGTCATTATCTGCAACATGCATTATCATGCATGCCGACGAACAGTAATTTCTGGCTGCGTCTTGCGGCGGTCGAGTCGAAGATTGCGGAAGAGCCGCTGTCGAGCGCTGGCATGATGAAACGTTCAGTCGCTCTGGCGCCCTACGATGAGTCGATGATTCTGACGCGGTTTTATTTCTGGAACGGTTTTACCGATACAACGCTCCTGGCGGCGGGCCACGCGCTCGACAGCGATCTCATGACCATGCTGAAGCTTGGGGATCGTTGCAGGGTCAAAGCCGTCATGAAGCAAATCAGCCCGCAACTCCGCCCGATCTTCGACAGAAACTGGGAGAAGGCAGGAGACGGAGCGACAGCGCGTTTCCGGCAACGCTGCAGCAAGTGATTAGGGGGCGGAGCTCTTCCTTGGAGCGCCGTGCGTCCTTTCGCACGGACGCCCTGACACCATGAATCTACCATCGTGCTTTCCGAATTCCGATTTTCGCACCGATGCGCTATCTTGCGCTCTCCCCATGTAACAAGGCCCGCCGCTTGTGTGACGGGACCTTTTATTGGCACCCCGTTTGCATAGGAAACGGGCTGCGATGCTTGTCGTCGATCAGACGACGGGGCCGGAGACGACATCCGTGCCCGTAATGTTGAGCGTCAGAATGCCGACATCGGTGTGACCTTCGCCGTCGGAAATCTTGTAGTATTGAACGGTTTCGGTGACATGGTCGCCCGGGGCGATATCGGACGTCAGCTCATAGCTGAATTCGCCGTTCGCCTGGACATGAAAGGTGCCATAAGTACCGAGTACATCGGTTACGGCGCCGCTCTTGGCGTCGACGTTCGTGCCGTCAAATTGTCGGAGGAAGAGGTGACCATTGTCGCCGGCAATATCATTGTCCAGAACGTTGCCGCCGATGGAATCGCCTTCGCTGAAGCTGTAATGATCGTCCACTGCGATCGGCTTAACCTGCGTGACGCCCTGAATATTGAGGGTGAACAGTCCGAAATCGGTGTGGCCGGCCCCGTCGGAGATCTTGTAGGAGACTTTCTCCTGAAGCGTTTCGCCGTTGATGAAGCCGATCTTCGCGGCATCACTCAGCACATAGGTATAGCTGCCGTCCGCCTTGACGTAGAAAGTACCATAATCGCCGTGAATTTCGGTAATCTGGCCGGGTTGCTTGGCGCCTACACTCTGGTGATCAAAAGCGCGCAAGAATAGATTGCCATCAGATGTATCATTGGTCAGCAGATTTCCTGAGATAACGTCGGTTTCCAGGAATGTCGCAGAATCGTCTGTTGCGTGAATAGCCATCGGGGTCTCTCCTTGAAATAACGTTCGCTGGTCATGTTTGAACTTCAACGAGCGGCCCGATTAAGGATAGCTTAATAGAAATAGTCAAGCATATGCTTAACAAAAATTAATCATTTATAGGTGCGTTCTCTAATAATTGCACACGTAGAATGTGCATAAGAGGATGAAATAGTTGAAGATTATGCGTTAATAATAATTTATTATGGTTGTTGCCCGTTATAACGCTGATTTCTTCTCAGGCAAAGTTTATTTATCCGTCGTGAGGCCCGTGGCGTACGACAGAAATATGAAAAAGGTAGAAACACCAATTATAATCCCTTCTGATCATCTATCAGATCTGTGCCTTTTGTTATTCATGCGTACCTGTTGTGGGTACTCAACGCAAACAAGCGCTTTTGCGCTAGGTGGCGGCGAGTAGTTGTTCTGCGTGAAATTAGCCTTCGTTTTGTTGCCTGCGAAGGCCTTTATCTCCGATAGGCGAGTTCGCGGTGGTTGTTGTCTTGTTTAAATATACAACCACATTTTGCTCGAGAAGTGTTTTGCATTGCAGCAAATGTTTGTCATCAGCAAATATTAATGATCACCTTCTCAAGAATATCGCGAGATAGAACGCATTTTAGTGTTTCATTTTAGCAGGCGGATAGAGGTCCGCCATTAAAAGATCTCCTAACATCGAGGGAGATCACGCATGACTGTCTATTATGTGAATTCGGCGACAGGATCCAACAATAACAGCGGGACCAGCGAGAGTTCGGCATTCGCGACGTTATCCGCCGTGGAAGCCTTGAAGCTGAACCCCGGCGACAGCGTGTTGCTTGCGGCCGGAAGCGTCTTTAACGAACAGTTCGATCTGAGATATTCCGGGACTGTCAACGCTCCGATCACCATAGGCAGCTATGGCATCGGTGACGCGCCTATCATTCACAGCAGCAATGACGGGATCCACGGCTCCAAGGCTTCGAACATCATCATCGAGAACATCAAGATCGCCGATACTGGCGCCAACGCGATCTATGCCGGCAATGTTTCAAACTGGACCGTGCGCAATGTCGAAGTGTCGAATACCGGCCTGTCCGGTAAACCTGGTTCGGTCAGCTTCCAGAGCAGCCAGAACATCACCATCGAGAACAGTACGCTGACCGGCGTGCATTCCGACGGGATCTGGATGGATAAAGTCAACGGCGTCACGCTCATCAACAATACCGTCACCAACAGTCTGGGCAGCGCCGCAGACGCGATCCAGCTCAACGACAGCAGCAATATATTGGTCGCGGACAACCACCTTGAGCAGACGGCCACGAATAGCGCCAAGGGTGTTCTGGTGCTGATCCGGGCGACCAATGCCGTGGTCGAGGGCAACACTCTGCTCGGTGGCGGCTTTGGACTGAGCGCGCAGGCGGGTACGAATATCGCCATCCACGACAATGATATCTCAGGATATGGCGGCTATAGCTGGTCTTACGGTATCGGTCTCGGTGACCAAGGCGATGCGAAGAACTACGATATCAGCGGAAACTATCTGCATGACGGCGTCTACGGCGTTTTGGTCAGCGCCGTCGGCAACCCTGGCTATATTCGCGAGAATATCACTGTCCACGACAACGTCTTCGACGAACTTTCCTCGTCCGCATTGAAAGTGGACAAACCGGCATCAGGCTCCTTCTACAACAATATCATCGACAGCGATGTACCGACGCTCACGATGCCGGCGACAATTGCCGCCCAAAATACGTTCTCCATCGGAGAGAACAAAACCCTCGAGCAGGCGCAGGCAGAGTTGGACAGCGCTGCAGGCGGCACGGGCGACAACACCTCGCCGGCTGTCGCCGAGCCTGAAGTGATGCCTCCGCCGACGACCACGGTAACACCTGCTCCCACCACAGATGCAGTCATTCCCAAAATTGTCGCAGTGCATGACACCCTGAAGATTTCGGCCGATACCGGCAGCGGTTATCATGGCAATCTGCTGGAAAACGACAGCGCGAGCAACGGCATCGTATGGCTTCGCCGCTTCGGTGATAGCGCAGTTGACAAGCATGGCCTGACGCTGACCGGAAAATACGGCGTCATCCATGTTGAGAGTGATGGCGATTACACCTACACGGTCGACGCTGCGAAAATCGCGGGTTTGAGCGGAAAAGTGAGCGAGACCTTCCAATACAAGATCTCCGATGGCGCTTCGCATATCGATACCGACAGCTTGAGCGTCTCCATCAACGTCGACGCATTCCACGGCAGTCATGTCTCACAAATGCTGGCTTGAAACTGCAGCGGATCCCGAAGCGTTTCCCGCGCGTGGCGGAAATGCTTCAACTTTCAAGGGTCGCGAAGGCCGTCGCTATCGGCGGACGCTGAAGTCACGCGGTGATTATGGAAATGTTCCACAGGTACTCATAAAAGTTAACTATAGATTGCATTTATAGTTAACATCCTAGTAAACATCGATATAAGTGCGCCACATGTTCGCCGCTTTGAGCCGTTATTGGGCGGATTGCGATTATCTCTTGCTTCGGCCGGTATGATTATCGTAGCGTTAATGTTAGAGCCTCTGAAATTGTTCGTGATAAATTTGTATTTTCGGTCATTTTTCAGTGGGACTCATGAGCTAAGTTATAGGCTGCAAGCGGGGGCGGCACCGGTGCCGGCTCCGAAGGCAGCATGTCAATGATTGGGCTTGATAAGCCCGCAACTGCAATGTGTATCCGCGGCTTCGCCGGGTTAGCGATGCGGTAAGAGAGGATTGCTTCGTGTTTCAAAGTTCGACAGCTGACGTCAATGAACCGTCCAAAGCATTGCGGAAATGCAAAGGGGGCCTGATCTTTATTGGCATAGCAAGCGCACTTATCAACATCCTCTACCTCACAAGTTCATTTTTTATGCTTGAGGTTTATGATCGAGTCATTCCAAGCAAAAGCATACCGACGCTGGCCGCCTTGGCAATACTTGCGTTGACTCTTTATGCTTTCCAGGGCGCGTTCGAAGTTCTCAGGAGCAGAATGCTCGTTCGCGTTGCCGGTGCGCTTGACGAGATGGTGAATGGGCGGGTGTTTCGGGCGTTGATCAAAGCGCCGCTGAAGGTCAAGATTGGCGGCGACGGGCTTCAGCCCCTGCGGGATTTCGATCAGATAAGAACGTTCCTGTCCGGCATGGGCCCGACGGCAATGTTCGATCTGCCCTGGCTCCCTTTCTATCTCGTCATCTGTTTCTTGTTCCATCCGGCTATTGGATATATCGCCATCGGCGGATCGCTCGTTCTCGCCATGCTGACGTTCCTGACCAACCAGGGCACGCGTACGCTCTCCAAGCGGCAATCGGAAGCCGCCAACATGCGCAACGGATTTGCGCAGAGCTCGATCCGCAACTCCGAGGTCATTCACGCCATGGGCATGGCGGGCACGATGGCTGAGATCTGGGATCGCAAAAACGGCGAATACCGGAGCATCACCCGGCAGGCATCGGATGTCGGCAATGGTTATGCGACCCTCTCGAAGATTTTCCGTATCGCCCTGCAATCGGGAACTCTGGCAACAGGCGCGATCCTGGTCATTCAAGGTCAAGCCTCTTCAGGTATTATCATCGCCGGTTCCATCCTGACGTCCCGCGCTCTGGCGCCTGTAGAGGCGGCGATTGGAAATTGGCGCGGTTTCGTTTCCGCCCAGCAAAGCTGGGCGCGGCTTGCGAACCTCCTGAAGACAATTCCGGAGATTCCAGCCCCTCTCGCGCTGGCCGCACCTTCCAAGCAGGTGACGGTCGAAGGCGTCGCCAGCGGACCGCCGGCCGGCCAGCGGTTGGTCATCTCCGATATCAGCTTCGGCCTGAGAGCAGGGAGCGCGCTCGGGGTCATCGGCTACAGCGCCTCGGGCAAGTCGTCGCTGGCGCGGGCGATGATAGGCATCTGGCCGACGGTCAGAGGATCCATTCGTCTGGATGGCGCGGCGCTCGACCAATGGGATGGCGACGCACTTGGCCGGCATATCGGTTATCTTCCACAGGATGTGGAGCTCTTCTCAGGCACGGTCGCGCAGAATATCTGCCGCTTCGCGAAAGAGATGTCGCCGGAAGCGGTGGTTACCGCAGCGAGGGCGGCGCGCGTTCACGACCTCATTCTGCGTCTGCCGAACGGTTACGAGACCGAAATCGGCGAGGGCGGTGCTGCGCTTTCAGCCGGGCAGAGACAGCGTATCGCGCTTGCGAGAGCGCTCTACGGCGAACCATTCCTCGTCGTGCTCGATGAACCGAATTCCAATCTCGATGAGGAAGGCGAGCGGGCGCTGAGTGCTGCGATCATGAGCGTGCGTGCACGTGGCGGCATCGTCGTTGTCATCGCGCATCGTTCCGGCGTTCTGGCAGTGTGCGACTTCGTGCTGATGATGCAGGAGGGCAGGATGATCGCATTCGGTCCTAAGGAAGAAGTTCTGGCGCGGGTCAGCAGGACCGAGGCAGCGCGCACCCCCATTGCCGAGCGTGTGGCTCAGCTTAAGGTGGTGGTCGACGGCAATGCGGCGGAATAGGCCGGAAGGAAGATCGTGAGCAAAGTTATTAGTGAATCCAAACGCTCTCTCAATCGCCATGTGGCGGTCGTCGGCGCGCTGTCCATTGCGTTGGTTTGCGGCATCGGCGGATGGGCGGCGACGACGGAACTTTCGAGTGCCGTCATCGGCGAAGGCGTCGTTGTCGTCGACGGCGACGTCAAGAAGATCCAGCATCTGACGGGCGGTATCGTCTCGGAACTTCTGGTCTCTGAAAACGAGCATGTGTCGGCCGGACAGGTTTTGATACGGCTTGATGGAACGGCGACAAGAGCACAGCTGTCGATTGTCGAGAGCACGCTTGCTCAGCTTTATGCGCGCCGCGCCCGTCTCAAGGCGGAGCGGGTCGGCGCCGAGTCGTTCGAAGTCGACGAAAACCTCAGCGATCTGACATCCAGCACCGCGGCGCAGCAGCTGCTCGACGGCGAGCGGAAGTTGTTC
Organism: Rhizobium sp. L9; assembly: GCF_002531885.1. Classification (NCBI taxonomy): domain Bacteria; kingdom Pseudomonadati; phylum Pseudomonadota; class Alphaproteobacteria; order Hyphomicrobiales; family Rhizobiaceae; genus Rhizobium; species Rhizobium sp. L9. The sequence continues at coordinate 278,391 of NZ_NWSZ01000002.1, read as the reverse complement.
GACAGCCGCAGGTCAGCGCTGATTGGAATGAAGAGTCAGCTGGCGTCGCGCAAGGATCAATTGGGAGAGCAGATCAAAGGCTTGGTCGTTCAGATCAACGCCACCGGCGATTCCCTTGGTTTGATCGAACAGGAGCTCGAAGCCGTCGATGTTCTCTACAAGAAGGGTCTGGTGACGCTTCAGCGTTTGAATACGCTCAAGCGAGCCCGCGCCGATCTCCAGGGTAACAGCGGTCAGGAAATCGCTGCAAAGGCGGAGGCCGAAGGCAAGGCGATCGAAATCGACCGGCAGTCGATTCAGCTGGATGAGGATCGTCGTTCGGAGATCGCAAAGGACCTGACCGATGTCGAAGCTCAGATCGCCGAAAATGAGGAGCGCCGCGGCACTGCGCTCGATCAACTCCGCCGTCTCGACATCACCGCGCCGCTCAGCGGCCGCGTTCACGAATTGTCGGTGCACACCGTCAATGGCGTTATCGAAGCGGGTCAGACGCTGGGGCTCGTCGTTCCCGAAAATGACGATCTTACCGTCCAGGCGAAAATCGCCACCCGCGATATTGATCAGGTTCATGTCGGCCAATCCGTCGATGTGCGTTTCAGCGCTTTTGATCAGCGCACGACGCCCGATGTGCAGGCGGTGATCACCTCAATTGCGCCTGATATCGTCAAGGATGAGCGGACGGGGATCAGCTATTATCCTGTGCGCGTCAAGCCGGAGGCTCAAAGTATCGCGAAGCTGAAATCGATAAAGCTCTATCCCGGCATGCCGGCCGAAGTCTTTATCAAGATCGGCGACCGGACCGTCATCTCTTATCTCACAAAACCGCTGACCGATCAGATGCAGCACGTATTTCGTGAGGAGTGATTGGCGCTCCTCGGCACCGTTGCGGCGTGTCGAGGCAGCTGCTATCCCCGGTTGGATGTAAGGCGGATTTGCGCACTGAAGCGGGCGTGACGATCTGTGCTTCATGATATTGTCTCAAGCCTGCTGCAAGGTTGGCTTCAAGGGCCTGCCAGCCGTTCCACAAGGTTCTCCTGCCGGGTGACGTATAGCTCTTGCCGAGATATGGTTTTGTCATGATATGTTTGCGGCTTTGGCGAGCGGCGCCGACCGAGAGGCGACCGGTATCGGGTCTGGTTCTGCTTTTAGCCTGCCTCGTGATGGTTTTGATGATTGGAAAGAGTGATGCCGAGAACCTTCCACCGCTGAAAATAGTGGCTTTCGGAACATCGCTGACAGCGCGCGGGGGATGGCAGCCCGGCCTCCAAACAAGGCTTTCTGCCTGCCTGCAGAGATCCGTGAAAGTCGAGAGCGTCGCAAAGAGCGGCGAGACGTCGGCGTGGGCTTTGACCCAGCTGAACCGGGTCGTTGCCGAGCAGCCGGATATTATTTTGATCGAGCTCTACGCCAATGACTCGACATTGCATCGGTTCGTGTCCCTGGCGCAAAGCCGAAAGAATATTGCCGACATTCTCGATCAGCTTCATCAACGCCTGCCGCGGGCACGGATCATTGTCATGGCGATGAATCCATTTTCAGGACTGCGCGGGCTGATCCGCCCTTTCGTCGACAGCTATATTTCGGCTCATCAGGCGGAGGCCCTGAAACGGGGCCTGGAGTTCATCGATCACCGGCCGGACTGGGAGCGCCTGACCCCGGACGATCTGGCCGCCGCAATTCCTGACGGCGCACATCCGCGACCCGAAGTAGCTTCCAAAATCATCGTGCCCCAACTGACCCGGTACATAGCCGGCCGCGATTGCGGCGAATGAATCTTCTTCGTCTCAAGGGCATCTGCCCCTGTTGGGGGTTCAACCCGTCGCGAGATAGCCCTTCAAAAAGCTGACCAGCGAGGCCCGGCCGGCATCGGACGCGTCTTCATGAGAAGGGCTGTCCAGGTCCTGGAGGAGATAATCTTTGAGTTCGTCATCGCTCTGGGCGACATAGATGCCTGGCCGGCCGACAAGCTGGCTGACCGTGGCGAGCTGGTGATCGTTTCGGTGCTCGCCAAGAGCCGCCTTCCGTGGAACGAGAATGATCGGTTTGCCGAAACGTTTCGCCGTGAGGACGGTGCCGATCCCCGCGTGAGAGACGATGACAGTCGCATCGCGGAAGACCCTATCGAAGTCCGCAGGCTCGATGTTCTTGATCCATTTCATGTTCTGTGGCGTGTAGGTGCCCTTGCCGATCTGAGCCAGAACCGGCCTAGTCAATCCTTGTGCGAAACTGTCGACAGCCTTGATGAGGCGATCAAAGGGCAGCTGCGTTCCAACGGTGACAAGGATCAAAGGACAGCTCCTGCGTAATGTGGGCCATTCGGCCGCGAAAGATGTTGCCATTGCGTCAGCCAGAGAGTCGCAATATGGCCAGCCAGTTTTCCGGAGAGGGACAGTTTCTCCACATTGGCGACGCTATCGATCCAGATCGTCCGCTTGCCCGTCAACTTGCCGGCAAGCAGGCAGAAAAGCCCAGGTGCTGCACCTGTCGAAATGACAACGTCCGGCCTGTGTTTGATGACAATGGAGAAGGCGCTGAAAAAGCAGCGGATGGACATTGTGATCGAGTCGCGGCTGCAATCGGGAAGCACCAGTCCATCCTTGATGTCGTATTTGGCGAGCAGTCCCGGGATTGTCGTTGCAAAGACGATATCGCAGCCTTCGAATGCGCCGCGCATGGCCATCAGCTGCTCCCAGTGACCGCCGCCGGAGGAGGCGGCGAGGACCTTCAACTTTTTCTCAGCCATAGATAGACCTCGTATTGAGAATTGCGCCAAAATGATCCGAATTGAAACGGACCGCCGTTTATTGTTTCGATACTCTACATTTCGGGTCCTCATACTGCCAGTCTTCGAGCAGAATTCGGCATAGTCGGTTTTCGTGGCTTGCGCCTGAAGGAACTCGGCGAAGAATCCTTTGGCAAGCACACGACCATAAGCGGCCAAAGCACTACCGGTGCCAACATCAAACCAGCCTCCATCATTGCGCCGATCATGATCATCAGCATGACTGCGACTTCCTTCGCCTGAACTTCGTTCAGCGCGGCGCCCGACGACACCGTCGTTATCCGTTCTCCCAGCCGTTTGAACAAGAATGCCACCCAAGCGATTGTCCCGGGCACGCCAATGTTGAGCGCGAGCTCCAGATAGGTGTTGTGCGTCGATCTCGCATCAAACGTCACACGGACGAACTGTTCCATGATCTCGGGTTGTCGAAACAGAGCGAAACCATATCCGAAAATCGGTTTGTCGTAGACAAGCGGAATCAGTTGCTCCCAGATGTTCGTTCGCCCGGAGAACGTCAAATCCTTGCCGAAGGCATCCGCGATCAGTTGCGCGGCGCCGAGATAGGCCGACGCGCCGACAAAGCCGAGGATAAGACAGAGAAAGAACAGAAAGAACGATCGAACGCCGGAATTTCCGATCTTGAACATCATCTTCAGACCCGCGAGTGTCGCAAGCCCCATTGCCAACATGACGACGGCCGTCGACGATCGCGAGACGGCGATCAACAAAAGCATCAACAACAAAGCGGTCCAGCGCAGCAACGTCCGATATCGAAGCTTGGCGGCTGGCAAGCCGATGGAAACCACGACGACGAACGCGACCGCAAAAAATTGCCCCATCGTGTTCTTATGGTAAAAAAGCCCTTTGACCATGCCGGCATAAGAACCGCCCATGATAGCAAAACGCGGAAAGGCGACCGTATACAGGACGTTCGCAAAGGCTGCAAAAATCGCGAAGTTTGTAAGTAGCCTGAATGTCTCGACGCTGCCGTAGCGACGTCGGTAGAGCAGCGGCGCGATTGTCAGCACCGTCACGGCGGCGACACCGCGCGCGGATGCGCCAAAGCTGATCGACAGAGCGAGGGATATGAGCGAAAAGCCAGCCACAACGATGACGAGAACCGGAATCCTTCGAAAATAGGACAGAAACCGGTTTGGCTCCAGGATGAAGTAAACGCCCATCATCGGAATCAGGGAATAGAGCATCAGCTTCTGCGGAAGCGGATCCACAGATATCCCGTCATCGAAGTTCGAGGGATAACCGTACCACATTCCGGTTGCACGCAAGAGCGTGATATAAAGCATGACCGTGAGGAGCCAACGGACCAAGGTTTCTTTCTCGATGCCATGACGTGGTCGCGATCGCGCCGCTTGCCGCGTCAAGCTGATGTTCCCGTTGGGAACATAAGTAGGGCCGAAACTCATCCGAGAGCGCTCCTGCAAACAGTATCAGAGGGCGGCATTGGGTCTGTATTCCTGATAGGCATGTCCAAGGATCCCGTTGACCATGCCTGCGCCACGCAAAACATGGGTGAGGGCCCGCATGCCCCAATAGGGTGAAACGAGGATCGCCGGCAGCATGGCCACCCCAAGGATCACTCTCGTGGCGCCATAGGCCGCGCGATAGAGCCGGCGCTTGAGGTCGCCGTGCAGGACCTCGCTGACGGCGAAAGTGTTGCCGAGTCGGTATTGTCGCTGCAGCACCCACTTCCAGGTCATGCGGCTGGCGGGAACGATATCATAGACGAGTGCCTTGTCAGCCCAGAATACCTGCATGCCGCGGCGAATTGCCTGATTGAAAAAGAGATAGTCAGTGCCCCCGGTGAAGCGCATTTTCTCTTCGAAGCGCAGATTCCATAAGCGGATGAGGGGATAATCGAACATGACATTGTTCGAAGCCGCATAGGAAATGCGCTGACCGTCCTTGTTCATCTTGCGCTCGAAAACCCTTGCCTTGATGAAGTATTCAGGTGGATTCTCGGGATAGACCGGCTGGACAGGACCATAGACGCAATCGGCGCGGTTTTTCTCGCGGGTCTCCAGCATTGCATCGAGCCAGCCATCGACGGGCCATTCGTCATCGTCGAGAAAGCAGAAGAGGTCCGTGCCGGCAGGGGCCGAATCGAGCGCGCGGTTGCGCGCAAAGGGTATGCCCTGGTTGGGTTCGACGACATAGATAAGATCATAGGCGCCCGTTTGGCCGAAGCCCTCAACCGTGGCTCTTGCGCTGCCAGCGGCATCATTGTCGACGATCACCATCGTCAGATGATAAGGACGATCCGAATGCTTGGTCTGGCGTGTCATCACGTCGAGCAGCTTGGCGATGCCATCCAGCCGCCGATAGGTCAGCACGCCGACGGCGATGTTCAACGGCGACGCGCCTTGCCGATCAGATGAAGGCGCCAAGGTCTCTTGCTGGTCCATCACTGTCCTCTCCGCAGCATAGCGCCCAAACGCTTGCGCGCGGCCATCAGGGCCACTTCGTTTACGGCATCATCACCAAACGGACCACCTGCCACGGTGCTTCGAGCTTCGCTCCTAAGCTTCAGGAGCGACGTCGTTTCGGCGATGCCGCCGGCCACCAGGCTCTTGCCGAGCGCATGCAGCCCATCATAGCGACGTGCCAGTTCCAATCCTGTCGCGATCATGATCCGCGGGCGCAGTGTTTTCGCCCTGCTCGTGCCCGTATAGCGGTTCGAAGCATGAATGCGCTGAAAGGTCAGCGGTGTTTCGACGATGGCGCCGCGACCCAGATAGGCGGCCGCAAACTTGATGTAATTGTCGCTGAGGACGACGTCTTTCGCGACGGACATCGGCAGGATCTGGGACAGCAGTTCGCGGCGGAAGGTCAAGCCTGAAGTCGGCACGGGGAGCGAGGGGAAACCGCCTCTGCGCAGAGTGTCCCGCTTGTCGAACAGCGTCACTTGCAGGTCCGCCGGAGGCTGGTCGCCGTCATCGGTCGTCACGCGGTCGAAGCACCAGTCGATCTCGTTGCGGTCGTAGATCTCGGCGACGCGCACGAGTTTGCTGGGCAGAAACGCATCATCGGCATCGAGGAGAAAAAGGATATCGCCGCTTGCGGCCGCAAAACCGGCATTGAAGCTTGAGGCCTGGCCGCCATTCTCTTTCAATACGGTCAGGATCCGCTCGCCGTATGAAGCAAGGATTTCTCGGGAATCATCAGTGGAACCATCGTCGACGACGATCACTTCGAAATCAGGATAGGCCTGCGACAGAACGCTGTCGATGCAGGGACGCAGATATTGGCCGTAATTGAAATTGTTGATGAGCACCGATAATTTCACCGCACGACCTCCTGCACCAGTCGACCAGAATGATTTCCTGCCGGTGCGTATCGGCGCAGCCCGGCGCGGTAGCCACGCATGTAGTAGTACTTCCAAATGGCCCAGAACCTCTTCTTTGATCGCGGCAAAGGATAAAGAAGCGCCGCCCGAACCGCCCAGTTGGCACTTTCGATCCAGGTCCGCAAGGGCACCCCGCCGATCCTTACACCTTTGGGAATGTCCTCGGCGAAGAGCGCAGGCATTCCATAGCCAAGACGTTCCCCACGTTTCTGGACCCAAGCCTCTGTCACGCTCGAGGCGGGAATCCAATGATGAACGATGGCCTTAGCGCACCGATATGTCTTCACGCCGTTTCGGGATAGGCGGGTGACAATTTCCGTATCCTCTCCCATCGCGAAAAGACCTCCTGGAAGAGGACCGATGTCCTCGCGGAACCGTATAGTGCTGCCGAGCAGTTCACGACGCACGGTCGTGTTCGGACCCCAGATTTTTGTCGGGTCGCACGGGCCACTGGATTCCTGGTCGGCTATGGCGAAGGTGGATCCCATGGGAATCCAGTCCAACAGCGGATCTCCATGGGGATAATGCTCCCAATTCGGGAGGATGCGACCGCCGACGACGCCGTAATCCGGATTCACCTCTGCGCACTCCGCAATCGAACTCAACCAACTCGCATCGGCCTCGATATCGTCGTCCGTAAAAACGATCAACGCTCCTCGAGCTATCGCCAAAGCGGCGTTCATAGCTCCTGATTTTCCTGGCCGGGCATGATTGACAACAACCATTGGAAGCTTCTCCGTATATTGGTCGAGAAGCTGCTGTGTTTCGTCTTCACTGTTGTTGTTGACGGCAATCAGTTCCCATTGGTCAGCCGGAAGGTTTTGGCCCAGCATCGAATCCAGCATCTGCTGAAGCCGTCTGCTAGCGCCATTAAAGGACGAAAAGATGACACTAATTTTTAGATTCGCCGTCAAACCGAGCCGCCTCCCGAAGTGCGAAAATCTGGCCCCCTGCCTCGGCAGATGGAGCACTTCCTGTCGATGCCGTGGTTTGGGACTGTCATCACTTGGCACCAAGCTGAGAATGGACCGTTTTATTCATCGCAGATCTCTGCTTCAAAAATTGGCGCAGGATTCCCTGTCTCACCGACTGCGCCCAGAGCAATTTGAAGCGAAGGCCGCCTAGGGGGAATCTCTTGACGACGACGCTGGCCGGCGCCATCAGAAGCCATCTCAGGGCGCTAACAACCGGCAGGCCGGCGATTTTCATTTTGCTCTTGAACAGGTCCGGCCGAACGATAACCAAACCCATGCCATAGCGCTCGCCGCGTCGCAAAACCCAGCCTTCCTTCACATAGCCCTTCCTTACAATGTGCCGAACCCCGGGATGCCGAGAATGAAACGCCTTGGCTCCATTCTTCTCCAACCTCAGAGCGAAAGCAGTATCCTCACCCATGGGGAATTGAGCGACAGTGGCATCCGGGCCGAGGCCGTCGTGTACGATATAGCCAGGCCCTAAAATGGAACGGCGGAAGGCCGAATTCGGCCCTGATATTAACGCCGCCGAAATCGGGCCCTCGGGAAGATCGCCATTGAGAGCATAAAGAATTCCCAAGTGCCCATACTTGATCAACCACGGTGCCGGCTTTTCCTCCCATTCGGGCGTGATCAAGCCCCCGAATATGGAAAACTGAGGTTGCTCCTCCGCCAAGATCAGAAACTGCTCGATCCAATCCGGCGCGGGGATGACGTCGTCATCAGTTAAAATGACGAGTTCCCCCTCCAGATGGCGGAAGCCCAAAGTCAATGCATGTTGCTTGCCTTGTTTTGGCTCGAAATAAACTTCCAGCGGAAGCCGCTCCTTATAGGAATTCAGGACTGCTGCAGTGTTGTCGCTGCTGTTGTTATCGACCGCGACGATTTTCCATTCTTCTTTCGGTATGATGGCAGTGCAGAGTGCGTCAAGCATCGTTGGCAGGGTCTTCTCTCCATTGTAAGTCGAGAAAAGTATTGTTACCTTAACTTTGCTCATTTGCTGCTCCGGACCCCATTTCGGTCGGATCGCCTCACAGTACGGCTTCAGCTCACGCCTTGCCGGTGACTTGGGCCTCCGATAGAACGCTGTCGATGCGTGGACGCAAATACTGGCAAAAATGACTGATAGGCACCGATAGTCTCAAATTACTGCCTCCTGGGCAATCGATCACTGTACCACCGTTTGAGACACGTACCGGCGAATTCCGGCGCGATAGCCACGCATGTAGTAATATTTCCAGATTGCCCAGAAACGTTTCTTCGATTGCGGCAGGAGATAGAGCATTGCTGCCCGGAAAGCCCATTGCGCGCTTTCGATCCAGGTCGGAAGCGGAACTCCGCTTAACCTCAGCCCTCCAGGTACCTCGTCGGGAAAGAGCGCCGGCATCCCGTAGCCAAGCCGCTCACCTCTTTTCTGTACCCAATCCTCCGTCACGCTCGACGCCGGAATCCAGTGATGGACCACGGCCTCCGCGCATCGGTAGGATTTGGCACCATTGGCCGCGAGGCGAATAACGATCTCGGCATCTTCACCCATGGCAAAAATCTTTCCGGGAAGAGGACCGATATCTTCGCGGTAGCGCACGCTTGGTCCGAGCAGTTGTCGTCTGACGATTGTATTCGGGCCCCAGACTTTTGTCGGGTCACACGGCCCGCTTTGGGTTTCATCGACGATTGCAAAGGTAGATCCCATCGGAATCCACTGAATAAACCGATCCTTTGGCTCTTTCTCCCAATCAGGTACGATTCTGCCGCCGAAGATGCCATAACTCGGATGGGCTGCGGCGCAGTCGACGATCGCTTTCAGCCAGTTCGGTTCGGCGCGAACATCGTCATCGGTAAAGACGATGAGATCCCCCTTCACCCGATCCAGGGCCATATTCAACGCGCCCGATTTTCCCGGCTTGTACTGCTGCAGGACGGTGATCGGAAGCTTGTCGCTATAGGATTTCAAAAGGTCAAAAGTGCCGTCATTGCTGTTGTTGTCGACGGCAACCAATTCCCACCGATCATGGGGAAGCTCCTGGCTCACCAGGGAATCCAAAGTATGGCGCAGCCGGCGGCTGGCGCCATTGTAAGATGAAAAGAGCACGCTGACGAGAAGATCCGCCATCACTAACCCACCCTTTTGGTGAAATCGAACGAGAAAAGTCTCATAATTTAATTGCCTTCGCGGTGCGGTTCGGAGTGCTATGCGGGATTCGACCGTGCCCCGCCGAAGAATTCGCGCCGATAAGCATGGCCGAGAACCCTCAGCTTTCGGAAATTACGAAATAACCGTCGCGGCTTCAGAAGCACGCCGCGATTAAGGAAATATTGCCGCATCAAGCTCGGCGCCCGGCTATGCGATCCGCGGTGGGCGACCCGGTAGACCGCGCCGCGAAAGGGGAGTTTGGCTAGCGGCGCTCCGCGTTGGGCAAGAATATCCGCAATGCGGACGTGGCTGCCGAGCATCGACTTGATCCAGTCGAGCGAAGCTTCCTCGAACCGTTTCGGCAATTCATAAAGATCGGCACGAATGATCAGCGACGTTCCGCAGAGATGGCTGAAGTCATCATGACCAAGCAGGAAATTACCGCCGTCGTCCCAGATGTAACCGTGGTCGATCGTCCAGCCGTTGGCGTTCCGGTTTTCCGAAACATGCTGGACGATCCGGGAACTGACGAAATCATCATCGTCGACAATCATGAAGAAGCGGCTGTCGGCGGCGGCCAGCATGCCACTCAGGACGCGCCGGCCCTTGTCGGCGCGGAACGCATCGAGGAAGTCTTCCTTGCTGCCCTTGCCGAGTTCGTGCAGGTCGTTCGGCGGAAAGCTCACGCGCACCGCGGAGAATTTCTCCGGAAGATCAGGCAGATCGGCCCCTTCATTGGCCACGATGATGCCGCGCCAATCTCCATTGGTCTGGTTGGAGATGGAGGCCACGGTCTGGCTGAGGTTTGCCTTCAGCTTGCTCCAGTCGCGGGCATTGTCCTGATGTCGGACCGGGATGATGAAGGTGACAAGTGGCATCGAATTCCCCCTTAAGCCCGCAGGCCCACAGCTTCTTTCTCAGCGACGCGCCCCTGGCCAGCCTGCTGACGCGCCCACTTGATCCCGTCTTCGAGCGATGTCGCCTTATAGGAAAGGTCGGTTCCGCCGGAGAATGCATTCATGAAGCGGCGGATCTTTCCATAGCTGTTGTCGAGCACCGCATGCGGACGGCCGAGCAGCAGCGAGCAGATATGGACGTGCAGGCGATCGGTCACAATCGCGCGGGCACGGGAGATCTGGCTGATGCCGCGCTCGAAGCGGTTATGAGCCGCAGCGTCCAGTCGGCGCAAGGCAACTTCGCTCGGCTTCAATGCGAGATAAGCCGAAGCTACGCCCAGTTTCTTGGCGATGTCTACCTTACGCTTCGATTCGGTGATCCAGTCTTCCACAGGAATATCGGAAGGAATCTTGCGATCACCGCCGCCAACCCGTTCCGCATCCTCGCGCAACATGGCGAGGATGGGGATCTGCGTTGCCCTTTCCGGCAGTGGACCGATGGCGAAAGCCATGTCCGGGCATAGCCGCACGGTGCAGTCAAAGTGCTTCTCGGAAAACTCCTTCGATTCTTCGTCGCGCACCAGCAGCACGAAATTCTTGTGGCGCCCGATGGCCCGCTTGGACTGCTCGATGCGGTCAGCCGAACTGTAGTGGATTGACTGCGGAAACTGGATGATCTGCCGATCCGGGAAACGTTCCATGATCATCTCGCGGAAATCCTGGTGGGCGACCCAGATGTCGCCGAAATTGCCGCCGCCGTGAATGAAGATCGGGCCTGTGGGAACCCGCCGTTTCAGTTCTTCGACGGAGAAGTCGTGAAGCCTGGAAACATAGTCCGGACGCTTGCCGAAGCGATCACGGAGATAGGCCATCTCTCCCAGCCAGATCGCCGAGTCGCCGCAATTGCGAATGTCAGGAAAATCGAGAATCGCAAGCGGTTCATCGCGCGAGACATAGTCCTTCAGGCAATCATGGATCATGCCGTTGAGTTTTGCGATCAGCTCCGATCTGGATTGGCTGGTCATTCTGCCTCTCTTGTTGGTGTTCGTTTAACTTCAGGCCGACTTAGGTACGGCAATACGTTTTGCTTTTGACAGGAACTTGACAATGATGCGGTGGACTTCGGTTTCCGGGCCGTTGGGCTTCTTCATAGCGACCCAGAGAACAAAGCTCGATCCGAGATAAATGATGCCGCCTGTAATGACGAGGTAGGCAAGATACACGGCCAAGTGCAGCTTGTCGGCAGGCATGCTGACCATATGCGACAATCCCCACACGCCGGCCGCCATCAAGGCGACGCTGGCAAGCGCGCGGAAGTTCGCTGCGAGCTGCTGGAAGAACGGCAGATTGATCAGGCGCTTGACCAGAAGCATGTTGACCACGGTGGAAATCAGACCCGTCAACACGCGCGCATAGACCACGCCCGGCAGCCCGTACAGCATCAGACCGGCGATGATGATCGGAATGCGGACCACCAGCATCTGCGTGTCGCGGATGAACAGCATCTTGGTATGGCCCTTCGCCATGCCGAGCGGCTGAACGAGCGAACCCAGCGTTTGCAAGGCGAAGACCGATGCGAGCGCCTGGACGATGAAGATTGCCGGGACCCACTTCTCGCCCAAGGCAAGCCTCATCATCGGCTCGGCCACCACGGCCATACCGATCCCGGCCGGGAGCGCCACGGCCGCCAGCAGCGCCTGGGCACGCTGATAAGCTGCGATCAGCCGGATCGGATCATTGCGGACTTTCGAAAAGCCTGGATAAATCGTCTGGTTCAACGGCGCCGTGGCTTCGCGCGTCGGCAGCGTCGAAAGGGTGTTGCCGACCGTATAGTGGCCAAGCTGCGTGGCGCCCAGCATCTTGCCGATCAGCAGATATTCGATCCGCCAGTTCAGCGTGTTGACGATCTGACCGGCCGTCAGCCACACCGAGAACGAAAACAATTCGCGCGCGTGCCGAAAGGTGATGCGCGGCCAGAACGGCAGGACGGTGTAGGAAACGATGATATTGGTCACCTGATAGGCGAGGGTGCCGATCACGAGCGCCCAATAGCTATGATAGACGGCCGCAATTCCCACCGTGACGATAAATCCGACCAGCTTTTGCGAGACGTTGAGGACGAATTCCTGCCAGAAGATCAGATCGCGCTGGAGCATGACGCGGCGCGGATTGGCGAGTCCGCTCAGGAGCAGGCTGAAACTCAAGGCAAGCATGACGCTCGTCAGCCGCGGCTCGTTATAGAATTCGGCAATTGGATAGGACGCGGCGGCAAACAGCAGCGCCAATGTCGCGCTTCTCGTCACGCTCAAGGTCCAGACCGCGCTGAAGTGCGTTTCGCTTGGCGACTCGTGGCGGATAAGCGCCTGATTGAGGGAGAGTTCGGTGACCGAACTCAGGATCACCTGGATCGTCGTTGCAATGGCGACGAGACCGAAATCGGCCGGCACCAGATACCAGGCAAGCACGAAGGTGCTGAGCGCCGAGAGCCCGTTGACGATGGCGCGGGACAAACTCAGCCACATGCTGCCCTGAATCAGCCGGTCGGTAACACTGCTCATGGGCGAACGGCTCCTGAGGTCGATAACATTGACCATTTCAGCAAGTCGGTATTGGGGAAATTAGAAAGCATCATGCCTTATTGCCTCGTCACGGGATCATCAAAGGGCGCTGGCCGTCTTGTTGGAAAAATCCTGTTTCAGCCGATCCAGCTGGACCAGCATTTTTTCGTGCGCCCTTACGATAGCCTCGTCGGAGCTGAGCTGTCCCGGCTTTTCGGCCACCCGCTGCAGCGTCTTGACAGTCGAGCCGAAGACAAAGTTGCCGGTCAGTTGCCGGATGCGGCGGTGACGGAACGTTATGTTCTTCAACAGATAGGTGTTTTTCCGCACCAAAGATGCGCCTGCTTCGACGAGATTGGACGGGCCGATCGGATCGAAATCGATCTCCAGATCGAGCGCACTCGCCCAATCATACCATTTGGCGCGATTTCCCGGCGCAATCGGCCGGATCGCCCGCCACGGAACCCGCAGCGCATCCGAGATAATGCATCCATGCATCGCCTCGGAGACGACCTTCTGCGATGCGCTGATTTCGGTCAGGACCTTTTCCACCGACCAGCGGGGGTCGATATAGTGGATGCCGGCGAGGTCGCAGACCTTGTCCCAGCTGCCGTACATGGCACTTTCGTAATGCGGCATGAAGGAGACCGGGTAGCGCTTCTCAACGCTCCTAGAATCCCAGCAGCTGCGCGTGAGGATGCCCGAATCGCCGATGGCGTAGCTCGGATCGATGCCGAGGACCTCGGCGGTCTTCTTTCCGCGTACGAAATAGAAGGTCCAGTTGTCGTCAACCTTCGGCGCGTTGGTGTAACCGCCATAACCCGAGCCGAAGACAATCTTCTGTATGTTCGGGTCGAAATTGTCGTAGAGGATGGACCCGATGCCGAGAAAGAGCTGGCTTTCATCGTCGTCGAAGAAGCCCGGCAGCAGACGTTCCCAGAGCCAATGGTTCAGCTCGTCGCCAAAATTTTCATGTTTCCCGCGATAGGCAAACATCTTCATCGTGCTTCTCCAGTCGGCAAATGCGTCACGAGCTGCGTGACGGTTTCGTCCTCGCGGGCCATGCGTCCGTAACGCGAAATGATCTTGATGTCGCTGCGGATTATCTTTGCCGGGTTGCCGGCCACGAGCGATCGCGGCGGCACGCTCTTGGTCACCACCGAGCCGGAGCCGATGACGCATTCGTCGCCGATCTCCACGCCGGGCAGGATGATGCTGCGGGCACCGATGAAGCAGCGTTTGCCGATCCTCGTGTGAAGATAGAGCCCGCGTGTGAGGTCGTGGGTCAGGATCGCCGCCTCAAAGGCGACATAGGTTTCGGCGCCGATATGCAGTCCCTTCGGGTTGGTCTTGTCGAAGCGCACGCTGAGCGAAAAGCTGGCCGTCGGATCGATGTCCATACCCCAGAATTTCGTGTAATAGAGCCATTTGGCCTTTACGATCCCGTTCCGCAGCGGCCGAAATACGTTCAGTCCCCACTTCGGCTTCTTTCCTGTATGCACCATCAAGTCCCACCCCGGCTGGCAAATTCGTCTAGAACGGAACTGTAATAGTCCTCTAGCATCCCCGTTTGACGACGTATGTCGAAACGCTCGGCCACCAAAAGCGGTGCCCGCGCGCTGAAGGCTGTCCACAGGGCTTGGTCGTTGAGCAGCTTTCCAACCGCTTCCGCCATGCCCGCGACATCCCGCTCCTCCACGAGATAACCAGTTTTCCCCTCTTCGATCGCTTCGCCCACGCCTCCCGAGCGGAATGCGACGACCGGAGTACCGACGGCTTCGGCCTCCAGATTGGCGAGGCCGAAGGCTTCCGCGTGACCATTGTCGAGGGTCACGCTGCCATGAAGATAGAGTTCCGCACTGGCGAGCAGATCCCTTATCTCTGTCTGCGACAGATTTTCATGGATCGTGACGCTTGGCAAGGAACGACGCGCCATGGCTTCGATTTCCTCCTTCAGTGGTCCCTGTCCGACCATGACGAATTCAACCGGGGTGCCGGCGGCCGCCACGCGTGAGAGCGCGTCGATCATGAAGCGGTGGCCCTTATAGTCGACGAAACGGGCAATGGAAACCACCAACCCCTTTTTTCGTGGACGCGGTTCCATTTTGAAGAGATCGAGATCGATACCAATGTGATGGCGAAAGACGCGGTCGGCGCGGAAACCGAGCGCCAGCAGCCGCTCTCGGATGAAGTCGGAAACGGCGATGTTCCAGCTGTTCCAGCCGGCCATCTCGCTCCGGCCCTTGGCGAAGAAACGCACCTGATTGAAGCCGCCCGGTTTTTTTGGATCGCCGCGATAGGTGGCGTCGAAGCCATGAAACGTCGTGACGAGCGGCTTGCCGGCGGCGCGCGCGAGCGGACCGATGACATAGCCGTTCTTGCCGAAATGGGCATGGACAAGATCGGCTTGGCTGATCGCGGGAAAGAGAAAAGGCAGGCCGACCTGCGGGATTTTCAGAAGCAGTTCACCGGCCCGCGCAACGGGAGACCGACGAATGTCATGAACCGGGACAGTCGATTTTTTCGTATGGGCGGAAGAGATTCGCGAGCCGGTAAGAATTTCAGCTTCGAAGGAACGAAATGCCACGGCCTGGTTGAGAACAAATGCCTGGCTGGCAGGCAAAAATTTTTCCACGTAAATAACGGCTTTTCTCATGAATCTGTTCGCGTCTCCACTGTCTTGGCGATCACATTGCCTCTATTGCCCGCTTGATGCCGTCAATCGAACTTCTCGGATCGTTGTTTTCATTGTAAAGATTAACGCGCTTCGTGCATGCCGCGCCGGGATTGGTGTCCTTCTCGTCAAGCCCGCCATATTTCTCCGACATGCCCCAAACGGTGGCGCCTTTCAAGTCACCACGCTCGGCTGCGACGCTGATCACGTCACCGAAAATCTCGGCATAGGAGACCGGCGTGGAGTTCCTGTCGCGGTTGAGGAAATGGCAGGACGCATCGAGTTCGGTGATAAAAACCCCGATACCCATATCCTTCAGCGTTGCACAGAATCGGCCCATTCCCTCCGGATCGATCCGATCGAGACCGGGGCGGAAATGCGATTGCAGCCCGACGGCGCCGATCGGCGTCTTTCTGGCGACGAGATCCTCGACAATCTTCAGGATGCGTGCACGCTTCTGTTCGAACACGTCGGATTTTTTCTCCAGGTGCGTCTCGTTGAGAACCAGCATCGCGTCGGGATTGGCTTCGTGTGCCATGTCGAAGCTCATGCGGATATAGTCGTCGCCAAGAAGGCGTCGGAAAACGCAGTCCCGCAGATCCGGCACATCATATTCCAACGGCTCGTTCACCACATCCCACGCATCGATCGACCCCTTATAGCGACCGACAACCTGTTTTATATGACGGTTCATCGCCGCCCGAATGGTCTCAGCATCAGTGATGGCGGACACCCAGTCGGGCGTGCGATACCAGACAAGCGTGTGTCCATAAACCCGCATGTTGTTTTTGCGCGCAAACGCAACGATTTGATCGGCAGGGCCGAAGGAAAAGGCGCCTGGCATCTTTTCCGTTGCCTTCCACTTCAGCTGATTTCGCGGCGTTATCGAATTGACGTTATCGATGTATATCTGCGACGCAATCGGATTGCCGACATCCGCCGGATCGATGGCCGAACCGAATCGAAACGATTTTCTGTCGGCAAGGGCGCGCAGCCCCGCGGACGGCGGCACCTGCGCCAAAGCCTGACCCGCGCGCGCATATAACAGGGCGAGCGGAACGGAGGCGAGGAAACGTCTTCTATTCATTCTTTCTCTCACTGTTGGCTGTGTTTAACGTCTTCGGCGGAATCGAAGGCCAAACTTGCGGATTACGATCCATCGCGGCTTCGACCTTAATTAATAGATCGGTACAAATTCCGACGTATTTTCAGCGGCGTGGACGCCAATTTCTAGATTTCTTTGCATAAGGCAAGATATTAAACCGCTGCGGGAGAGAGCTCGTTATGGAAGATTGGCTTAACTATCTGATGAGCTATGCCGCTTTTTTATGGCGACTGTTCGCAGCGGCGTATTCCTTCTTGATGATCGTCAGTTCGCCGCGTTTGGTCTCGGCGTTGTCGGCATCATTCTCCTCCTCTTCGGCGTGCTCGTCAGAACCTCGTTGCGATTGCGTCAATCGGCACGCGTCGTTCGCTCGCTCAACGACGAACTTGCGCGAGCTACTCAGGACCTCAATGTGGAGCGTCTCTGACGTCTGGCCGGCGGTGAAGGGGCCGAACGGCCAGGTCCAGACAGCTTGACGGAGCTTTACGGGATCCTGTCCCGGCATCACGGTGATGCAAGTCGCATCCCCTGAGGTGGGCTGCATGCGGTCTAATTGCGATTTACTGCCGGCGGCTCTTGATGGGGAAGTTCCGGCTGCGTGCGGTTGGCCGCAATTGCGGGCTCCGGCGCGGGAAGCCATGTTCTGCCGGAAAAGTAATTCCTCGCCCTTTTTTGGGGGGCTGAGACTGCCTCCAGCGAGAGGGTAAAATTGTAGCGCTCCGGATTGAGCACCTCGTGGGTGAAGGCGATATTTGCTCCGAAGCCGTCTTCCTTGACGTCCTTCAAGTTTTTTATCGCATTCAGGGTCTCATGAAAATCGAGCCATTGCGGTTGAAGCAGCATGGTTTCGAAAACTCGCAGGATCGCCGGATCGAGCTGGCCATTCTGATCCGTTCCGGGATTGACGATCTTCACGCGCATGCTGCTGATCGTGCCGGCGGCATCGCCACGAACAATGACGAAGATGGAATTCGCGAGCTGATCCTTCTCGCGCTTGGCGCTGTGCTCGTAAAAGCACTCGAACGTGTCGGCGTTGAAGCTGGCCGCCGCCCATTCGCTGGTCTGAACGCCCGCTTGTCGCAGCGCCGCGCACATTGCGGGCCCTGATATGCGCCATGTGCGCAGAAAAGCCGACGCGGTCTGTGCCATGGGCGCTTCGGTGGCATGCAGAGGAAGCTTGTAGGTCGCCGGCGGCGCCGGTCGGGGAAGCGCTTTGGGCGGCGGCGGCTTAACCTCAGGGGGGAAAAGATCGAAGCCGAAATAATGGCCGATCGCCCTCAGGTGTTTCATGTCGTTGGACAGAAGCACCGTTCCGATGACCAGCGAGAGGGAAATCGTCAGCAGCAACCAAAAGATCACGGGAATCCGCAGTTTTCCTGCCGGCTGTTTCGCATACGCGGGCGACGAATTATCGGGCAAGCTTGTCTTCTCCGGCACGCGAGAAGGGTTTCGTTGGTCTGTCTGGATCCCAGCAGTATACATGATCCGGTTAAATATCTTTTGGCTTCGTGTCTGCAACCGAGCGCCCTTTCATCCGCGCCCTCATGAAAAGCGCGCGATCGGTTCGCCGAGAGCGCTTCAACAGCATTTCAGTCGAGAATTCCAATACAGCAATTCGGCAATTCGGCGAGAGATAGCCGCGGATCTTGCCGCTTCTGTGGTCGCACAGGGGCGTTGTCCGAACTGAATTGAAATAAACACGAGTTTTTTGAAAAAATTGTTGAATTGACACCATTAGTTTCTTCTATCAGTCGAGCATATTGAGATATTTAGTGTCATCGTCAGGCAAAACGTCTCAATTTCTGCAATTTTTTCGCGTATAACGTTAAGAATTATTTGATGAGTTCTAGATTATGCCGAACATATATTTGTATGCTGACGAATTTAGGCGAATTCGATCAAATTTTCGACGTATTAATCGATAGGGTTTGCGTGCAACAGCAGAAAGGAGAGACCATGTCCATCGAGCTAGACGCAACCACCTATATTCACGCCAAACCGACAACCGCGCACTCCTACATCTTGCCCAAAATCTTCGACGTACTGGAGAATCATTTCGACGGCTCAGCGGAAAATGACGTCTTCGATCTCGGATGCGGAACCGGCGGGGCTGCAGCGACTCTTGCGAAAGCAGGATATGATGTCGTCGGCGTCGATCCTTCCAGCGACGGGATCAGCAAGGCCAATATCCGTTATCCCGGCCTGGCGCTGAGCGTCGGCTCGGCCTATGACGACCTGTCCCGGGAATATGGCAACTTCAGCGCCGTTATCAGCCTGGAGGTCGTCGAGCATGTCTACGATCCGAAGAGCTTCACCGCGACGATGTTTGATCTCGTCAAGCCCGGCGGCATCGCGGTGATATCGACGCCCTATCACGGCTATCTGAAGAATCTTGCACTGGCTGCGACGGGAAAAATGGACGATCACTTCATGCCGTTGAGGGATCACGGGCATATCAAGTTCTGGTCGAAAAACACATTGCGCACACTGTTGCTGGAGACCGGCTTCGCTAACGTCCGTTTCGAATATGTTGGAAGAATTCCTGTCTTTGCCAAATCAATGATCGCCGTCGCCGATAAGCCGCTTTAGCCGGGCGGCGCGACATTGCGCGGTTCGCCGCAGTAGTCCAGAGGTTGTTCTACTGCGTGCTGTGATGAAAAAAACCGTTCTGAAATATTTACTTTTAGTTGCATTCTTGCTTAAACTCTCCATTATACAGCCGGCGTATTGATGAAGCGGGAGACTTAAGCAGATGAAGGCCAAATCGCCGAATTCCATCGATGTCTATGTTGGCAACCGCGTGAGAGTTCGGCGAAAGACGCTCGGCATGACCCAGCATGGCTTGGCCGAACTTCTTGGCATCACCTTCCAGCAGATTCAAAAATACGAAAAAGGAACGAACCGGATCGGCGCCAGCCGCCTTCAGCGCATTTCCGAGATCCTTCGCGTGCCGGTCGGCTTCTTCTTCGAGAACGGCGGTTCCGGGCCGATCGAAGGCGAGACGAGCGAATTGAACAAGTTTTTGTCCTCGAAGGAAGGGCTCGCGCTCAATAAAGCGTTCATCGCCATCGAAGATCCCAACATCAGGCAGAAGCTGGTGGCCTTGGCCAAAAGTCTGGCGATGACGGGATTGCCCGATGTCGATAGCGACCTGCAGGATCCGGTTATACACAACTGAGGATGGACGGTGCTTCATCTGCAGACATTTGGCGATCTGCGGCTGACTGAGTCGGATGGCGAGCCGGTTCGCTATCCGGTCAAAGGTCTGTTGATGATGGCCCACATCTATGCGGGTGCGAGCCATGAACTCAGCCGTTATGAACTGGCCCAGTTTCTATGGAGCGACGTCGAGCCCGAATTGGCGCGGCTCAATTTGCGCAAAATGCTGTCCCGCATCCGGGAGATGGACGGCGGACGCACGGAAGTAGCCTTCGATTTCACTGCCACGACGGTTTGCCTCAACAAGGAGGTGGTTTCCAGCGATCTGGATGTCTTTCGAGCCGGCGGCTCGCCGCTGGATCGACTACAGGCGATCGCCGAATCGATGCAGCGCGGCTTCATCGGAAATATCAAGCCGGCGACAAAGCAGATAGATGCTTGGATTAGGGCGCAGCGGGACGCCCATGCGCTGCAATTGCGGCAAGCGTTGCTGGAGGCGCTGCCCGATGTGCAAAAGCCGGGTGCTGCGCGCATCATTTCCAGCGCCGCCCTGCAAATCCTTGAGCGGGATCCGAATGACGAGCAGGTCAGGACATTGCTGCATCGGCTATCCGGCGGCGCATCGTTCGGCGAGAGATTGCCGGAAGGCGGCGGCCAAACAAGGGTGGAGGTGAAGCGTCCCGAGCCCGGCAGCCAGCCGACCGATATCGAACACATACCGCCGATCCCGAGGATCCTTCCCCGTCTGGTGTTGCTTCCCCCGACGGCGAAGCACGCCGATGCCGGACTTGCACTTGCCAACGCCCTGATCGAAGACGTCACAATCGAACTCTGTGCCCTTCGGCATATTTCCATCGTCGCTCCGCATACGGCCGGACAGATCCGCCGCGACTCCGAAAAAGCGGCGGTGGTCGCCAGGCACTCGATTGCCTATCTTCTCGACACCCGATTTTCCGAAGAGGGATTGTTCGCCCAGCTGATCTATTTCCCCACGGATGAGATCGTCTGGGCCAATCGCTTTAAGATGACCCCCGATATATTGCCGCGTCAAAGGCGGGTTATCGCCCAGCAGTTGACCGAGTCGGTGGCGCGTGAGCTGGCTGAGAACGAGGAGGAACGGCTACGTTTCGAAGCCAATCCTGAAGCCTATCACGCCTATCTCGTCGGCTCCAGCCTGATGAGCAAGCTGACGCTGCCGCATATCCGCCGGGCAAGGAAGGCGTTCAAGCAGTCGCTGTCGCATAGGTCGGATTTCTCCCCGTCATTTACCGGGCTGGCAAGAACTTTCACCAGCGAGTGGCTCGTGACGGCGCAGGGAAACAATGAACTGCTGCACCTGGCAGAGCAGCATGCGCTTCGCGCAATCGAGCGAGATCCGGGATCGGCGGCGGGCCATCGCGAACTCGGGGTCACCAGACTTTATCTCGGTGATGTGGATGCCAGCGTCGCGGCCCTTCACCTGGCGGAAGAGCTCAGTCCGCATTTTGCCGATGTCATCTACAGTCATGCCGACACGCTCGTGCATGCATCCCGCCCCGGCGACGCGCTCGCCAAGATCAGAAAGGCAATTTCGCTCAATCCGATCGCACCTGACGCCTATCTCTGGTGTGCCGCTGGAGCCAGTTTCTTCCTGGAACAGTATGAGGAGGCCATCGCCTATGTCGAAGCGATGAAAGACAAAGCGCCGGCCCATCGTATCGCCGCGGCCAGTTGCGCAATGATCGGCGATCGAAAACGGGCACTCTTCCATCGGCAGCGCGCCGAAAGCATCAACCCGGTGTTCGACGTCGAGAAGTGGCTCGCCATCGTTCCCTTCAAGGAGCACTGGCAAAAAGAGCTGTATCGGGAGGGCCTGTTGAAGGCTGGTTTTTAACAATAGCTGAGGGGCATACCATGGCGAAAGCTGTCATTATAGGAATACCGGGCGAGGAAGGTCTTTGGCTCGCCGATCTCGACGCAGGCACCGTCAAGCCGCTCAATCCGACGGGGGAATTGGCGACTGCGAGCAGCCTGCGCAAAGCCGGTGGCATATTCGTGAAGGGCGTCGATTTGGCCGTCGCCGTTTCGTCGGCGCAGGTCGCGCTTTCCGGTCACGTCGACGGCTGAGCCAGCATTCTGACGGACCGGTCCATATATTCCGACAGGATCATATCGCCGCGGGAAACTCTTTCCCGCGTCGAGCCTTTTTTAGCTCGGTTCGGCATTACCAGGATTGCACGACATACCGGGCTTGATGACATCGGAATTCCAGTCTGGTGCGCCTATACTCCGAATTCGCGCTCAATCGTGGTTGCCCAGGGAAAGGGTCTGACCGATGTCGACGCCAAAGTATCCACCGTCATGGAAGCCGTGGAACGGGCAGTTGCCGGTGAACCTTTCGTCGATCCTGTCCGCAGCACCTCGTTCGGTCTGCAGGCGATGGGGCACAAGATCGATACGCTGAACTGCCTGATCGCCATGCATAAACCCGACCTCGGGCCAGACGAGGAGACGGAATGGGTGGCCGGCATCAATATTCTCACCGGCGAGCCGGTTTATATCCCTTTTGAGGCAGTGCTGCTCGACCGCACGCGCGATGCGCGATACTGGATGTCATCTGATGGCTTGGCATCGGGAAACAATTTCGAGGAGGCGGTTTTCCACGGTGTGCTCGAGCGGATTGAGCGGGATGCGCATGTGCTGTGGCAGGTTGGCGGTGAAAGGGATCGTTATGCCGGCTGCGTCGATCCCCGCGGCTTCAAGGATGAAGCCCTGACCGGGTTGATCGACAAGATCGAAAAATCAGGATTGGCCCTCAGGCTCTTCGATATCACAAGCGATATCGCCATTCCCTGTTTCACCGCCATTCTGGGGCCTGGGGATTCCGTTCCAGGCCAGCGGGCTCGCCACGGCAGCAGGGACATTCGCCTTGTCGAGGTGACCGGCGGTACGGGAGCCCACCCATTCCCCGTGCGCGCGGCCATCCGGGCGGTAACGGAAGCCGCGCAATCGCGGCTCACTTATATCAGCGGAGCCAGGGACGATATTTCTGCCGTCACGTTCTCGAGATCCTTGCCGCCGCTCATGCGGCGAGCCTTCGACGCAGTTCCCGTCTCTCCGGCTGCCGGTCCTCTCCGCCACCGAACGCCGGGACATCGGGATCTGACGCGTTTATTGCAGCATGTGCTGGAGGCTTTGCGGAACAAAGGGATCAACTCGGTCATCGCCGTACGCCTCAGCGACGACACGCTTCCCTTTGGCGTCGTCAAGGTCATTATCCCCGAACTCGAAAATCCGGAGGGGTCGCGTGCTCGCCAGTTTGGAACAAGGGCGCTCGCGAGAGCGATAGGTTTTTGAAGGTCATTTTCGCGGGTCCCAGTCTTCCCGACGCAGCCTCACTTGCCGGCGAGGGGATACGCGTCCTGCCGCCCGCCACGCAGGGCGATGTTTTGGCTGTGGTGGAACAGGGTGCCAATGTCATCGGTCTGATTGATGGCGGTTTCGAATACGCCGCGCCGGTCTGGCATAAGGAAATTCTCCGTGCTCTTTCGTTTGGCGTGACTGTCCTCGGGGCGGCAAGCATGGGCGCGCTACGCGCTGCGGAATGTCATTCGTTCGGTATGATCGGGATCGGCCGCATTTTCGAAGACTACCGCACGGGCCGGCTGGTCGATGATGCCGCCGTCGCGCTCGTGCACGCGCCGAGCGCGATGGGCGGCAAGCCGCTGACGATACCGCTGGTCAATGTCAGCGCCACGCTCGATGCCATGGAAAGAAATGAGTTGCTCGCAGATGGGCTGCGCCAGGTCATTGAAGACGCCGCGAACGCAATATTCTTCAAGAGGCGGACGTGGCGGGCAATCGTCGAGCAATGCGCTGACGTAGCCGAGCCGGATCGCCCGCGCCTTCTGGCCACTCTCGTATCGCATTCCGTTGACCAAAAACGCATCGATGCACTGGAATTGTTAAAGATGGTGCAGTCGACCGCCGATATTCGCGTGAATGCCGATTTGTCCTGGAAACTGCGCGAAACCTCGTTCTCCACACGGTCCGCATTGTGAAGCGAAGATGACGATCGTCACCGAGGGTTGTGTCACGCTTTTTTCACGGGCTCGACCATGTCGGCCCGCGTATCATTCCTTCTATTCGTTGGAGAAATGGACATGGGCGTGACATCGACTATTAAACTAGATGGAGATCTAGGGGCGAAAGACGCTCTGGACGAACTGGTCGCATTGGCACGGATGATCGCCTATGCGCGACAGGTTGCTCAGGATGTCAAGCTGCAATTCGCGACGAATTGCCTCGACCTTGCTCTTGAGGCGGTGAAGCAGGAAGTCGGGGAGGGGCTGACCAGAGAGTTGGCCGAATTGAGCTCTCCGGTTCCGCAAGTCAGCGTAAAAAGACATTAGTGCCCGCTTTCATGCTGCAAACTCGGATAGCCCGAAAATCACATCGATTTTGGGGCTATATGCGTCTGCGCATAAGGGAGGGCCGCAGAAAACCGGCTCCGGTCGGTTGCACAGCAACGGTCTGTCGGGCTGAAACGAGTGCCCTGAGGCCTGTCTATCGGCAATCCATCTGAATTGTGGGTTGGGAGAAGCCTCGGCTTGTCGCGGGCTGGACAACCGCCGCTCATTCGATGGCGTAAAGATAGGTTCAGAACGAATGGTAAGCGGTTTGGCTGGCGTTGTCTCCGGGCAGGGAGGCGGCGGCGATATCGGTTTGCGGTCGTCCGACGATCGGCCGAGCTGGCCGATCCATGATCTCAATGGGTCAAATTGCGTTTCTGGGCCAGCAGTAAAATATAGTCGTCGGCAATGTCCGCGATGGCCATTGCGACTTCCGCCGGATCGCACCCCTCGACCTTCGTGTTTGCAATGAACTGATAAACCGCCTTCTCGATCTGTTTGCGGCAAATCATCACGCGTTCATCATAACCAAATTCCGGAATCTGCGATGCCATATCACTCATCAGGGCGGCTCCTCACTACTTCCAGTGACCATGACACAAATTATAAGTTGAGCAAGCAAATGCTTTACGAACGGTTAATTCGATCACGAGGTGCGACCATTTCGACACAGCTTGGCGCGAGAAAACGGACATTCGAGGCTTTTGACTGCGGCGATGCGTTTGGTACTCCGGAGCCCTCGTTCCATGCGGGTGACCGCATAAGCGAGGATGGTCGTCTCTTACCCTGCGGCCTATCGTGCCCGGGGTCTCGGCTCATCATGCGAATTTGTCATGCCACGTCGAAAGGCGCGCCTTATACCGTCCGACCAGTGGCGTGATGAGCGGCGATAACCCTTGATTTACCGGTGTTTCGAAGCTTCATTCGCCTTGAGATCAGCACTCTTTGGTATCGAATTGCGCCGCCACGTCTTCGGTGCCTGTCGGTGCGAAGACTTTCGGGCCGCCCGTCGTACTGCCCGTTCGACAGGACTATATGGTTACAGAACCGCCGAAACGGCACTCAGCAAACTAACGAGAGCGATTCCATATTTCTGGGAGGAATGCATCTCCATTATCTACCGGTCGGAAATTAATAACCCTTAAGGATAGCGTAATACAAATCAAATTATATCAAACGCGGAAAACATTAATTTCACACCAAGGTTGTATTTATAAATCTACCGCAAGATGAGTTAGATTATGCTAATGCTGTGAGCAAGCTGTGACGAGCGAATGTAATGCAGTAGAATGATCTCTGATCGACAATAATACCACGGACGAATTTGCTGTGCCCCATCACTGCGAGGGAAGCATAGGTGCGGGAGGATGCATCAGGGTCGTTCGGTCCTTTGCTTTGTGGTGTCGCCGATCTCTCCTTGCCCGACCGAGGAACCATCGCCGTTGGCTCTGCGCAAACTTTCGAGATTCTCCGAGCTAGATTGAACGATCCTCTTGGCTCAAGCAGAGTCGGCTGGCGATCAGTCCATCCCGGTATCTCCAGCCAAAGGCGATCGGCTCGGGAGTACCAGGAGGTATGCCCGAGCCGATCGCCTTTGCCCTGACGAAAACCTGCTCCCCCAGAATGCTTCAAGCTCACCTTGGAAAGGTCCTAGCAAAGTTGAGGACCCGCCGGGGTGGTGACGGGTCCTCGGGTAAGATTGCCTGCGCAGTACGAAGACATGATTGCCATTAAATTCGCTATTGTCACGGATTATTGTTGGGTTGTCGTGTTTTCTCACAATTTATCGCTTTATTGCTGCGATGATATTTGTAGTTTCCTAGATTGTACTTAAGAATGAGAGGCTTTGCCGATGGAGTGGAATCACTGGCTTTCCGGAGCATTTCTTTTTCTCTCGATTGGCGGAGATGTCCTATCTTTGAGGAGACGCAACGGACTTTTCGCCGTACCGCCAACGCGCTGCGCGTCATAGATCTCGACAGGTGTATGATCCTCGTCGGCCCAAGGTCGTTGTGCGCATTACGGGCACGATCGGCGGGTTTGAGTTCGGCATCTTGCGAACGAGCATGATTGACGCGGCCTGCGCTAAAGCGCTGCGGGGCCGACATCTACAGGCTAGGAACAGCTGCTGGGTAGAAATACCTTTTTCGAAGAACCACTACCCCATTATTGACACTCAAGCCTGCATCTTGATGTATCCTATTTGAGATTGTGGAGCCTTCGGAGTTAAGAGCTTGAAGAAATCGGCAAGAAGTGACGTAACTGTTGCTGTTGTAATCCCTGCCTATAACGCGGAACGAACTCTGGCTGAAACAATCAGCAGCGTTCGCAATCAAACACATCATGCGCTCGATATCGTCGTGGTGGACGACGGTTCTAAGGACAATACCCTGGCTATTGCGCAAGCAGTCGCTGAGATAGATCCGCGTGTTCGAGTATTGAAGCAAAGAAATTCCGGCGTCGCCGCTGCTCGAAATGCGGGTTGGCGCTCTACGTCTGCCGACTTGGTGGCATTCCTAGATGCTGATGACATTTGGTCACCTGATAAAATTGAGCGACAACTGGCTGCATTGGAGAGAGGTGGTCCCAATGTCGGCCTGGTCTACACTTGGTATGCAATGATTGATCACAACAACTACATCATCTACCGGAGTGATGAGGTTTCCATCGAGGGAGGTGTGCTCGACGAGGTACTTGCGGATAACTTCATTGGAAATGCAAGTTCGCCACTCGTACGGCGGAATATTCTTGACGCGACGGGAGGATTTGACTCCTCACTCCAACAGCGTGACGCGCAGGGTTGTGAAGATCTCCTCTTCTACTGCTTGGCCGCTGAATTCTCAGATTTTGTGGTGGTGCCGGATTATCTTGTCGGCTATCGCCAAACGCCAGACAACATGTCATCCAACCTGACGCGAATGCTACGGTCCTGGATTCTGGTCGCGGATGAAATGCTCAAGAGACACCCGGAAAAGCGTTTTGCAGTCCGGGCCGGCCTAAGCCGCTGTGGCCGCTGGCTCGTCCAGAAGGCGGTTGAACAGCGCCGATACCGCGAGCTCATCAGACTTGTCGCAACCATGTCGCGACATGACAAGCCAATTGCAGCCAAGATGCTTGTGGTCGACACGGGATCAAAGGCGATGAGGAGCCTCAAAAGAGAGGCCCGATCGTGGCTGAAGCAGAAATCGTATTTCTCTTCAAATCCCGATCACCGATTTGCCTTAGGAACAAAGTACGATGCGGGTTGGACGGTGGACCCCCCCATTCTTGTCTCAGCCAAATAGCAGATTTGCGAACTCTGATCGGGTGATCCCGCGGAAAACCTCCTGTCTTTTCAATGCGAGCTTATCTGCATTTGCCTGCACCCTGCCACCGACGCAGCTTAGCCCGATCCGGTAGCCACACTGTTCGGCTATCTCCCTGATAGCGGGGTCGAAGTCGCCGTAAGGATATGCGACCGCCAGCACTTCTCGACCTAGGCATTTCTCAAGCATAGCCTTGGAGCCAGCAAGCTCTCGCAACAGGCTCTCCGGTGCCAGGGCAGACAAACGCACGTGCCGGGCACCGTGGGCGCCCAGCGTCACGTCGCTGTTCGCGACCGCCGCAAGTTCCTCCCAAGTTAGTAGTGGAGCTGGCGGTCCATAGGCCGAATCCCATATTGCAGAGCTGCCGACCCTATCGGTTGGGACAAAGAGAGAGGATGGGAAGCCATATCGATGTAGCAGGGGGAGGGCATGCGTCATGAAATCGCGTGTAGCGTCGTCGAAGGTCAGAACCAACGTTTTTTCGGGCGGTTTGGCGCCTTCGTCGAAACAAGCAAGCAGCCGATCCAAAGTCATTCCTCGCCATCCGGCGTCGCGCAGGAAGGCCAGTTGGGATTCGAAGGCCTCTGGAGACTGGCGGTATCGAGAAAGCTGTTCCGGGCCATCGTCCGAAACCTGATGGTACATCAAGATCGGGACATCGTTCCAGTCGGCGGCCGATTCCACAACTCGCCCGCCTCTCCAGCGTACTTGGCTGGCGACTTGAAGAGGCAGAGGCTGCGCCGTGTTTACTTCCACCCGTGTCGGCTCTAGGAAGCCCCCGCGCTCTACCTTCTCGAACCTTTGGATTCTATAGAGCGGACTCTTGGCTTCAGCCGAGAGAGTTAAATCCGGATGTTGGTCAAACGCCTCACCTATGCCGATCGCACCGAATTCATGCGGCCACCCAAAGCCTGTCTCATTCGGTCTATCGATCAGGAGGTTGGCGTGAGCGGTAACGAACCAACCACCAGTTCGAAGACTGCCCGCAATCTTATCGACTATCTGCCGGAGCTTTTCTCTGTTCTCCAAATAGTACAGAACTTCACTACAGACGATGAGATCGTAAGGCCCTCCTAGCTCGTCCCTCAAAAGATCCAACTGCCGATAGGCCACCGGAGAATCATGGTCCTGAAGCGAGGCCGCTCGAGCGACTGCCGACGCCGAAATGTCGGTTGCCAGCAGGTTGTCGAGGCGGGGCGCCAACATCCGTGTAAAGGTTCCTTCCGCGCAGGCCAGCTCAAGGCCGTTTGAAAAGCGGCGATCGTCCAACAACGACAATGTTTGAAAATATTTCACAGTCTCATAGTTATTTCGGTAGTCCCAAGGATCGACCTGGGAAAAAAGCTCCTCCCAGTACGCTTCCGTATCGTACCTCGGCACCTCATCGCCCGCCGGGCCGGTTTTTTTCGACGGCTTCTCATTGAACATCTGCGTCGAGGCTGCAATCGCCCGCCGACGTTCCTCGTCGACAATTCGGTCGAATTCGGCGCGCCCGGCATGCGCGGTGACCAATATCGAATCGACATGTGTTGGTGTCGGCTCCTCCTTGCTCCACCAACCCGCTGATGTCTTAGCTTTGGCCCAACGTGATATTTTCGCCATGAGCTTCAGCAACCGTCGAGCTACTCCGCGGTGGCTTGGCGCCGCCATGCTGGTGGAGACGGCGCGCCCGTCATCCTGATCGAAGTCCGGGCCGAACACCATCCTGAGTCGATTTCGTATCGTATCGGCTTCGATTGCTCCAAAGACAACAAACTCCACTTGCCCTAGCGGGGTCGGACCTCGCCAGATGCAACAGCGCAACCGCTCGATGTCGGGCAAGATGAGGTCGACGATAGGGCGATCCAAATCAATTGGCTGTATCCTTGTTGTTCCGATCGTGGTGAGCACGTTGGTCGGTAGTTGGTCAGCGACCTTTCGCTCCATTGAACGAACCAACAGGGAACCAAAAGCTTCTTGGGGACCATGCCGATTAAACCAGGCCTCCAGCTCGGGAAGCTTGTCCTGGATCTTCGACCAAAGTCCGGGCCAAATCGGCTCGTCCGCGAAGGCGCCGACCACAATCCCGTCTACCATTACCGCGATGAGCGCGTAGACATCGGCGTCAGGTGGAATAGGCTCTGCCACTCGGTCGAGCAGTTCACCAGGATTGTCGCCTTGACCTATTGAGGCGCCGACGAGCCAGATCGCGAGATACCAGCAGGCTGTTGCTAACGCGGCCTGCGTTACTCCCTGGGCGAGCACCGGCACCGGATCGGTGACGCGGGGATCGGAATGGTGGCCGCGTCGGATCACCTTAAGACCAAAATCAAGATGTTTGACCCTGTTTGACGACAGCGAGCCGGCCGTTACGCTAACATCGGCCATCAGGCTTTCGACCGGCGCAAACTCGGCGCCAGCCCGGGCGAGGCGCTGCCACAGGTCCCAGTCCTCGCACATTTTCATCTCCGGATCGAAGCCGCCTATTTCTGTAAGCCGGGACCGGCGAACCAAGGCTGCGTGGATCGCGAAAGGGCAATAGCGCGCTGTTGCGGCAAACGGATTGTCCATTTTGACCGCGGGGTGAGACTGCCACCAGGGTGCACCATGTTTCAGGCGGCGCCAACCGCAATGCAGAATGTCGGCCTGCGGCAAAGTTCGCGTGTGACCCAGCATTATTTCGAGGTGGGAAGATGCCAAGGTGTCGTCTGAGTCGAGGAAGACGACCCAGTCGCCTTTCGCCTGCGCCAGCCCCGCATTGCGAGCAACTGACACGCCGCTCTGCTCCTGCCGCAGCACACGGAAGCGCGTATCCCGATCCGCGAAATGGTCCGCAATCTCGGCGGTCTGATCGGTTGAACCATCATCAATGATGATGCATTCCCAGTCAGTATGACTTTGCGCTATCAGGCTCTCCAACGTCGAGGAAAGTGTTGTTTCCGCTCCATGCGCCGGTGTAATGATGGAAACTATAGGCATAATTGCTGCTTCCTGCGATAAAGATCACGCTGGAGTTACCGTGTCAGTTCGCGAGTATGATGATCTTTACTACTTTGAGGCAAGGTGTATTTAACCGATGGCAAAAGTGAGCCGAAATGCGTGAGCATCTCAAGGATCAAGCGCTTGATCGCGCGAAGCGACGGGACCAATACAGGCGTCGTGATCAGTGCAAGCGCTTGATTGACATCTGTCTGCAATGGAACGATCTGCTGTTAGCACTTCTGGCTCGCGATCTGAAGATGAGATATCAAAGATCCGCAATTGGCCTCGGCTGGTCCTTGATGCGGCCATTGAGCCAGCTGCTGATTTTTTCCCTGATCTTTCGTCACGTCCTTCCCTTAAATATTCCCTACTACACCACTTTTGTCTTTTCCGGCGTGTTGGCCTGGGGCTGGCTCAGCACTGCGGTACCCGCAGCGGCAACTTCCATAACCGGCAGCAGCGAATTGGTGCGCCGGCCGGGCTTTCCGATCGGGATACTTCCTGTTGTCGCAGTCATCACACAAGCAGTGCACCTTCTGCTCGCTCTGCCACTCCTCTTCATCATCTCGTTTATCGAGACTGGGGGCCTTGCTTTAAGCATCGCGGCACTTCCACTCGTGTTCCTTGCGCAGGCGCTGTTCACGATGGGTCTGTCCTATCTTGTCGCGATTGCGCATGTCCATTTCCGCGATACTCAACATTTGGTAGGCGTGTTTTTGATGCTGGGTTTCTACCTGACACCTGTGTTCTACAGCCCGCTTAAGGCGAGTGAGCCGATGGCGTTAATTCACACCTGGAACCCGATGGCCTGGATTCTCGAGGGCTACCGCGCCATTTTCGTCGAGCACGCGTGGCCTCCGGTTGCTATCTATTGGAAGACTGCGCTGATTTCTTTGCCGATGCTTCTTATCGGCATTTGGCTGGTCGAGCGTGGCAGCGCGCGCCTGGTGGACGAGCTATGAGGCAAGGCGCCATCATCGTCCACGACGTCGGCAAGCGCTACCGCGCGCAAGGGGGCGCGCGCTCCACCACCTTGAAGGGTTACCTTTTGTCCGGGCGGTCCGTGGTACAGTCGAAAAGCTTTTGGGGCCTGCGCCACATCAGCTTTGCGGTTACGCCAGGGCAAGCTGTCGGCGTGGTGGGCCTAAACGGGGCCGGCAAGTCCACTTTGCTGCGTCTGATCGGCGGCGTTGGTCGTCCCGACGAAGGGCAGATCAAGGTGGTGGGTCGAATTGGCGCCTTGCTCGACATCGGGGCGGGCCTGACCGACGATTTGACTGGGCGCGAGAACATCTTTCTGCTGGGGGTTATCGCGGGAATGCGGCGGACCGAGGTTGCCGAGCGGTTTGACGAGATTGTAGCCTTTGCCGAGTTGGAGGCGGCGGTTGAGAATCCGGTTCGTAGTTACAGCACCGGAATGCGCATGCGCCTGGCATTCGCCGTGGCAGTCCATGTGCGCCCGGACGTCTTGCTTATCGACGAGGCCCTCGCCGTGGGGGACCAAGCCTTCCAGCAGAAGTGCATTGCAAGAGTGAAGGAGATACTGAATGGCGGCGCCACTATTTTCTTCGTGTCACACGACGTCTCGCAGATAAGAGAAATCTGCGATCACGTGCTATTCCTGAGAGCCGGCCGCGTTGTGGGCTACGGGCCAATCGACGAAATGCTGCCGCTTTATACCTCGACGGTCGAGGCGAAGGTCGCCAGCGTCCAGCACGAACAGTTCGCCGTTACAAAATTGCCCGTTGAACTGGTGCCGCAGGTCAGCCGGTTCGGCAATGGCGAACTCCAGATCACAGCCGTAGCGTTGCTGAACGAGCAGAGCATGCCGACAAGCACCATCGCTGCGGGCGACCGGCTGTCGATTTCACTTACCTATGTCGGTGCCACCAGAGATCGCAATGCCATTATCGTCATCGGCGTCTATGCTGCGGACGATACGTGCTGCTTCGAGATCGACAGCAAGTTGGCCGAATTCGCCCCTGTCGCAGACTCGGACACGGTGCGCATCGAAACAACACTCAATCGAATCGACCTGGCTCCAGGCGACTATCGCATTACGGTGGGCCTTTTTTCGGCAGATTGGCAGCAGGTTTACGATTATCATGCCGAAGTCTATCCGCTCGCCGTGACCGGACCCGGCCCAAGAAAGGGTATGCTGAATCCTCCGACACTGTGGCAGCAGGTGCAGTCGCGCCCCGCCGCGGCCTCGCCGGACCACGGCTCATTGGGTCAGCCCAGATCGGATCCGAACTCCTGATGCGCCTTGCCGTTCGAGACATCGACATTCTCGACTTTCCGCCGGATTTTGAACCGACGGGTGACTATCAGGGTGCACTTGTGCTGATCAGGGTCGCCGGTCGCCCGTGCGGCCAAGCTGTGATCGCCTTCGACACCGATGGCGGCAAGACGCCAATCAAGGACCGGATTCTGTCTGCGGCCGGTTCGTCGGTGTTCGAGGCTTGGTTAAGGCATTGGCTGGCCCTTCCTGACCCGTCGCCGAGTCCAAGTCAGCTACCGAAAGCTTCCGTCGTGATCTGCACGCGCGATCGTACCGAAGATCTGGAGCGCTGCCTCATCGGGTTATTGGCTATGCCCGATAAGGCCGATATCCTCGTCGTCGACAATGCCCCATTAAACGACGCCACGCGAGATTTAGTCAGCCGCTTCAACACTGTGAGATATCTGCGCGAACCGCGCCCTGGTCTTGACGTCGCGCGCAATACTGCCCTTCGCAACGCAGAAGCAGACGTCGTAGCGTTCATCGACGACGATGCCGTCCCCGACCCGCTATGGCTTAGAACCTTGCTTCGCAATTTTGAGGACCCCCTGGTGCTGGCCGTAACCGGCCTCACTATGGCGGCAGAGCTGGAAACGGACTCGCAGATCGCCTTTCAACATTTTGGCGGTTTTTGCCGTGGCTTCAGGCGACAGGTCTACGACGCCCACAACCTGGACCCATTCACCGGATGGCATGCGGGTGCCGGTGTCAATATGGCATTGCGCCGAACCATCGTTGACGCGGTAGGGTGGTTCGACGAGGCCCTCGACGCTGGAACCCTCAGCCTGGCGGGCGGCGACACGGACATGTTCCGGCGTGTACTCGAAGCCGGTTATCGGATCATCTACGATCCCGAGGCTCTGAACTGGCACCGCCATCGTCGCTCAAGCGAGGAACTGCAGCAGCAGATGTATGGCTACGAGGCTGCATCGTTCGCCATCTTGACGAAGGCCCTCGTGTTCGAGGGAAACCCGCGTGCGCTCCCTCGCATGGTTCGTTCCTACGTCAGGCTTCTTCGGCGAGTTTTTCAACGTCGACAGACACACCAATTCAGCCTGCCCTACAACGACGCCTTAACCCAGTTCAGAGGGGCAGCGAGCGGCCCGGTTCGTTATCTGCGCGCGCGGGCGCGAGCAGCGAAGGCAGAGCATAAGAATGGTTGACATCAGCGTTATCATACCAACGCATAATCGTGCCGCCATGCTGAGGTCGCTTCTGGGAAAGCTCGACGCTCAGCGCGATGGGACACCCGCATTCGAAATCCTGGTTGTGGCTGACGGGTGTGAGGACGACACGTCAACAATGCTTGCGTCACTTCGTACCCGCGTTCCCCTTCGAACCCTGTCGTTGCCGGGCGTCGGTCCGGCACTCGCCCGTAATGCGGGGTCGCAGGTCGCGAGCGGCCGTTTATTGATCTTCCTTGACGACGACATCGAGCCGGGAGCCAATTTCGTGGCGGCGCATGTCGCTGAACATCAGCGCCACCCCGGGGGCGTAGTGATAGGCCCCTATCCGCCACTTCCGCACGTTGCGACGGACCGCTTCCGCCTCAGCGCCCGCGAATGGTGGACGAGGCACTTCGAGCGCGTCTCCCTCCCTGGACATCGGTTCGCTTTTACCGATGTGCTGACAGGAAACCTGTCGCTGGATGCGGAACTATTTCACGCTATGGGCGGGCTCGATCCTCAATTCGCCCGTGCACGAGAAGACTTCGAATTTGGTCTACGTGTGATCAAAAAGGGAGTTCCAATTCGTTTTGCTCCCGACGCATTCGGCTATCATCTCGAACATCAGACGATGACACTCACCGGAAAGATGGTGCGCAGGCATCAGGAGGGACGCTCCGATGCCTTGATGGCTCGCAAGCACCCCGACATACAGCGGCTGCTCGAGATCCATCGGTTTGCCGGAAGAAAGGGGTGGAAGAAGCGTCTGCGAAGGATCATCGCCACCCGAGCCGGTTCTGTCCTTGACCCCCTCGTCAAGGCTGGCCCACGAGTCCTCCAAACGTTGGAAAAGGCTGGCCTTCGTAGGCTTTATGAGAAGGTAGAGCGGCAGCTCAATGGATATCATTATCTTCGCGGCGCCGCCGAAGTGTTGGGTGAGGATTGGCGGCTTCCGCCGGATCCGACTGCTTCGGCCGACGAAATCGAGGTGCTCGAGATCAATCTGGACCAAGGCCTTGAGGCAGCCGAAGCTATGCTGGCGGAACGTCGACCTCTTGCTGCTCGTATCGTGAATGGGACGATACTCGTCGGCGACATGTGTCACCAGTTCGGTGCCGAACCGTGGGACGCACGGCACCTCCGTCCGTGGCTGAACCGTCAGGCAATACGTAGATATCTTCCTGTGGCGCTTGCCGAATGGCAGGCTCTGCCGAACAACGTCCCTACGCGTTTGTCGGACTTAACATTGAACTTCCTCAATAACCCCAGTTTCCGCGCGCATACATTCGAGCAGCACCTCCAGTGGATGCAGGCGAAATTGCGTTCAGCACTCGATGAAAATACGAGTAAATCGTAGCGGCCGGACTGCTGCAGCCGAGGCGAGATAGTGAATGGGTACGGGAAAATTCCATATTCTTGAGATCAGACGGAATTGGTACCCGCATCAACACACTCTCGATCGAACCCTTGAGCCGTGCGCATTGAGCCTAAATCGAGATCGATCGTCGAAAAGCACGATGCGCGGGTTCAGAATATCGGCGCCCTTGGCGCGTCCGAAAGGCCGCGAGCCGCCCCAAGCCGTCAGCATCAACGATGCGCGCTGCGCAGCCGTGATGATTGCTTGTCTGCCTGCATTTTTTCCCTGAACCATTCGAGCGTCCGGGCCACGCCTTGCTCGTAACTGATCTTACACGACCACTCGGGCATGACGTAGTTCGCATTGCTGAGGTCCGGCCGCCGGTTGGTGGGATCCTGCGGGGGTGACGGCTCGAACACGATGGGCGCGCCGCCGACGAGGCGGGAGACATATTGCGCGACCTCGAGAACCGAAATCTCGCGATCGTTGCCGATATTCAGCGGCCCCTTATAGTCGGTTTGGTTTATCCAGAAATAGCGGGCGAAACCGTCGACGATATCGTCGACATAGCCCCAGCTGCGGGATTGCAGACCATCGCCGAACACGGTGATCGGGCGGCCCGACAGCGCCTGGGTGATGAAGTTGGAGACCGCCCGCCCATCGTCGGCGCGGGTTCTCGGGCCATAAATGTTGAAGGGACGGATGACCTTGACGTCGAGCCCCTGGGTGCGCTGCATCTCGAACAGCAGCGATTCCGTGCAGCGCTTGCTCTCGTCGTAGGACGAGCGTGGGCCGGTACAGTCGACCTGGCCCTTGTAGGATTCCGGCTGCGGCGAGACGAGCGGATCGCCATAGACTTCGGAAGACGAGGTAAAGCCGAAACGACCCCCCTTTTTCAGGAGATCGAGAAGCCGCATTGCCCCGAGAAGATTGGCGGAAATCGTCCGCTTCGGCTCCTTCATATACCAGGGCGGCGATGCGGGAGAGGCGAGATGGTAGATTTCGTCGAATTTATCGGATGTCTGCAGGTTTTCGACATCCGATTTCACGAAGTGGAAACGCGGGTCTTTGATGTGTTCGATATTTTCGAAAAGTCCGGTCCAAAGATTGTCGACAACAACGAGTTTCTGAACGTCAGTCCGAAGCAGAAGTCGATCGCACAGATGCGATCCGATGAAACCAGCTCCGCCCGAAATCAATACAGTTTTCATTTGCAGTGCCCCTGATGACTTCAAGAAAGGTAGTTGTTTATTAGCATTCTCTATGAGCACTGGCAATTGCCTAGAGAAATTCTAGGAAATACTCGCGCATTAATCTTAATTATTAATTTTGCATTACTCCCGGTAGTAGCGCCCCGTGTACTAGGGGGGCGAGATTGCGGTCGTTGGACATACGCTGCAGCCGGCTCGGCCACAGCATGTCCGGCCGCCAAGGGTCTACCACAAGGGCGCGGTCGCGCATCGGGCTAAAGTCCGACTCGAGACGAGCACGTTGATTCAGAGCGTTGCCCTCCGTGTGCTTCAAGGGTCCGACGGGTGAACAGCCGCTTTGGCGTGCGTCACGTCGATTGCGCCCCTTTCCGATCAGTCGGCCGTAAGTGCGGTCAATATCCGATAGGCCGCGGCGACACGATCCTCGTTGGGATAGTTTTTATTGGCCAGAATGGCGATTCCAAGGCGCTCCTGCGGAATGAAGGCGACATAGGCGCCGAACCCGTTGGTCGAGCCGGTCTTGTTGATCCAGACGTCGTCACGCGGCTTCATCGGCGGCCGCAGTTCAGAAACCGGAATGGTCTTCAGCATCGCGGGCGAATTGCCTTCGAGCAGGCTCGCCAGCGTGGCGGGATAGGCGTATTGCTCCCAGATCAGATCCTGGGTCATCTTCCCGACGCTGAAATATCCGGTATGGGTACTGGTAATCGCTTGCTGCAGTGTTCCGTCGAGCTTGACCAGGCCCATATTGGCGCCGACGAAGCGGATCATGTCGCCGGCCGTCGATCTCACGCCATAGGCTTCCGAGGAGAGCAGGGCCGGCGTCAGCCGCGCCGGCTCGCCATTGCGCTTATAACCTTGAGCATAATCGGCCATCCGCGATTTCGGCACATTGATATAGGTGCTCTCTAATCCGAGAGCGGCAAACAGCTTGCCTTCCATAAGGGCGGCGAAATCGCCGTCCATGGCCTTCGCGGTGATATAGCCGAGCATGCCGATGCTCGGATTGGCGTAACTTCTCTGCGTCCCTGCCGCATAAGAGGGCTGCCAGGCGGCGAAATAGGAAAGCAGCTGTTTTTCGGTCTTGACGTCATCGGGCAGCTGCAACGGAAATCCGCCGGCGGCATGGGTAGCGAGATTGATAAGCACGACATCGCCGAACGGCTTGCCCTTCATCGCCGGCAGATATGTGCTCACCTTGCGGTCAAGCGAAAACGCGCGCTTCGCGTCAGCGTAAGATGCCAGCGACGCAGTGAAAGTCTTGCTGATCGATCCGAGTTCGAACAGCGTCGTCGGCGCCACCGGCCGGCCGGTCTCCTTCGATTCGACGCCATAAGTGAAAACGTGCTGCTCTCCATCGACGATGATGCCGACGGCAATGCCCGGGATGGCGTTTTTCTCCATGACCGGCTTGATCGCGGCGTCGGCGATCGCCCTCACTTTCGCGGCATCGGCGGCAAAGCCGCTTGCGCAAGTGCATGCCGAGATCAAGGCGGCCGATAAAATTCCCATCCCCACATTCTTCATATCAATCATCTCCAAATCGCCAGGTCGATGCAGCGCAGAAAATGCGCCGAGGAGGGGATTAGCTGCGCTGTTTTATGACCGCAAACGATGATATCTCGCAACAGCCACAAGAATTTCTAGGGCTCACATGGTTCGGCAATTCCTTCCCCTGAACGGCCTCAGGGCTTTCGAAGCCTCCGCGCGGCATCTGAGCTTCACCCGCGCTGCAATCGAGCTCTGCGTCACCCAGGCGGCCGTCAGCCAGCAGGTCAAGGGCCTGGAGAAGCGGTTGGGGGTGGCGCTGTTCCAGCGCCTTCCCCGCGGCTTGAAGATCACCGCGGAAGGCGAAGCGCTGCTGCCGACGGTCACCGCCTCCTTCGACCAGATGGCGACGACGCTTGACAGGATCGAGGCCGGGCAGGTGCGCGAACTGCTGTTCCTCGGTGTCGTCGGAACCTTCGCCGTCGGCTGGCTCCTGCCGCGGCTTGCGGACTTCCAGCGCCGGCATCCCTTCATCGATCTGCGCATTTCCACCAACAACAACCGCGTCGATCCGGCGGCGGAAGGGCTCGACTTCGCCATCCGCTTCGGCAGCGGCTCATGGCACGGCACTGAGGCGCAGCGCCTGTTCGAAGCGCCGCTTTCGCCTCTTTGCACCCCGAAACTGGCCGATGATCTCCGATCGCCGGCAGACCTTGCCGGAGCGACACTGCTTCGCAGCTACCGCACGGATGAGTGGAGCACCTGGTTTCAGGCCGCGGGCGTGCCGCCGGCCGCCCAGGTCAATGCCGGCATCGTCTTCGATTCCTCCGTCGGCATGATGGAGGCGGCCCTCCAGGGGCTTGGCGTGGCGCTCGCCCCGCCCTCGATGTTTTCAAGGCACCTCTGCTCGGGCGCGATCGTGCAGCCTTTCGCCACCGCCATCTCGCTTGGAAGCTATTGGCTGACGCGCCTGCAGTCGCGGCCGGTCACGGCGGCCATGCGCGCTTTTTCCGACTGGATCTTTTCGGAGATCGAAAGGTAGGCCAGGGGAGCGCCCACCGGAATGGGCGCTCCGAACGCGGCGTCATTTCTGGATGCAGGTGTCGACCGTATCCTTGGTGCACTCGTCCAGCCCGGTAAAGACCGGATCATCGACCTTCTTGCCCGAGATCAGGTCCATCATCACGGTCGGCGCCTTGTAGCCCATTTCGAAAGGCCGCTGGCCGACGAGCGCGGTTACCAGGCCCTCCTTGGCGATCGCCACTTCGTCGCCGATGGTGTCGGCGGCGCCGATGACGAACTCGTTCTTGGCGATCTTGTCGGCCATCGGCTTGAACAGGTCGCGATAGGGCTGCGGAGCGCCGAACAGCGGCCAGCCGCCCATGATACCGAAGGCGTCGAGGTCGGGATTGGCGGCGAGGATGTCGGTCATCGCCTGCACGCCCTTGGCGCCGTCGTCATTGGTAAAGACCGGGCAGCCCGCCACCTCGGTCCAGCCACCTTCACCCTTAAGGGCGTCGAGTCCCTTCTTGCCGCTCAACGTGTCACGCATGCCCTGGGCGCGGCGCAGGATGTTGTCGGCGCCGGGATTGCCTTCGATGGTGCAGATCTTGCCGCCCTTCGGCTTGGCCTTCTTGATGTATTCGCCGATCCGCGCCCCCATCAGATAGTTGTCGGTGCCGAGATAGGTCTTGCGCAGAGCGGAATCTTCCGCGGCAAGATCGGCATCGAGCGTCATGACAGGCACGCTCGGATTGGCCGTCTTGAGCGTCTGGGCGATCAGCTTGGCGTTCGACGGCGAGATGGCAATCGCCGCCGTATCGGCCTTGCCGAGCATATCCTGGACGATCTGCGCTTCGCCGGCTTCATCCGAGGTGGATGCCGGGCCGGTGTAGAAGCATTCATATTCGGCCGAAGCGTTTTCCTTGTTCCATTTCTGGCAGCCCTGGTTGATCGCCTCGAAGAACGGGTTGTCGAGACCCTTGACGACGATAACGAGCTGCTTCTTGGCGGCCATGGCCTCGCCGGCCGTGAACGCCAGAGCTGCAGCGGCAGCCAGCAATAATGCCTTCCTCATAGCTTCCTCCCTTTGTGAAAAGGCGGACGCCTTCGTCCGCCCTGTTATCAACCGGGATACCAGACGATACGAGGCTCCTCCCTTGAACGCCGGTATTCCCAGGCTGAATCGATGAGCTTTTCCAGATCGTTGACGGGGCGCCAGTCCAACAGGAACTTCGCCTTGCTGTTGTCCATCCAGTTCGAGTGATATTCGCTCGGAATATCGACGGAGCCGAGCCCGCGCGTGCGGGCGAGATAAGCGGCGACCTCGCCGTAATCGACCGGCCGATCCATCGCGATGTTGAAAAGCTGCCCCACGGCGCGCGGATTGTTGATCGCCGCCAGAATCGCCGAGACGAGATCGTCGACATGGACAAAATTGCGCTTCAGCGGCCGCCCGTCGGCATCGCGCAGTAGCGGCACAGTGCCGTCGCGCGCGTAACGCGCCGCATCGGCCGGCGGCACCAGACTCTTCCAGTCCGGCCCGCCGAAGACATCGTCGCCGAAGGAGAGCGTATATTTGAAATCGTCCTTCTCCATGATCCAGGGCGCCCGCAGGCAGCAGCTGTTGATGCCATACTGGATGGCGAACTGCTCGAGCATCACCTCTTCCAGCACCTTGGAGAGCGCGTAGCAGCCGGGATAGGCGCGATGCGGCGTCTTTTCGGTCACCGGCCCGTCGTGACGATAGAAGAAATGGCCGACGCCGGCATCGCCGCCGATCAAGATGAACTGCCGCGCCGTCGGGCTTAGGCGAAAGGTTTCCAGCAGCCAGAA
Source organism: Rhizobium sp. L9 (assembly GCF_002531885.1). NCBI lineage: Bacteria > Pseudomonadati > Pseudomonadota > Alphaproteobacteria > Hyphomicrobiales > Rhizobiaceae > Rhizobium > Rhizobium sp. L9. The sequence goes on along the minus strand of NZ_NWSZ01000002.1, from coordinate 237,750 downwards.
CAGCCCCTTGACGGTAACATCCATCACATCGTCGGGCGTTTCCTTGCAGGTGGCGAGATGCAGGACATGGGTGACACCGTCCATGGCCGCTGCGACAACATTGCTGTCGGCGATCGAACCCTTCACGACACTGACGCGGTCGGTTTCCTCAAGCACGCGATTATGGCAAAGCGCGCGAATGCGTGCCTTGGAAAATCGCGGCTCGTCAAGCAGCCCAGTAATGAAGCGCCGCCCGACCTTGCCCGTAGCCCCGGTGACAAGGATCAGCATACCTCTCTCCCCAGCAACAGCTAATATGCGCGCGTTTCCGGCGTCAATCTCTATTTGTCGTACAAAATAGATTTTTGTGATGAGAGGCCGTTTTAGCGGACATTTGATTGACCATTCATGGCGCTTTTGCATTAATGAACCAAATCGCTTTTCCGGGAGGAGATCGGCAAAAGCGAGATCGCAGGCGTCTGACTGGCAACCGGCTATCGGCAACCGGCGACGAAGGCAGGCCTGCAGGTTCCGGGGAGGGTGGTCGGCTGGTAGCGGTTCTCGAGCTCACCAATATTTCTAAGCATTTCGGCGCCATCCAGGCGGTGAACGATGTGTCGTTTACGCTCGAAGCCGGCCAGGTCGTCGGTCTGATGGGCGATAACGGCGCGGGAAAGAGCACGCTGGTCAAGATGATCGCCGGCAACTTCCGGCCGAGCGAGGGCACGATGCGGCTCGACGGCAAGGAGATCGTCATGCACCGGCCGGTCGAGGCGCGCCAGCACGGCATCGAGATCGTTCATCAGGATCTGGCGCTCTGCAACAATCTGACGGCCGCCGCCAATGTCTTCCTCGGCCGGGAGCTCCGCCGCGGCATCGGTCCGTTCCGCGTGCTCGATTACAAGACGATGTACAGGCGCGCCGGCGAGATCTTCAAGGAGCTGAAATCGGAAACCCGCCCGCGTGACCTCGTCAAGCAGATGTCGGGCGGCCAGCGGCAGGCGGTGGCGATCGGCCGCACCATGCTGTCGGAAGCGAAGATCGTGCTGATGGACGAGCCGACCGCTGCGATTTCGGTCCGCCAGGTGGCGGAGGTCTTGAACCTGATCCGCGAGCTGCGTGATCGCGGCATCGCGGTCGTGCTGATCAGTCACCGCATGCCCGACGTCTTTACCGTCGCCGATCGGGTGATCGTCATGCGCCGCGGCCGGAAAGTCGCCGACAAATCGATTGCGGCGAGCTCGCCGGAGGAAGTGACGGGTCTCATAACAGGCGCCATCGAACAGGTTTGAGCGGCGTGGAACTGGGCAGAAAAGAAGGTCAGCAATGGCAGTTACCCTCGATCAGACGATTGCGCAGAGAGAGCGAAGCCGGCTTTCGGAGTTCGTCGGCAGTCAGACCTTCTGGGTGCTGATCGCCGTCATCCTCGCCTGCTTCTTCCTGTCCTTTGCCACGGATTCCTTCGCGACGGCGAAGAACCTCTACAACATCACCCGCAACGTCACCTTCGTCGCCATCATCGCGCTCGGCATGACGCTGGTCATCATCACCGGCGGCATCGATCTCTCCGTCGGCTCGGTGCTCTGCCTCTGCAGCATGGTGCTGGCTGTCACCATGCATGCCGGTTACGGCATCGAAATCGGCATAGCGGCCGCAATCGGCACGGCGCTTGTCGTCGGCGCTTTCAATGGCGTCATGATCGCCTATCTCGATTTCCCGCCCTTCGTGGTGACGCTTGGCATGCTGTCGGTGGCGCGCAGCCTCGCCATGGTCGCCTCCAACAACACCGTCGTTTTCCAGTTCGGTCCCGATCACGACAAGCTCCTGGCGCTCGGCGGCGGCGCCTGGTTTCTCGGCATCGCCAATCCTGTCCTCTACATGATCATTCTGGCGCTTCTGACCGGCTTCGTGCTGCGCTGGACGCGGTTCGGCCGCTATATCTTCGCCATCGGCGGCAATGAACACGCCGCGACACTGACCGGCGTTCCGGTGCGTCGCATCAAGGTCGCCGTCTACATGATCTCGGCGCTGTCGGCCGGCATTGCCGGCGTCGTCCAGACCGGCTGGCTCGGCGCCGTCACCACCAATATCGGGGCCGGCATGGAACTGCAGGTCATCGCCGCCGCCGTCATTGGCGGCGCCAATCTCGCCGGCGGCGTCGGCACCGCCTTCGGCGCCCTGGTCGGCGCGGCTCTGATCGAAGTGATCCGCAACAGCCTCGGTCTGCTCGGCATCAACGCCTTCTGGCAGGGGACTTTTATCGGCGGCGCGATCGTGCTGGCGGTGCTGTTCGATCGGATCCGGAATTTCAGGCAGAGTGAGTAGGCTGCGGTTCTTCGACAGCAGCATGCGTAAACAATGAACTGAAGCGCGAGCGGATCCGAAAGGTCTCGGCGCGCTTTGATGCTACCGCAACCTAGGCTGCCGGCGGGCGGTATCGGATCGACTTCGCTCTTTCCAGCGCCTGGATCGTGTCCTCGACTTCGAGCAGCACGGTGGTCTCGATCGAGCTGAGCGCGCCGCCGGCGCCGATCGCAAGCGTGACGGCCGCCATCGATACGTTGTCGGGCGCCTCCCACAAATTCCATCCGTCATGCTCGCCAAAGGCATACCAGAACCCATGGAGTTTGCCGCCCACGGATTCGATGTAGCTGCGTGCCGCCTCGCGGCGATCCTCAGGCTTTTCGATCATGCGCGCCCAGGTTTCGGGCGTATAGCTGAAGCGTGTGAGATACATGGCCATGGTCTGCTTCCTCCGCCAGAGCGATAGAGTAGACGCTCAAGCTGGAAGGAAGGCCAGTCACTCAATGTGCGTATTGGATGGAGGGTGTCGGTGGGCCGCCCGGCGGCGAAAAAGACGCCGCCGGAACCTGCGTGTTAGGCCTTAGGCCTCGATGATATAGACAATCGTCAGAGCATTCGGATCGACGATGACGATCCGGCCATCCGCAAGGATGAAGAAGCGATAGCCCTCATACTGCGGAACGATCTTGACGATGCGCGGCGGCAATGGTTCGAGCCGCACCTTCTTCGGGATTTTCACCCCGACGGAGACCGTGAAGTCCACTTCCTTCACCGGTGCGACATGGACCTCCTTCACCACCGATCGAATTTCGGTCTGCTGTTCGACCGAGATGTTGACGTTGGTGGTGTTCGAAGTCTGCTTGTTCGTCGTCGTCGTGTTGTTGACGTTGGTTTCCGACGAGCTCTTGTTTGTCGTCGTCGCGTTCTGATCAGTCGACTGCTTGGTCGCATCGCCGCTCTGCGTAGTGCTGCCTTTTGTGCCTGTGGTGGCCGAGCCGCTGGTATCGGTCGTGCCGGATTTGGCGGCGGGCTTCTGTTCGGTGGTGGTGGCGCCGCTGGCGTCCGGCGATGCGGGCTTGGTTTCCGTCGAAGCCTTGCCCGAGGTGCTTCCGCTGATCGAACCGTTGTCGTTGGAAGGCTGTTCAGCGCTCTTTTTCATGTCGGAGCCCTGGCCGGATTTCTGCTGCGTCGTCTGGCCCTTGCCCTGCGGGCAGGCCCCGGAAGCATCGGGGGTGCAGTCAGTCTTGCCGGCCCCGGATTGCGAACCGGAATCCGTGCTTTCAGAACCGGACTGGGCTTGGTCGCTGCTCTTTGTGGTGTCCTGCTGGGCCGCGGCCGGCAGTGTCGCAAGCGGCGATACGCCGAGCGACAGCGCTGCCAGAAGCATGGTGAGATGGTTGCTTTTCATGATCATTCTCCGAAGCTCGAACAGGCGGTGCCGCCCGCATTCTCATGCGTGACATGCGCGCCCTGATTGTTGGAATGGCGGCTTTGCCGCCCGTCTGTCACTTGATGACCTGGATGACCGTCCGCGAGGAAGGTTCGACGATCACACGCTGATCGTTGACGATCGCATAGGCATATTTCGGATCGTCAGGAATTGGCGTCACGACGACTGTCTCCGGCAGGGGCTGCCCGACGACGACCTTCTCCTTCACCACGACGCGTTCAGCCGGGGCGGGAGCCTGCTCGACATAGGTCATCACCTTTGGCGGCGGCGGATCGATGACGCTGCCTGCGACGCCGCCGACGATGCCGCCGACAGCAGCACCCACCGGGCCGCCGACGATGGCACCCGTCGCGGCGCCACCGACCGCACCTGTGACCGTCGACTGCTGCGCAAAGGCAGACGTCGAGGCCAACAGGAGTCCAGCGGCAATTCCTACTGCTTTGATATTCATCAATTTTCCTCCTTTTATGCGGTTGGTTCCGCTGGCGTACCAACCGGATAATGGGGGAACGGTTCCGGAGTTAGGACTTGAGGCCGGGGCTTAGCCGACCTTGGTCCTAGCCGCCGACCCCTCGCTACTGCGTGGAGAAACGGCTCAGCATCCGGTCGTGGACATTCTCCTCACCGACGATCATCGCCGCAAGCGCGATGGCTTTGTCGCGGTCGGCGGGCTTGGTAATATAGCCTTCAAGCAGCACGACAGGACCGAGCATCCTGACCTCGATAGCGCTGCTGTCGATGTCGGGATCAGCGGAAAGGGCTGCTTCGATTGTGGCGACGGTTGCTGCCGAACTGTGGCCTTGCGAAAAGCGCTCTTCGTGGTTGTTGTTATCGGGGCCGAACTTCATCTCCTCCTCCCGTTCCGCCCCTCCACGGACCTACAGGTTACATGACTCTGTTATATGAACAGCCGCCGCCGCCCTTCCAGTCCGACTTAGGTCCGGCTTTTCCCCTGCATCACCTGCCTTAGATGCTTCCCGTCCGATTGAAGGGACATCTCAGGAAGGTTTTGGTCTGTCGCGAAACACCGTCGAGACCTCCTGCCGAAGCGCCAACCTGCCGAACCCGGCGCCTGCGTTTCAGCGGATGGGGAAGGCTTCTTGTGAGGTGAAGCAACGAATGGCAATACAGACGGTCGGAATTGTAGACTGGCACACAAGCGAAGACTTCGCGCCTCTGATGCTTGTGATGGGCGGTCAGGAAAAACACAGGCTGGTCCGGTCGCTCGGTGAGGTCGCAGGCGCGCTTGTCGCCGCCTGGCCGATGGATGACGGCCGGGAATATATAGCGGCTGTAAAGACCTGCCTTGACGCGATCCAGGGCAATATTTCGCCCGATATGGCGCGCGCCGCCCTCATTCGCGCCGCGGAGGAAGCCGGAATACGGGTGATCGCGGTTGTTCACTGAGACAGTGAGATCAGCCGGTGGCATGTGCACAACGCCGTTCGGGCCGAATGAAATGCTGGCGCCGCCGGCGATCATCGATTTACGCGTTGCCTTGCCGCTGTTCGCAATCGGATCTCAGAAAAGTCTCGAGGTAGTGTGGATCGCGCAGAGCATAGGGGTGCGCGCGGAGACAGGAGAGGCTCCCTCTGCGCGATCCGAAGCAAGAAACGCCGGCGGGCCGCAAGAGTTTCCGTACGATGCCGTACAGAGCAAAGTACTTCAGCAAAAAAAGCCCCGCTGGATTGCGGGGCTGCGAAGAGTTGGAAAGGACAAATGCGAAGTCGACTGAGAGACAATCACATCCACACTCTTAACTCACCGGCATTGAAGAAGTTCCTACGACTTATGATCTTGTTGATACGGCTCAGAAGCGCTGAGCGAGTGATGATATATTTCAAACCTTGCGTTGATATTTTAATCGCTCTGTTGATCCGATCGGGAACGGAGAGAAGAGCATCTCTGCTATTGCCGTGTCGCCATTAGCTCTCAGCCATTGTACCCACAGCACCGGAGCAATTCTCTGACGCAAGCTTAGAAACGACTTCTGGCCCCTATGCATCTATCGTTTTTCGGTAGTCAACCCTCCGGGAGCGACGAAAACCGGCTGGCGTCGAACGGACCTGTGGCGGCGACCGGAACGGTGTTCTCGTCTGAAGCCGCGACATTCGCCTCGCGATGGACCGTGCGTGGGGAAAGGCGAGGCGCGCTCAATCCGATCGCCGCGCCGGGAGAATGCAGCGCCCATTGCATCAGCGCCGCTTCTGACGTCGATCCAAGGAAATCTGCTTCTTCCCAGGAAGCGGTCATCGGCAGGGAGGCGATCATGTCGGCGCCCTGCCTAGAGGTCTGCTGTGCAGCAACGACGGGATGGAAACGCGCGTGAGCCGGCAATGCGGGCAGGCGTCTCTCCGGAAGTGCTGCAATCGGGCCGATCGAGGCTGTCACCAGCCTGTCGTCCGCGCCCGCGTCCTGCGCCAGGGCGAGGGGGCGCATCGCCGGTATCGGAATCGGGAGAGATGAAAGGTCGGGAGCGGAGCCTTTGTCATCTCGCTCGACCGCGCCGGTCTGCTGCGCCAGCGCGTTCAAGGCCCGGCTTTTCGGCGTCGGCAGCAGCGCGGTTACCAGCTTGCTGTCTGTGGCGCCGCCGCTTGGCGTGGTGGAGGCTCCCGCGTCTTCGTCTTCTCCGGCGGTGCTGGCGATCTCGATCGAGGTGGAGCTGACGCGTTTGCTGTAGTTCGCAACCGCCTGATTATATCCCGGCAGCGGCCGCCCATCGGCCGGAAGATGCATCGTTTTCCCGTTCGGGAATATGCGCGCGAGTTCCTGCCGGGACATGCGGGGCCAGGCCCGGACATTGCCGACGTCGAGATGCACGAAGGGGGATCCCGAGGTCGGATAATAGCCGACACCGCCGACCTGCATCTGCATGGCAATGGCACGCAGCGTCGCAAGCTTCACGCCAGGAACGTAGAAATCCATCGCCTTGCCCAGCATGTGCTGGCTCTTCTTGGCCACGCCAGTGCTGCGCGAACGGTTGCGCAGCATGTTGTTGGTGGCAGGGGAACGATAGGCGGAGACGACGTGGATATAATCCTTGCCGCCGCTCTTCTTATACACCTCCCAGACCAGGTCGAGCAGCCGCGGATCCATCCGGGTCGGCTCATTCCTGCGCCAGTCGCGCAGAAACCGGTTGATTTGGGCAAGGCCCCTGGAATCGAACTTTCCATCCCGCTTGTAGGTGATCGTGGCCCTTTCGCCCGTATGGGTGAAGAAAAGCTTCAGCGCCCGATCTTCCGCCGAGGCAAGGGATGCAGAACCGGCAAGTGCCGGCAGCGCAAACAGAGCCGGCAGAATGGTCTGCGCCGCGAAGCGTTTGGCACGCGACAGGAGCGCGGCAATTCCGCCCAAGGCTTCACCCGACCAACCCTGTGAATACTCCAACACGACCAATCCCGTCCCACACCAAACATTCGACGACGGGCGGGAACGCCGCATCCATCCAGCTCAGTAAAGCCAGCTTATGGTCAACAAATTGCTAACAGGCGGATGCGCAAGCCCAGCAAATTGAGGATGCAAGATCCATGTTCCTGAAGTCTGAATACCATCGACAGCCTATTGCGGCGGAAGGCCGGCGCGCGCGAGATCTGCTGCGGCGCGATCCATAATGGAAGGATCTCGGAAGTTCCAGGTCTGCCGCCACGACTGGATGGTCGCAGTCGGAGCTGACTTGAGCATCTTCTCGACGGCAGCTCGGGCGTCTGCATCGCGTCCAAGACGCACATAGGCGATGGCCAGCTGCAATGGTGCGTCGGCGAAATCTGTTGTCTTCAGAACCTCAACTGCGTCCTCGTTTTTGCCAAGCACGATGTAGATAAAACCTCGCACATAGTTGAAAAACCAAGATAGCGCAGGGTCCCGCGCGGCCGCAGCGTCGGTCAGCTCCAGCGCCTTTTCGGGTTGACCGGCTTGTAGAAAGATACTTCCTGCGTCGGTAAGCGTGAACGCATTATAGGGTGCCGCCGCGATGGCCTTGTTCATGGCCGCAACAGCGCCATCATGGTCCCTTTTAAGGGTCAGGAGCCAAGCGTTGAGCCAGTTCGCAAGTCTCGCTACTTGCGGGCTTAGATTCTTGTCTGCGAGGGCCTGATTGACCAGTCGCTCCGCCTGCCGAAGATCACCCTGCGGGTCCGGACTGTAGAGGAGCGCAGCGTTCAGCCAGTGAGACCATCCCAATTCCACGGTCAAAAGAGGCGAACCAGGGAACGCCTGCAGGCCCTGTCGTGAAATCTCACCTGATCGTTCGAGACCTTCCTTCGTGTAGAGGTTCAATTGGCTTTCCGCGCGCAGGTAGTAGTCGTATTCAGCGAGATTGGTGCTGTCCTTACCCCAGGCCAGACTGTAGTCCGCTTTGCGAATGGCTCCGAATTCGCCCGTCATCGCCCCCACGATCTTGCCGGTCAACTCATCCTGAAGCGCCCATGGGTCAGTTCCCGTTTTGTCGAAGCGGTCCGCCCAGACATGGTCTCCGGTTTTGGTGTTGATGAGCTGTGCAACGATGCGCACTCTGTCGCCTTCCTTGCGTACACTGCCCTCGACAACATAGCCGACGCCCAGTTCCTTGCCGATCTCGCGGATGTCGCCTTGCTTGCCCTCGTACGCAAACGACGAAGTTCGCGAGACGACCGCAATGTCAGAAAAGCGCGAGAGGATTGCGATGACGTCGTTCGCCAGCCCTTCTCCCATGTACGCCAGGCTCTTGTCGGCACTGAGATCAGCGAAGGGCAATACGGCGACAGAAGGAATCGTGCGAGGGCCTGCAGGAGAGGTCGTGGTCAGCGGATTCTGTAATGCCATCCATACGGCCACCAAGGCGACGGTGGTTGCCGCGGCACCAATGGCCCACCATCGTCGGCCGATCCTGCGCTTGTGTCGAATGCGTCGGCGTGGCGCGGCGTCGATACGCACCTGGTAGACATCGACAAGCTCCTCGATGTTCTTGACCTTCTGCCGCCCGATGGAATCAAAGGTAAATGCAAGTTTGTTCTCGACCTCCTTCGCCACCTTGCCGGAAACGCAGATCCCGGCCGGTGGCGCGAGTTGCTCCAGCCTGGCCGCGACGTTGACGCCTTCGCCATAGCGGTCGTCGCCGTCCACGATCACTTCGCCGATGTTGATACCAATGCGGACGTCGAACCTGTCCTCCTCAGGAACAGAGGCGTTGCGCTCAGTCATTCCGCGCTGCAGAGACACGGCACATTCGACGGCGTCGACCACGCTGCCGAATTCCGCGAGGAGGCCGTCGCCCATGAGCTTGAAGATGCGCCCATGATGCCGCGCAATCTCGGGCTCAAAAAGCTCGGTGCGGCGTGCTCGAAGACGGTCAAATGTGCCCGCTTCGTCTTGTTCCATAAGGGCGGAGTATCCGACCACGTCGGCGGCTAGAATTGCAGATAATCTGCGCTCCATGTCTCAGTCCCCCGACATGAATTCTCCCCAGACAGTATACACGACTTTGCCGCATGTTTCAGTGATGGCTAATAGACGTCCGTCGGAGCATTCGGCCAGTGGTGCCCGATGCCGCTGCGGCTCTAAAACCGGGATGGAACGGACCACTATCGGATCGAAGGTCATCCGAATGTACGCCGCTCGATCGAATTCAGCGATCTCTGCCATTGAACTGGGGAGCGGAAGGCGCTCATCGTCTGTTTCCAGTTAATGCGCGATCAGAACAACGCATTGAGACGATGGGAGCCGTCGTTTCCGGCGTATGACCGCCTAATTTGATGGAGAAGCGGAAGACGCGGGACCAGCGTTCGGCTCAGAACTTGCCGTTCGTTCGGCCTGCCCGGCGTGCGGCGGTACCAGGAAATCGAGGAGACCGTCGCTCCGCAGGTCAGCGGTTTTCTTTTCCAGAATGTCGCCAATCAACGTCGTCAGAAATTCGGCTGTCATATGGTTCCAGTCTGTGATGAATGGAACACCCCTGCTGCTGGTGAGGCATTTCTCCTTGTCGTAATCGCAGTGAAGCTTGACGATATCGACGTAGGTGAACGGAAGACCGGAGGGGAAAAAGGGCAGTTGCTCTAGAGGCTGGTTGGCCGGCGGATAGCTCGCCGATCGCAGGCAGATAGAGGCATCGGATTTTCTCTGAAACATCAGCCCCAGGCACGAGTGCAATTCGTCGAGCTGGAAATAATTTCCGAACACGAAAACGCGCGCATTATCCGAGTGGCTTTTCATCCAGGAAATAAGCTCGAACCTGAACGGGTTGACGGTGTATTCGAAAGGCCGAAGGCTCGTGAGGAAGATCGCTTTCGTTCGGCTGAGCAATGATTTGTCGTTGATATATTTTTCAAAGGGAATGCAGTATTTGTCGTAAATGCTGGCGCGTGAGGGGGCCTTCACACTATCGTTCTTGATCTCCACCATGCAGTTCAAATAGCTGAGCGCCACGACTTGATACCGGTCGGTATCGACGTAATTTTTCAGCGCAATCGACCAGTTTCTGGCGTGCGAGTCCCCAATGATGAAGATAACGGGCTTCTCAGCTTGAATGTTGTCGTTCAAGCTTAGAAAAGTGCTTTCGAGCCGTGCTTCGTTCGCCTGCGCGACAGGTGAATAGACTTCATCCAGCCTGTGAGGAAAACCGGCCATCGTGATTGCTGAAAGGACAACAGCTGCGATGGTTGCAACGGATGAGCTCAGGGTGATCCAGAGAGCGCGGCTTCTCCTGGTGTGGCGAAAGGGCTTTTCAATGACGACAAAGCTGGCGACTGAGACCAGGACCGTCACCGCGATGGCGAGAAACTTGTCGCCGTTGCCGAAATCCAAGCTTGTCAGCCGCCAGAAGGCGAAGACCGGATAATGCCACAAATATAACGAGTAGGACACCAACCCGGTGATTGCCGCGGGCCGAGAAGCCAGCAGGCGCCCGGCTGCGTTCTCACGGCTGGCGAATGCGAGCACAAGACAGGTCCCGACGACGGGGATCACAGTGACCCGGCCAGGGTGAACCGTATCCTTTCCAAACAAGATGAGTGAACCAAGAACGAGGATAAGCCCGGCCGCCGCGAGCAACGGCTGGGGGCGAGGCCGTCCACGCCTGAGCTCGTAATAGGCGAGCAGTGTTCCGGCCAGCAGTTCCCAGGCCCGGGTGAGCGGCGAATAGAAGGCCTGCTGCGGATCGTGCCGTACCGTGACGAAACAGAACACGAAGCTGAGGGCTGCCGCCACCAACACGCATGGCAAAAAGTTCGATTTCAAGTATCGGCGCACGATCAGCAACAAGATCGGAAAGGCGATATAAAACTGCTCTTCGACGCTCAACGACCAGGTGTGCAGAAAAGGCTTGAGAAGGGTGTTGGGCTCTCCGTACTGAGCCGCAGTAAAATAAAAATAGATATTCGATCCAAACAGGAGCGAAGAACCTACGGAGTTGGCGTAGTCCGTGAGTTCCAACGGCAATAAAAAGTAATAGGCGAAAGGCATCGTCGCGAAAATGACTGCGAACAACGCTGGCAGAATTCGGCGCGCACGCCGGGCATAGAATTTAAGGAAATCGATACGCCCCGTCGCTTCGATCTCCGTCAGCAAAATCTGGGAAATGAGGAAGCCGCTGATCACAAAAAATACATCGACGCCGATATACCCACCGGAAAGCAGCGTGTGGCCAGCCACCGTGAACTCGGCGTGATAAAGGATAACCGCGATCACCGATATGGCCCTGAGGCCATCAATCTCTGGTCTGTAAGCCTTCAATGCCCGCGGCCTTCATATCGAGAGCGTACTTGGTCGTGCGCAAGATTGGCGCTTTTGGGGCTGCCTAACACAGAGATCTCGGAGGGAGAACAGTATGGCCCGATAAAAGATTTGCGGGCGGGGTCGATTTCAGTCGTTATTTTATGCGCTGTTGTAAATCAGCATTCAGGGGCGCTCATTTGTTTTCCCGGTCGGCCCGCGCAGCGCGGCTCCCCGTCTGGCGTGCCTGGACTCGTTGAGTTGGGAGGCAGCAGTGGCAGGGCGTCCTCCGGCAGGGGCACGATACTGTTCTACTCGTAGGCCATTCGCTCGGCGGTAACATTGCCATCCAGCTTGCCGCCGAAAGAGATCGAGACATAGTCGGTCTGGTTACGGTCAATGCTGTCGCGCCCGTTGTGGCGTTTGTCCCCGCCTATATCTGCCGCTTCGTAACAGATCGATTTGAAGCAGCTCCCAAAGCTCGGCTCATTACGGTTCCATGGACAATCGCGCACGATATCGGTGATCAGGTCGTGCCACTTACGCAGGATTGGCACTTTGCCATCATGCATTTCAGAACGTAAATATACGTTGGTAACCCCCAATAATCGGCGACACGATTTTGTCGTTGAGTCTAATGCTCCACTTATTTCCAGCTTTCGATCTTGGCTGAGGGTAGCCCTGTTCAGGCATGGAGTCTCTTACTTGAAAAGCGCGGCGGTCGCCGCCTGTTTTCAACAAGTGCCGCGACGGTGTACCTCCGGCGCGGGGGCGGGGAATCGTGGGGATTGAAAGCCTTAGCGATCACGAATAATGTCAACGAAATCAAGGGTGATTTCACACTTCCAATCCCCGCCGGGAGGTAAATGGGGTATTTCTGGAGCAGGCGTCGCACTGTTTTCGGGAGATCGTTTTCCAAGGGTTCGCGGACACCTGGACGGTCTTGAGGCCCGGGCCGACCGGTCGCGTCGTCCGATGCGCTATGCAATCAGTTGCCGGAGCCAGTTACTGCGAGAGTCGGCTTTAACCATGCCCTCAGAAGTTCGGGCTTTCCTCATAGCCTTCCAACTCAGGGCATCCCCTGATGTTGCCGAAACCGATCGTTCGCCGGTCGCCCGATTCATCCAGACCTCTGAGCACGATGATATTCTCATCCTGCTGCATGATCTCGCTGCGATAGATGCCGGCCCGACGCGCACGGTTTTTCGCCTGACTTATATTGCATTGCCCGGGCGGCGGGGTGACATGCCAATATCTCGTGCCTTGCCCATCCGACTGCCATCCGCCAGAAGCGGCAAATCCAGACGCGCTGGATAGCAGCAGCATTGCAGACGACAATATCAGGCTGGCTAGAACCGGTTTCATGCAATCTCCGTAAGCCGTGGCGTTTCCGGGATCCCCAGCGTCCATTTGTCCCTGTTGCAACGGACAAACCGGTTTTCCGATAGTGTCGCTATGGTAGATGACTTACGCTAACACCGTGCTAACGCCGGCTGCGGCCGCTATTCGCCGATATTGAAAATAACGAGTTTTCCGGAGCGGTTAGCATTGCGCTGCCGATATTGCCGTTATGAGGAAGAGCGCAAAAGCCGATAATTCAACAATTTCGATAAGATGATGGCGCACCCGACAGGATTCGAACCTGTGACCTTTGGAATCGGAATCCAACACTCTATCCAGCTGAGCTACGGGTGCATGCCTGAGGCGGTTTGAATCGCCTGTCCGATGGGTGGTTCTTAGCCTAGCTTGCGGCCGGCTTCAATCGCGAAATCTCGGAAATACCGATGCTTGCGATTTGACGGGCGTTTTTATCCGTCAGCCTGAGGAATGCCACATAAAAAACTCCGCCGGCCTTGCGGGCGGCGGAGCTTGGTTGTCTGGGGCAGGGCGCAGGAGGCGTCAGATCTGCATGGCGCCGGGGCCGGGGATGGCTTTTGGGGGCACCTTGCCGAGGATGATCATGCCGAGCACCTCGTCCTTGGTCACGTCCTCGGTGCGGGCGTGGCCCACCACCTGGCCGTTCTTCATCACCGAGACGCGGTCGGCGAGGTCGAAGACGTCGTGGATGTCGTGGCTGATGAGGAAGATGCCGATGCCTTCCTTCTTCAGCTGCTTGATCAACTCGCCCACCTGCGCCGTCTCCTGGGGCCCGAGGGCCGCTGTCGGCTCGTCCATGATCAGGATGCGGGCGTTGAAGAGGATCGCGCGGGCGATCGCCACCGATTGCCGCTGGCCGCCCGAAAGCGCCTTCACCGGCTCCTTGAAGCGCTTGAAGTTGGGGTTCAACCGCCCCATCACCTGGCGGGCCGAGGCTTCCATCGCCACGTCGTCGAGCGTGCCCCAGCGGGTCTTCAGCTCACGGCCGAGATAGAGGTTGGCGGCAGCGTCGACATTATCGGCCACGGCAAGCGTCTGGTAGATCGTCTCGATGCCGTATTTCTTGGCATCGCGCGGATTGCGGATTTCGGCCGGCTCGCCATTGATCAGGATCTCGCCGCCATCGCGCTTGTAGGCGCCGGAGAGGATCTTGATCAGGGTCGATTTTCCGGCGCCGTTGTGGCCGAGCAGGGCCACCACTTCGCCGGGGTAGAGATCGACCGAGGCGTTGTCCACGGCGTGGATGCCGCCGAAGGAGATCGAAATGTTTTTCAGTTCCACGAGGGGAGTGCGTTGATCAGCCATATCTGGAGCTCCTCTCACTTGGCACGGGCGCGGTAGACGGTGTCGAGCCAGACCGCCACGACAAGGACGGTGCCGACGACGACGCTCTGCAGCGGTGTGTCGACATGCGCGAGCACCATGCCGGATTGCAGCGATTGCATGACGAGCGCACCGAGCATGGCGCCGGCGATGGTGCCGGTGCCGCCTGCGAGCGACGTCCCGCCGATCACGGCGGCGGCGATGGTGTAGAGCTCGTCGAGCGTGCCTTGCGAGTTCGTCGCCGCATTGAGGCGGGCGGTGGAAATCGCCGCCGCAATGGCTGCGAGCACGCCCATCAGCGCGAAGATGCGCACCGTCACCCAACGTGTCTTGATGCCGGCGAGTTCGGCCGCTTCCGGGTTGCCGCCGATCGCGAAGACATAGCGGCCGAAGCGCAGGCGGGTGGCGATGAAGGTCATGATGATGCCGACGACGATGGCGATCAGCACCGGCACGGCGATGCCGTAGGGAATGTCGAGGCCGGTTTCCGGCCAGGGGATATTGTTGGTCTCGGCATATTTCTTGGCGATGTTAACAGGCCAGTAATAGCTGTTGGCGATCGAGACGGCGCCGAGGATCAGCACGCAGCTCAAGGTCGCCAGGAAATATTCCGCCCAGATCGGCCGGCGCGGAAAGCCGAAGCGGCGGCGCTGGTGGCGCGAGCCGATGATGCTGGCGATGACGAAGAGGCAGGCGGCGATGCCGACGACCCAGCTCCAGGTGGCGCCGATCGAGCCCTCCGCGCCCCCGCCCATGATGCGGAAGGTCTGGTCCATGGGGGCAACCGTCTGGCCGCTGGTGACGAGCCAGGTCGCGCCGCGCCAGACGAGCAGGCCGCCGAGGGTGACGATGAAGGACGGCACGTTGAGGAAAGCGATGATCATGCCCTGAAAGGTGCCGATCAGGCCGCCGGCGATGACGCCGATCAGCAGCGTGATCACCCAGGTGAAGGGGCTGTCGAAGCCGATATATTCCGGCAGGATCTTCGCCTGCATCACGCCCATGATCATGCCGCAGAGGCCGAGCACGGAACCGACCGAAAGGTCGATGTTGCGGGTGACGATGATCAGCACCATGCCCGTCGTCATGATCGCGATGTCGGTCGTCTGGACCGAGAGGTTCCAGAGATTGCGCGGGGTCAGGAACAGGCCGCCGGTGATGATGTGGAAACCGATCCAGATGATGACGAGCGCGCCGATCATGCCGAGCAGGCGGGTGTCGATCTCGGTCGCGCGGAAGAAGCGGGTCACCGGATTGGCTTCCGCCGTTCGCGGCCCGCTTGAAGTCGTTGATTTTAGCATGTCGGCCATGGGTTTGCCGTTCCCCCATTCTTGTTTAGACGGGCGCCTGCGTGCTGGAGCTTGGCCAAAGGCGTCATTCGTCTGTCTTCAACTGACCACCGCGATGCTTCCGGAAGCCGGTCGCGTGGCGTCGCGACGCTCTTCCGGCAGGGAATGCAAGTCTGCGATGGTGTGGCGAGGCGGAGAAAACTTCGTCTTGGAATTCCCGTCCGCATCCGGCGCCGCAGCGGTGTCCGCTGCGGCGCCGGTCATTCTAGTTCAAAGCTGGCTTACTTGCAGGCGGCAACCGTGCCGGCCTTGACGCCCTGGCAGGCTTCAGCCTTGGAGATCCAGCCGGCGTCGATGACGACGTTCAGATTGTCTTTGGTGATCGCAAGCGGCTTCAGGAAGACCGACTGCATTTCCACGCCCTTCGGTCCCCCCTTGAAGGCCTGAGCGCCGTCGATCTTGCTCATGTCCTTGCCGCCGGCGAGGTCGAGAGCGATTTCAGCGGCGCGCTTGCCGAGTTCGCGGCTGTCCTTCCAGACGGAAACCGTCTGCGTGCCGAGCGCGATGCGGTTCAGCGCCGCCTTGTCGCCGTCCTGGCCGGAGACCGGAACGGAGCCGGCGAGGCCCTGGGCGTCGAGCGCTGCGATCGCGCCGCCGGCCGTGCCGTCGTTGGAGGCGACGACGGCGTCAACCTTGTTGTTGTTGGCGGTCAGGAACTGCTCCATGTTGCGCTGAGCATTCTCCGGCAGCCAGCCGTCGGTATAGGCTTCGCCGACATTCTTGATCTTGCCGGCGTCGATCGCAGCCTTCAGCACTTCCTGTTGGCCCGAGAACAGGAAGTCCGCGTTCGGGTCGGAAGAAGAGCCCTTGATGAAGACGTAGTTGCCTTCCGGCTTGGCCTTAAAGACGCCCTCAGCCTGCAGGCGGCCGACTTCCTTGTTATCAAACGTGATGTAGAAGGCAGCCGGGTTTTCGATCAGGCGGTCGTAGCCGACGACCGGAATGCCTTCGGCGGCGGCCTTTTCGATCGCCGGGCCGATAGCGTCGGAGTCCTGGGCGAGAATGATCAGCGCGTTGGCGCCCTGCGAGATCAGCGATTCGACGTCGGTCAGCTGCTTGGCGGCAGAGGACTGCGCGTCAGCGGAAATATACTTGGCGCCTTTGGCTTCCAGAGCCTTCTTGATGGCGGCTTCGTCGGTCTTCCAGCGCTCCTCCTGGAAATTCGACCAGGAAACGCCGACGACGAGATCAGCAGCCATGGCGGCGGTATGCACGGAAACGAGAATGGCAGCACCTGCCATCAGTTTCAAAATAGACTTCATAAATTGTCCTCCCGAGTGAGTTGCGACCGGCCCAGCCCATGCTTCCTCCGGCCACCGCGAAAGCTGTCGAGATTTTTTTCTCGACAGTCGAGAAATTAACTGTCAGAGATTTTTTCAACTGTCAACTCTGCATCGCCGGCTTAATTCGCTTGCGCGAGAGCGGCCGCAGATGCAGTGGAAGGTGAGGGCGATGAAGGCATGATGCCGAAAACCGTGAGCGGTTTTTCGGGTAACATCATGCTCTGACGAAAGCAGGAGGAGAGGGCGGCATCCATGCTGACCAAGTCGAGCACGGAGCTGGTCCGGCAGAGAAACAGCGTGCTCGTGCTGTCCGTGCTGCGGCGCCACGGTGCGCTCGCCCATACCGAAATATCCGATTTCACCGGCCTTTCCTCGGCCACCATTTCGGCGATAACAGCCGATCTGGAACGCGCTCAGATCATCGAAAAATCCGAGCAGCAGGCGGCAAGCGGCCGCGGCCGGCCGCGTGTGCTTTTGCGCCAGCGGCGCGATTGCGGCTATTTGATCGTCGTCATCATCTCCTCGGATGCCGTGCAATATTCGCTTGTGGATTATGCAGGCAAGCTGATCGACCGTTTCAGCGAGGAGCGCTCGCGTGATCCGTCCGGTGCCGCCCGGTTCGTCGCCGGGGTGCAGGCCGGGCTCTTGCGCATTCTCGATCGCTCGAGGATTTCGCAGGAAAGGGTGCTGCTGATCTCGATCAGTTCCAAGGGGCTGGTCCATTCCACCGAGCCGGTGCTTCTGTGGTCGCCGATCTTCGGCAGCGACCAGATCGATTTCGAATCGGCGCTGCGGCCCTCCTGGCAGGCGAAGGTCATTCTCGACAACGAGACGCTGCTCGTCGCCGCCGCGCTCGGCGCCCGCGAGGAGATCGCCAAGGGCGCTGATTTCCGTTCGCTCGCCGCACTGTCGCTCGGCCACAGCATCGGGCTCGGAATCGTCCGGCGCGGCGGCCAGGCCGGCCAGGAGATCTCCGCCCCCAATTTCGGCCACATGCTGCATATGGCGGGTGGCGGTCTCTGCCGTTGCGGCACTCGCGGCTGCATCGAAGCCTATGCCGGCTTCTACGCTATCCTGCGCAGCGCCTTCGAAGTGCCGCTCGATACGATCCCGGCCAAATTCGTGCCGGTCGCCGAACTCGACAAGATCGCCGCCCGCGCCCGCCAGGGCCACCGCACCTCCGCCTTCGCCTTCCGCCAGGCGGGGCTCGCGCTCGGCAACGGCCTGTCGCGCATGCTCAGCCTGACCGAACGCATGCCGATCGCCATCACCGGCCCCGGCACCCGCTATTACGACCTGCTGCGGCAGGGCATCGAAGAGGGCCTCGGCCAGTCGCATATCGTGCGCATGGAAGGCATGCCCGAAATCCGAGTCGTCCCCGACGAACCCATCCTCGTCTTCGAAGGCCACCTCAACCGGGCGCTCTCGGTGATCGACCAGGACATCGTGCTGTCGGGGGGGCAGGGGACGGATTAGGGATAGATGCTGTCGGCGCCTCGGCGTTAATGGCTGCCCCTCACCCTAACCCTCTCCCCGTAAAAAACGGGGCGAGGGGACGTGCCAAACGCAACGTCGAGATGGAGAAAGAGGGCGCGGCATGTCGCTTCGCCCCGCCTGCGGGGAGAAGGTGCCGGCAGGCGGATGAGGGGCAGCCACAGACACGAATTTTAGCAACCGTGGCTCGGCGGGGAAGGGTCTTGGTTCACGCACCTGCGAGTGCCATCAAACGCAAAACGGCCGGGCAGAGCCCGGCCATCTCATGCACGACTTCCGGTCGGGAGAGGACCGTCAGCCGATCTTGATCAGCTTGCCTTCCTTGACCGACTGGACGGCGGCGTCGGCGAGAGCCAGCGCTGCCAGGCCATCCGCGCCGGAGGGGGTGATCTTCGAACCCTTTTCGATCGCGGCGATGAAGGCGGCGATCTCGTTGGCGTAGGCTTCGGTGTAGCGGGTCATGAAGAAATCATGCAGCGGCGGGCGGGTATAGCCGTCGCCGTTCGCCACTTCGATCGAGACCGGGCGCTGGTTTTCGGCTGCCGCCATGCCCTTGGAACCGTGCACTTCGATGCGCTGGTCGTAGCCATAGGTGGCGCGACGGGAGTTGGAGATGACGGCCTGCTTGCCTGAAGCGGTCTGCAGGATGACCGACACGCTGTCATAATCGCCGGCTTCGCCGATCGCCTTGTCGACCAGCACGGCGGCGGTCGCCAGCACCGAGACCGGCTCTTCGCCGAGCAGGAAGCGGGCCATGTCGAAATCGTGGATCGTCATGTCGCGGAAGATGCCGCCCGAACGCTTGATATAATCGACAGGCGGGGCGCCGGGGTCGCGCGAGGTGATCGTCACCATTTCAACGTCGCCGATCTTGCCGTCGTCGATCACCTTGCGCACCGCCATGAAATGCGGGTCGAAGCGGCGGTTGAAGCCGACCATCAGCTTGGCGCCGGTCTCTTCCACCACCTTGATGCAGGCCTTGACGCGGTCGACGTCGAGATCGATCGGCTTTTCGCAGAAGATCGCCTTGCCGGCGCGGGCGAAGCGTTCGATCAGGTCGGCATGGGTGTCCGTCGGCGTGCAGACAACGACGGCGTCGATGTCTTTGGCGGCTTCGATTGCCTCGATGGTGCGGACTTCGCAGCCATAGGCCGAAGCGATGGCTTCCGCCGCCTGCGGAAAGGCGTCGGCGACGGCGACCAGCGTCGCATTGGCATCGCCGCTGACGGCCTTGGCGTGAACCTTGCCGATACGGCCGGCGCCGAGCAGACCAAATCTTACAGTCATTTCAATCTCCCTTGAATTCGGAACAAATAAACCGAATTGCCAACAATCTGGAATTTTCATTCCATCATCTGCGCGTCTCGTCAAGCCCGCGACTCTTTCACATTTGCAAGATTCAAACTAAAGGACAGTGCGACAAAATGCGACCGCGGGGACAGACATGCAGCTTATCGATCCGAACCATCCGGCATACCAGCGCCTCTGGGTGCGTGTCGGCATCGTTGCAGTCTGTTTCGGCTGGGCGGCGATCGAGATCATCGGCGGCGATCCCTTCTGGGCGGTAATCTCCGCTGCAGCCGGCGCCTATGCCTTCTATATGCTGTTCTGGACCTTCAAGCCGCAGCCGCAGTCGGCCGAGCCGGTTGCGCAGCCCGACGCCGGGGGAGAGGACGAGGCCGATGAGACATCAGCCGAAAAGCCTTCGAAAGACGGGCAGGCGGAATAGTAGCGGGCGATTCGCCGATCAAGAGATCGGCGAGTATCATCGGCTTCGTCGCAGCCGAACAATCGAAGCGCGCCGCGCTCTTTCCGATGCGCGCCGCACTTGACATCTTTGTTCGATATTATCGCAAAACCGGCGCACGGCTTCGCGTGCAGCGAGCCTGGTCTATGCGCATTCCCGTCCCGTCAGAGCGACAATTCCCTGGCCTGCGCGTCGATCTTTTCGCAGGCATCGCCGAATGGATCGCTTGTCGGTACCAACGGCGAAACGCCGAGCAGGAGAAGCGCTTTCAAGTGTGACCAGCCACCTCCGAGCAACGGCGCAAAGGGTGTCATCATGCTGTGTTCACCGCCATAGAGACGCTGGTACTCTGCAAAGTTGCAGAAGTTCTCGTGATTGCTGTTCTTCAGATGGAAGGACTCGGCCGCAGCACCTTCGGCTAGGATAACCTCGTGCGCATCGAGCATGACGGCATAATAGTCGATCGAGGCGTCGGGCGCGGGAGCGACCGGTGCGATCGTCGTGCCGTTCACGAGCTCCTTCACCTGGATCAGAATGCCGTTCAGGTACAGCCCATGGCCAGGCGACAGGTAGAGATCCGAATGGGGTGTGTGCCCGTCCAGCGCGTGGCGGCAAACCCGGATCGGCACCACGTCTTTCTGCCAGCGTGCGCCGCTCTTCTTGAAGCTTTGGCGGCCGACCCACTTGACCGCACGGGTGCTGCCGTCCGGAAGGGCAACGCGATCGCCGATGCTGAGATCCTCGACGGGCTTCTCACCGCAATCGGTGAGGATCGCCGTTCCGCGCAGGAAGCAATTTGCGCCGCTGCCGCCATGGCCACCTCTTCCGCCGGAGCCTCCGTGTCCACCGGAGCCGCCCCGCCCCCAGCGCCGACCCATCGCTTTGGCCGGAGAGATTGAAATTGCCGTGGCCATGGCCGCCGCGCCGGCGAGACGAGCGCCGGCGGCCGCAACCACTCCTAGAAAATGTCTGCGCGCAGTGTTGCGTGGCTGCTTCGGATCTTCCGTAGACGACATGTGGGCGATCTCCTGAGAACATTAAACCGCCCGATGCTACAACATGTTGTATCGCATTCAATTTCGCCAGTTAGCGCTGTGCCTTACTGAAAAGGACGTAGGCATGGGTTAGGGGGTCCCGAAATACGCTATGTCAGATACCAAAAAGCGGGAGGTTTATCTGCTACCCCAACGCGAAAGAATCGAACTGAGTACCCTGGTGGGCGGTTGAATCGCTGGAAAACAGCACATATAGCGTGCGCGGACCAAGCCGGATGGCGGCTCCTCCGTGGCGTCGGAGTGTTTACCCGCTCGAGATAGCTTCAGCTACGCGGCAGGCGGCGCATTGCCTCGTCGATCAGCAGATTGGCGATCATCATGCGCCTGTTGGCATTGTCGGGGAAAGGCGCTGCGACACCATCAGGATGGTTGGCCTTGGCAAAGGCGCGCCGCTTCTCGTTCACCGTCTGTTGCGTATCGGCGGCAGCGATCGCCAGTTCGATGGCGATCTCTTCGGGGGCAATGCGGGCGAGATGATCCGGCATGACGGGTTCCTGCGGCGGGAACCAAGGCCTTTGTGCGGGGTTGATTAAAGATCGTAAAACCTGACCCTCGTTGAAACGGTCGAGCCCATGAAGGGCGTTCGCGGGTTCGCCCTCCATGAAATCTCAACCGCCTGATATCCGCCAAGCCATGTTTCAGAGTCCCGAGCGAGGGCGGGAAACTGGAGAAGCTGACTTCGAACTCAATGTCCGGCGAATACCAGAGTCTGAACCGGCAGCAACATCGCCTGTATACGCAGGATCATCGCATGCACGACACCCACCGTGTCGACGACATGCAGGAACATCCAGCGCGGCGTGCTGATATTGGGATCGGCGAGCGCGTCGTGGTTGTTGGTATAGGCATTGGCAATGCAGCTGCTGCCCGGCGGCACATCAGCGAGGCCGCCGTCGAAGAGCGGCTGCAGGAACACCGTCAGAGTGCCGGGTTTTGCCATCTGCTGAACATCGACCAGCTGGTCGGTGGGGCGCAACTGGCCGGCCGCGATCACGTCCTGCACGTCGGTCACGACGAGCGGGATGATGGTGAACGGCTTGCCGACACAGACAGCCTCCGCGACCATTCCGGGTTTCATCACCTGCGCCTCGATCTGCCCGAAACCGGCGATCAGCGTGCCGCGGCCCGCTTCGCTCGGCACCAGGATGCCGGCAGGACGCAGCATGGTGTTCAGCACATCCCCGGGCCGCAATGTGAATTGCTGGACAGTGCCCGAAACCCCAGCCTTGACGATTGTCTTGTCGAGTTCCACCTGCGCTTCGGCCCGGGCCGCCTCGGCGCTCGCCTTCTGCGCGGGTAGGAGAACGCTGAGCTTGGTTTCCAGCGTCTGTTTCTTGGCGAGCGCAGCACTCACGGAACCCTTGCGACTGTCGACCGTATTGGTGAGGCGGACCACTTCCCGGCGAGCGACGGCATCGTTCTTCAGGAGCTGGGTCTTCATCTCCAACTCGTCCTCAGCCACTTTCAGGGCGCCTTCGGCCTCCTGGATCTGGCCGTCCATGCTCGCAAGCTCGGTCTGCGCGACCTTCGCTTCGGCTTCGACTTCGGCGATTTGGCGGCTGGCAGTTTCGAATGCTGCCTTCTGCTGTGAATCGTCGAGGCGGAAGAGCGGCGCGCCGGCGGCGACCTTTTGGTTAACGCCGACAAAGACTTCATCGACCCGGCCGGAGGCCTCCGGCAGGATCGTGACGGTGCGGAAAATGGCCGTGACCGTTTTTGTCGAGGGATGGAAATAGAAGATCATGGTGATCAGAGAAACGGTCAGGATCAGGCAGGCCGAGATTCCCCAGCGCAGTTCGTACCACATGCTGTAAAGGGTGATCTCCTGGCCGATGCGCTTGCCCTGGACATAGCGCCTGTAGAGATAGTCCGGAAAGATCGTCAGCATTGAGCAGAGCAACAATTCGAGCATGATCAGATCCCCTCTTCGTGCAGTGTCTTGGCGGGCGCCCGGGCGGCAGGTGCATCCGCCACCGGTTCTGGCGCCGGCGCTTGGACTGGTTCAGGGCGATCGGCTGCAACCGGCGCCTCCTCCTGCTCGAGTTCAGCCGGGTTGCGACCGGCAAGCCTGGCGAGCGACCGCGCGATCGAATAAAGCGGCGTCGCAAAATCGGGAAACCGAACGAAGGCCAGGAGCAGACCGAGGATCCAGTAGAGATGGTTGTGGGTGAAGAGCGAGATCAGCGCCAGAACCGCGACGATCTCCATCTGCACCTTGTTCGTGTGATGGGCGATGCGTTCGGGAACGGCGTGCAGCTGAAAGTAGAGGTTGCCGACCACGAGAATCACCAGGAGCAGAAAGACGATGACGCCGACGAACAAATAGTCCGTCTGACCCGGCGCGGTGATGAAGCCGGGCACGTGATCGGTGAGAGCGGAGTGATAATCATTCATCGAAATCTCCTTTCCTGAACGCCATATTGGCCAGGCCCGCCTGCCGGCAGGCCGCGTGGATCATGTCAGCCAGCGCCTGCCGCCAGGGCCTGCTTGTGCGCCGTCAGTACCTGCTGGGCGGCCGCGGCCGTATCGGCAACCTTGTCGCCGGCAACCTGGACGGTCGGAACGGCGATCCGGATGCCGTTTTCATTGAAGGCCTGATAGATCATCCGCAGCGCCCGGCGCTTCAGCGTGAACTGTTCTCCGGGAAGCGTCATGACCTTCATGCGCAGCAGCAATCCGGAGTCGCCCAGGCTGTCGATGCCCTGCATCTTCAGCGGCTCGATCGTGATGGGCTTGAACTCGGGGTCGGCGAACAGTTCCTGGCCGATCTTCTTGATGATCTTCCGGGCCTTTTCGACATCGGCATCATAGGCGACGGTGATCGTCATCTTCTCGATCACCCAATCGCGGCTCATGTTTTGAATCGCGCCGAGTTCGCTGAAAGGCACGATGTAGACGGCGCCGCGGTGATGCCTGAGTTTCACCGACCGGAGGCTGAAGGATTCAACGCTTCCCTTGTAATTGCCGCTCTGAATGTATTCGCCGACGCGGAAGGCGTCGTCGAGTAGGTAAAACACACCGCTGATAATATCCTTGACGACGGTCTGGGCGCCGAAGCCGATCGCAACGCCGACGACGCCGGCGCCGGCGATCAGCGGCCCGATCTCGACGCCGAGCGAAGACAGCGCCATCATCACCGCAATGGCGGCGAAGAGGATCATCAGCACGTTGCGCAAAATCGGCAGCAGCGTACGGATTCGCGCCCGCCGGCGTGCCCTGTCGGTGCCTGCCTCTTGGGTCGTATCGGTCTCGCGAAGCTTGCGGTCGATGACAACACGCACGAGGCTCCAGGCGAGATCGATGACGAGAAGGATGATACCGGCGCTCAGCATGCCCCTGACGATCCGCAGCATCGGGGTGTCCTGCATCGTTATGCGGGTCAACTCGACATCGAGAGCCTTGGCAAGCAGGAGGATGGCCCCGACGATGACGGCTGCCCGTACGCCGCGCTCCACCAGCACTGAGGTGACGCTCGCCTGCTCGGCCTTTTCCTCGCCGGCAGGAGAGGACAGAATATTGGCGATGGAGACGCGAGTGAGCGCAAGGATGGCCGGCACGGCAGCACATACCGCGACGATCCAAAAGAGTCTCATCGCACCGACCACCCAGAGAGCCCAGAGACCGATGAAATAGGCGGTCCATAGCGAGTTGCGGATCGTGTGGCCGATGCGGGGCGTTTGGCTCTCGGCCAGCTCTTCCACGGGTCGGCGCCACAGGCTTTCGATGGCGATGGCCAACAGTACGACACCCAGCATATAAGCGACGAGCAGCCGCGAGGCGGGGGGAAGGCCGAGCGTTGCAAGCAGCCGCACCGTCACCCAGCCGAAAGCGAACCAGCCGCAGAGATAGGCGAGGCGGCGCGCCCAATAGGTCGCGACCGGATCGCTGACGGGGACCACGCGAAATGCTGGCTGTACGGCGGCGGGGGGCGCGAGCCAAGCGCGCAGAAGCGCGGCCGCGAGCCGGAAGGCGACGAAGGCGAAGAGGTAGCCGACGACGATTTCGCGCACGAGCGGCGGCCAGTCAAAGGCGAGGAAAAAGCCGATGCTGCCGAGCGCGAAAGCCAGCACATGGCATGCTTCCCAGAGAAGCTTGGCGCCGAGAAGGACAAGCCGCTCCCGGACGGTCGAAAAGGGCGCCCCCTCCATCCAGGCGCGCCAGCCGCCGCTGATCCGCCGGAAAAACCATTGGGCGGCAAAACCTGCCGCCATGAAGGCGATCAAGAGCACTACCGGCCGGGTGCCGCCGTTCGCCTGGATATCACGCTCGAGCACGGCCGCAGCAGCCATCAGCTGCGATGGAAACGAGGTTGCAGCCTCCATCAGATCCGAAGAATGCCGGCGGAAGCGTGTGGCGAATTCGGCGAAAGAGGGATCGCTTGGCTTCGCCTCGCCTGTTTCGGCAGCCGCTTTTGCCGCCGCCTGCTGCTTCAGCCATTCCTGCACCGCAGGATCGGTGGACAGGGTTATGAACTGCTCGATCCGTTCGGCCGGCAGTCCGGCCGGCGGCGTCTGCGACATCGCGGGAATGGCCGTCAGTGCGGCGGCGAGGGATGCCATCACCGCCAGGAGCAGCGTGCGAAGACCATTCCTTGATGATACTATCGGCATGATCCCTCCCAATCCCGAGTATCGAATACGGCGCCCTATGGCCGGCATTCCGTCCTGAACGCATTGCCACATGCCGGTTTCGACTTGCCGCCGGGCCCGGCAACCGCGCTGACATCGGCGGCATAGGCGTCGCGTGTGTCCTGATCGACGACGGCGGCAGGCGCCGCCAGTACCAGGCCCGCAGCACTGCCCGCGGCGGCCGCCGTTTCAGTCGTCGCCGCAAGAATTCTCTCGCCGAGGCCGACGCGGCTGTCGGTCAGCGTCTGTCCTTCCGAAATCCGGGCGCCGATCAGCTGGACGATCGCGGGCGAGGCTGCGAATTTGGCGTGGTTGAGCCGGTCGCTGGTCTTCACCTTCGTCAGGTCGATGACATTGATGTCGTATTCCTCGAGCTCCTGCTTGTAAGGCGCCTGTTCCGGATCGATTGAGCCGAGACGGGCGACATCGCCCCAGACCCTTCGGGAGACGGCGAGCGCCTTATCGTCACGCGATACGAAGAGGGTGAATTGGGGGTGCTGCTTTCCCATGTCGGCGATCTGCTGGCGGAACACGTCGACATCGACGTCGGGAGCCGCGAGCATGACATTCTTGAATTTCGCTGGCAGGCGGCCATTGCGGATCGCCATCTGCCGCAGGCCTTCCATGGCAAGCCAATTGCCCATCGAATGGGCAAGGATCGAGACTTCCTTGATCTCCGGATCATGGTAGAGATACTGAAACAGCTTCTCCAGCGCATTGCGGGTGTAATTGGTACTCTCCCGATCATAACCATAGGCGAGCAGCCGGCCGCGCGAGGGCCACGTCACCAGCACTGGCGCGCTGTGCACGCCGGAATCATGAACGATCTGGGCAAAACGGTAGACGGAGTCCTCGAAGCGGGTGTTGTAGCCGTGGATGAAGACGAAAACGCTCCTGTCGGGGCTTTTGCGCACGCTGGCGCTGAGCCAGGCCTTTGCGGCGTCGACATCCAACTCCGTTGCCTTGAGCGTCGCAAAATCGGTCTTGGGGTTGGACGGCAACTTCTTCGGCCAGGCGACTTCACCGGCTTTGCGGCCAGGCGGAATCGATACGGTGATATCGGCAAAGGTGGGCTGGCGGGCGCGCTCGCCGCTGAACATCTCTCCGGGAACAGGCGAGCGGCTGCGCGTCGTGGCGACCAGCATGTCGACACGATCGGCGCGAGGAGCAGTCTCTGCGACCGGGGTCAGCACGCCTTTCGGATGCCCGCCGCAGCCTGACAGGCACATCATCGTAACGCAGATCAGAAGCCGTCGCAGCGTCTGCCGAAAAGCGGCCTGACTGCCGCGCATGTTGCTTATGTTCACACTGCTCCCCACCCTGACGCATGCTGCCGGGGGCTGACCCGGTCCTGCATGGAAGAGATTGGGCCAAAGACGAAGCCGCAGGCATGTATGATCCTGTATGTTACAGGTAACAGCACCCTGCGCTTCGTTTGGTCGATGGCGAGGACAGCCGGTCGCACACCGCCGTCAATTCGCCGGCCGGTCGGTTGGAACGGGCAGGCCGGCAGCCTCCAATCCGGCAAAAAAACGTTCCTGGTCCTCGATCCTTGCCAGCCGCCGGACGACCTCACGCCGGACATTAAGGATCAAGGCGGGCGATCGGGCCTCGATCCAGTCGATTTGCTCCTTTGCCTCCGCCGATTTTCCGAGGGTGCCGAGGATCGAAAGCAGGACGAGGCGATGCATCGGATTGTAGTTGAGGTCCGACATGCGGGACCATAATTCGGCAGCCTGGGTATCGCCCCGCATGAAGGCACAAAGCGCCATCCCAACTTCATAATATCCCTGCGGTCCCGCATTCTTGCTGACCGCCTGCGAAATCAGCTCGCAGCCCCTCTCCCAATTCCCCGACATTGCCAGGCGCAGGCCGTATTCGCCGGCAACTTCGGTGTCGTTCGAATTGCTGGCGTAGGCCGCTTCGCCGGCGCGCAGGGCCTCGGTCGGGTCATTGCCGAAAAAATTGGCAAGCATCAACGCCTGCAGAGCTCGGGCATTCTTCGGATCGAGCCGCACGGCTCGTTCGGCAAGCTCCATGGCAGTTGCCAGCGTGGCAGCGGTCGGTTTCGTGTCCAGCTGATATGGAAAGCGGAATTCGTCGAGATAGGTGAGCGAAAGAAAAGCCGCGATATTGGAATCATCGGGCATCTTTTCGGCAGCATGCTTCAGGCAGGATTTTGCCGTTTCCTGCGCCTGCGGGTTCATTTCGCTCCGGTAGCTGTAGTAGGACAGGATGCAGGAAAACGCGTCTGCGTTTCCTGCGATGCTGGCGGTGTCCGCCTGAAATATCACGCCGAACGGTCGCGCAACTGCCGTCGCAATGTCCTCGGCAAGACTTGCCTGCGTTTGCAGGAGACCCTGGACTTTCATGTCGGCGTCGTAATTATTGGCCCAGATGACGGTCCCATCGGCTCGCCGCACAAGCCGGGCCGTCGAGCGCAGCGTTTCGCCTTCCAGCCTGATACTGCCCTGCAAGGCATAGATCGGTTGCGACGACAACTGACCACCGCGATTGCGCGGCAGAACGGCGGCGACGACGATATCGTTGAAGGGAACCAGTTTTTCGATGATGTCGTCGGTGATGCCCTGGGAGATGTCGGATGCTACCCCGCTGCCGGAGGCGCTTTCGAAGCGCTCGACGACGATGATTGGGCGGCCGACAGCTCCGGACGGCATCTCTTTCCCGGTATCGAACAGCCTCACATGCTGAAGCGCCGCGGCAGCGGCGACAAACACGACCACCGCGCCTCCGGCGAGCCAATATCGGGACCATGACACACGCCGGTCCGCCTTATCCCGGCGGCGCCCATCCGCTGCCGGAGGGACCTGCTGCGCGTAGTCTGGGGAGGGCCGCAGCTCAGCGGACTGTCCCGTTTGCGGCCTTTCTGCAGGCTCGGCTCCTCGCCTTACCTCGAAGATGGGCGCATAGCCGCCTCTGGGAATTGTGATGATAACCCGGTCGCTGGCTCCGGCGGTCAGGTAATAATGTTCCAGTTCCCTGCGCAGTCGTCCTGCTTCGATACGGACACACGGATCCTGCTGAGCATCGAAACTTGCATCTCGGCCGAAAACGGCCTGTGCGATGGTAAACGCCTTCAGGTAGTCGCGATGGCCGGCAAGCGTCTCGGTCACCACGAATTCAAGGAACCTTCCTGCCCGCTCCGGAAGACGAAACTCCGGACTGGACAGAATACGCTCAAGTTGCTGCTGCACCTCTTCAGGTGAAGAAATGTCGCTGCCTGCCCTGTCAGCGCCTGCATTTTGCATCGGCTCCCCCAGGACTCCGATTGCGATCAACCTGCGGTATTAGCCATCGACGATAGACCTGAGTCGGCATAACGGCAATGCGATTTGCAAGAATGTGCTAATTAAGGATCACCTTAGTCGATGGTCGCCAATAGCCAATGCAGGCCAGTATAACCCTGATCAGCGTAGGATACCGTATCCTACCGGCGCGGACATGTATTTTACTGCCATCGTCACCCCGTGCGCTCTATCATCGCCTAAACATTCTGGAGGAGGCGACGATGACATCACCCGAAGCGTCCACATCATCCATGACGAGCGCTGAGGACTTGCGCAAACGCGCTTTGGAACTCCAGCTTCTGGAAATCGAGCGCAGCGAAAAGATCAAGTCGCGCGAAGCGAAGAAGCATGCTGACTTCGTCGAGGATTTCTTCCGCAAGCAGATCGGAGAAGCGGAACGCGCTGTCATCAAACGCCTCGTGATGAAGGCGGCCGCGGACGGCAAATACGAGGCGCTGATCTACAGCTTTCCATCGACGTTCTGCACGGACAGCGGCCGGGCCATCAACAATAACCTTCCTGGGTGGCAGAAGACGTTACAGGGAAAGGCGAAGGAACTGCATGGACTGTTCGAGGAGGTCGCCAAGCCGCAAGGCTACGGGCTCAAGGCGATGATCATCAATTTCCCCGACGGCATGCCCGGCGACGTCGGCTTCTTCCTCACCTGGGAACCCCCCGTCGAGTAACGGCAAAGAGCAGGCGTGAGCAAGGAAATATCCTATTGAAAGCGATAGAGATCGAGCGAAAGTTCCTGGTCCGGGACGACAGTTGGCGCGCTTGCGCCGACGAGCCGCACGTTCTGCAGCAGGCCTATCTCTGCCTCGATCAGAACTGCATACGCGTCCGCCTGATCGACGGGCATTCCGCGCGCCTGACGATCAAATTCCGCTCGCCAGGCCTCGCTCGCGAGGAATTTGAGTATGACATTCCGGTCGAGGAGGCACGCGACCTCCTGCTCCATGCAGGTCATGTCCTTGAAAAGACGCGATACCGCGTCCTGCATGACGGCCGGAGCTGGGAGGTGGACGTATTCGCCGGCGCTTACCAGGGATTAACGCTCGCCGAAATCGAAATGGCGAGCGAGAATGACCGGTTCAATCTGCCGCAATGGCTGGGGCGCGAGGTCACGGGCGAGAAGCGATACTCAAACCGCGCCATGGCAGCTGCTCCCCGTACTCAGCTGGCGGCGCAGGGCACTGCTGGCTGGCCTCTCAATCCTTTACCACAGTCCAGCTTGCGTCCGGATTGAAATCCTTGATCGCCGCGGCACGCTCTTCCGTTGTCGGACCCAGATCGCGCTGGTAGATGACGCTCATCCCGTTGACCATGAACGTCTGCACGCCGGTGACCCTGTATTTGACCGGCCAGGCGATCAGTGCAAAGCCGCCGGTCATATAGCCGTTGATGATATAACTTTGCTTGCCGCCAAGCACGTTGTCGCCCTGGGATGTCAGAATGCGGTAGCGATATCCGTAATAGCCCTCGCCGCGTTTGGCGGCTCCGAAAGCGGCCGTTTCGACCAGCGCGCTTGCCGGGCTTTCCTCGGGGTATACGCTGGGATCCCAGTAAAGACCATCGAGCTTGCCGGGGCTGCTGATCAATTTCTTCGCGAACTCGTAGATGCCGTCGCCGTCACGATCCTCGGATGCGAACCAGTACTGGGCAGCCACATATTCACGCATGGTATCGATGGTGGCGAGCTCGTTCTCGCCGACGCGGCGATTGATGATTTCTTCAAGGCCACGCTGAGTATCGAAGAACCATTTGCCATCCTTGTCTTCGGTCAGCGGAAACGGCAGCGGCCAAAGCCGATCGCCGATCGCAGCGACCTTCAGATTGCCGAGATCCTTCAGAACCACTTGGCGCTCTGCGCCCTCGCGGATCAATCCGTATGCGATCATCGCCTCGTTGCTTGAACGGAGCTTGTCGGCGTTGAGGCCCAGCAAGGCGGCAAGATCGTCGATGTTGTTGGAAGCCAGCACCGACTTCAGTTTGTCGATCGCAAGCTGCGCACTGTCGAACTTGGGCGAGGACATCGCCGCCTTGTAGGCGGAGAGATCCGCCTGCGCCAGTGAGAGCGTCGGCGTTGCCGAAAAAGCGCAGAGCGCTGCTGCGAACATGAGCGAAATTACAGTCGATTGGCGTCTCATGATGTCACTCCCTGAGCTGAAACAGGTGTTACCGCCGTCCACCGCCGCCACGGCCGCCGCCGCCACGACCACCGCCACCGCCACCGCGGCCACCGCCGCCGCCTGGCGGGCGGCGATACTGAGGTGGACGGGCCGAAGGACGCTGGCCCATGCTCTGCGAGCCGCGGTGTGAGGAGACGGCCTCCCGGCGACCCGACTGCGGGTTGCCGAGAGCGCTTGGCTGGCGTCCGCGATTGTCTGGTCTCGCAGCCATTTGCGGCTTGTTGGCTTTCTTGACGGATTTCTGGGCCGGTTTGGCGGGGCGATTGGCGGCCTTCTGAGGACGGGCCTCAGGCCTCGACGCTCCCTGCCGATCGCTTGCCGCCGGTCGATTGGAGGCGGGCTTGGCCTTCAAACCTTGCGCCGTGTTTCTGCGGATGTCTTCAGCGCGTGCGGCGTTACCGCGATTGCCGGGCCTCTGGCTTGCCTGGATATCGTTGGCCCTGTTGCGCAGCTGGTTGCGATTGTCGCTCTGGAGACTGGATTTGATCGACGACCGGTCCAGCTTCGAAAACTGGTCCTTGCCTATACTCAGTTTGCTGCGATCGACATTGCTCCAGTCGACGTCGTTAAGCTTGAGCTTCCCATTGAAATTGCGGTCGTTCAGGCAATTGTTGCAGTCGATGTCGATATCGCCGCCATCCCAACGGCCGCCCCAGACGCCCCAGTCGTCCCAGTTGACGATGGCCGCCCACGTCAACCCGGTTACCGCAGCCGCAAAAAAACCCGCCCCGGGGTAATAGTAGCTGTCGTAATAATCCGGATAGTAGGAGATAGGCTCCGAGGCATAACCCGGTTCGTAGAGCATTTCCGGTGGATATTGCGGGATATAGATCTTCTCGGGATCGGTCGGCCGGATGATGATATTCTCGTTGTCGGTAACGACGGTCACCTTGTCATCCGTCTTGATGATGTTCTTTTCCACCGCTTCGTCGCGAAGCTGCTGGATGGCAATCAGAACATCCTTTTGCTGATTGGTGAGCGCATCCGCCAACGATTGCGTCCAGTCGAGGTCCTCGCTCATCATCTTGACGATATCGGGATAGTTGAGCAGCGAAATGACGCTGCCGTCCCACTCGCTCTTCGGCTTGAGGTCGGAATTCTTCTTTTTTGTCTCCAGGAAACGCTGCGCCTCGATAATCTGCAGCGGAAAGAGCGAGGCAGCCGAGATTGCTGCGACCAACTCGTCCGGATAAAGGGCAATGCGCGCCACGAGCACTTCCAGTTCATCGTCCGACAGAAGCGCCGCAGCGGGCTGTTCGGCAGCAGTCTGGGTCGGCGCGGCCGCTGGTGCAGGCGCCTGGGCGCGCGCGGGCAGGGCCGGCTGCAACGCGATGATCGCGACAGCCGACAATCCAGCAATGACTTGGCCAGCGAGGAGTTGGCCAAGTGGGAACCGGCCCCCAAACACTTTGCGGGAAATGGCTTTCATCGCATCGACCTCCCTTAGATCAAACAATGACGGATGCCTTTATGAAGACTTCGGCCTGATGAGAGGCGGTCGCCCCAGCACGACGACTTTCGATTGGGCGATTGCCTCCCCCATCTCTTTCAGCAGAGCCTCTAGCAGGCTCGCATATTCCTGCCGCCGCGCCTCTCGAACCGCCTCCGGCAGACCTTCGAGATGCGCCAGAGCCTGGGCGGCGGCCGCGAGATCCTCACACATGCTGTGAAAGGACTCGTCGACGTAGAAAAGCCGCTGTACCAGCCGCGTCTGGTTGGGAAAATAAGTCTCGGCCGTCTCAAGGGCGGATAGATATGTCGAACCTTTATCTCCCGACGCCATCTCCACCCCCGCCGCCGACTGCGCTCAGCAGATGTTAAGACTATACAACAGCCGCACCCGCGGCTGACGTAAAATACGCGATCCTCTACGGTAGCCGGCTTTTGAGTCACCGGGGGAATTCGAGGCTGCGGCCGAATGGCAGGAATCTAGACGATCGAGTCGCGCCGCTCCTCAGGCGCTGACGATCACCGCAAGGGCCTGGCGGCTAGCGATCCGATAGAGATTACACGATGCTACGAGCCTCCACGCCGAAACGGGCCTAATATCGACCGTTGATAGAGATAAAGGGTGAGGCCAGACCGGTCGGAAGGAGCGGCCGTGTTTCGACTATCTTGCCTTGAGCCTCCCTGATTTCGTCGTCACCATCCTTGTCTGAGACGTGATGGCGATCGGCGTTCAGATCTGATTGCTAACGTATCAAACCACCCTCATCAGCACGCCGCGAACGCTGCCAAACGGGCGGTCTCAACTCGCGGTCTTGCGATTTGGCTATCGTAGTTGACGCCACCGTGCGGCCAAGCAGCGCGATGATCGGGAAGAACAACGGTAAGAGCATAGGAGCCAGCGGTGATAGGTAGCATTCCGATGTTGCGAGGCCTGAGCGGTTTCAGCTGGGATTGGCTTCGCAGCGATATCCCGGCCGGGCTGTCGGTCGCTGCCGTCGGCCTGCCAAGCGCCATCGCCTACCCGGCGATCGCCGGTCTGCCGCCGGAAACCGGCATCTATGCCAGCATTCTTGCGCCGATTGCCTATGCGATTTTCGGGCCGTCGCGGTTGCTGATCGTCGGGCCGGATGCCGCGACGATGACGGTGCTTGCCGCTGCCATGGGCGCCATCATCGCGGCCTTGCCTGCCGATACCGCTGTCGATCGGGTTGCGATCGCTTCGGCGCTTGCCATCGGTGTCGGCCTCTTCTGCATCGCTGCGAAACTATTGAAGCTCGGCGTTCTCGCGAGCTTCCTGTCCCGGCCCATTCTGGTCGGGTTTTTCGCCGGGGTGTCGCTTTCGATCCTGGTCGGACAGATCGGCCGCTTCACCGGAGTGAAGATCGAATCCGACGGGCTGATCGCACCGCTCGTCGAAATGCTCGCCAAGAGCGGCCTGATCCATTGGCCTTCGCTCATCCTCGGCCTTGCGATGTTTGCGCTGCTATGGATCGTCCGGGCGCTGCACTTGAAGGTTCCCGGCCCGGTTCTCGTCGTAGTGGTGTCTGTCCTTCTGTCGGCGATCTTCGATTTCCGCGGGCAGGGCATCGCCGTGGTCGGCGACTTGCCAAGCGGCCTGCCGGCCCTCTCCCTGCCCGCGTTTCATCAGATGCCTCTCGATAAGATCGTGCTCGGTTCAGCCGCGATTTTTCTCGTGAGCTTCGGTGCGGGCATAGTGGCGGCGCGCAGCTTCGGCTCGCGCACCGGCGAGGAAGTCGATGCAAACCAGGAATTGATCGGCCTTGGCGCGGCCAATATCGCACCTGGTCTTTTCGGTTCATTTCCGATCAGCGTGTCGGATTCCCGCACAGCCATAAACCTGTCGACGGGAGGTGTCTCTCAACTTGCAGGTCTGGTCTCTGCCGCGACGCTGGTTGCGGCGCTGGTCTTCCTGAATGATGCGCTGCGCATTCTCCCGATCCCGGCGCTGGCGGCGATCCTTGCAACGGCGGCGATCAGCCTCATCGATATCGATGAGCTCAGGAAGATCTGGCGCATCAGCCGCATCGAATTCATCTTCGCGCTTATCGCCATGTGGGGGGCGATCAGCTTCGGCGTCCTCAATGGCGTGATCGTCGCCATCGCGGCAACCTTCGCCTATCTCCTGCGGCAGACCATGTTTCCGCGCGACGGCCTTCTTGGCCGCATCGAAGGGCGGCACGGATTCTTCGATTTGCAGCGCTTTCCGGAAGCTCGTCCCATCGAGGGCGCGGCCGTCTTTGCAGTCCAGGGCAGCATCCTGTTCTACAACGCCGATTATGTGCGCTTGCGCATGATTTCGGTGATCAAGGGGCTGGCCGCCGAGACCAGATGCCTGGTGCTCGATGCAAGCGCCATCACATATATCGACAGCACCGGGGCGACCGCGCTCGAGGCCGTGGCTGAACTGCTTGCCAAACGCAACATTATCTTCGCGATTGCCGATCTCAGCGATGAAAGCCGCGCCATTCTTACCCGTGCCGGGGTCATCGAGACGATCGGCGCCGACAATCTCTTCAACGGCAGGGAAGAAGCCTTGCGGGCGCTGATCGGCGATATCCCCCAGCCCGACCGCACCGTTCAGGCCAGCAATAAATCTCAGTGACAGAAGGAGGGAGAGCCATGGACGAAAATTATGAGCCGAGAGAGGCCGACGCAGAGCCAACCCGCAGCGGCAAGGATAAAAAGAAAAAGAAATCTTGGGATTATGACAAGGAGATCAACCGGCTGCAGGTGGAGCTGGCGCATCTTCAGGCCTGGGTGAAAAAGTCGGGCGCAAGGATCGTCATCATCTTCGAGGGGCGGGACGCCGCCGGCAAGGGCGGCATGATCAAGCGGATAACAGAGAGGGTCAGTCCTCGGGTTTTCCGCGTCGTGGCGCTGCCCGCGCCCACCGACCGCGAGAAGTCGCAGATCTACATGCAGCGTTATATCGCTCATCTGCCGGCGGCCGGTGAAATCGTGATATTCGATCGCAGCTGGTATAACCGGGCCGGCGTCGACCGTGTCATGGGCTTCACCAGCGAGAAGAAGGCGCAGCGCTTTCTCGAGCTTGCCCCTCGCTTCGAAGCGGCGATCGTCGAGAGCGGCGTCATTCTGCTGAAATATTTCCTGACGGTCAGCGAGGAGGAACAGGAGCGCCGCTTCAGGCGCCGGATCGACGATCCCCTGCGGCAATGGAAGCTCAGCCCGATGGATGTCGAATCCTACCAGCGCTGGTGGGATTATACGCGCGCCTATGACGATATGCTGCGGATGACCGACTCCAAACACGCTCCGTGGTGGATCGTGCCTTCCGACGACAAGAAGCGCGCCCGGATCAACTGCATCTCGCACATCCTGCAGTCCATTCCTTATGAACGGCTGAAGTTCGACGAGCCCGACCTGGGCAAACGGCAAAAACGGCCGGCCGATTTCACTGAGGATCGCAGCGTCCGCCATGTCGTGCCTGACATGACATCGTAGGGCATGACGGTCCGGCCTGTAACCCGACGGATGCGACGATGGAGCAGACAGCCGATACGACAACGCAAGGGACCGGCGCAGGTCAGATTTCGATAGAGGCGAGAGTAAGCGATCTCGTCCGTCTGGGCATTATCGGCCTTTTCGCATATTGGACGATGACGCTGATTGCTCCTTTCGCGCTTATTCTCATCTGGGCCGCCATCCTCGCCGTCGCTCTCTTTCCGATGTTTGCGACGCTCTCGCGACTGATCGGAAACCGGCCGGTGATCGCCGCCATCGTCATCGTCGCCGGTTGCCTCGTCCTGATCATCGCGCCGCTCGCCCTTGTCGCGGTCAATTTCGCCGACACCGCAGAGGCGTTGATCGGCAAGTTACGATCGGGAGAATTTACCCTGCCGGCAGCGCCTGACGCCGTCAGGGATTGGCCGGTTGTCGGTGAGCGGCTCCATGACATTTGGAACCGCCTTGCCGGCGATCTGGCTTCGACGATCATCAAGTTTCAGGCGCCAATCCGTGAGGTCATGGGCGCAGTGGTCACAAAGCTTGCCTCGATCGGCGGCGGTGTATTGAGTTTCGTCGTCTCTATCATGCTCTCCGGCCTGTTCCTCACCCAGTCAACGCGCCTGGCGGCAGCGATACAGATTCTGGCAAGCCGGGTCGCGGGCGACAAGGGCGTCGGTTTCGCCCGGCTGTCGGGAACCACGGTCCGGAATGTCTCACGCGGTGTCATCGGCGTGGCTTTCCTGCAGACCCTGCTTTGCGGACTGTGTTTTGCCATCTTCGACGTTCCAGCGCGTGGAGCGCTCACCTTCGTCGTCTTCATCCTGTGCGTCATGCAACTCGGGCCAGCGCTGGTGCTCCTTCCCCTCGTCATCTGGGCCTGGTTCTCCTGGCCATTCGCCAGTGCCTTTGCCTTTACCTGCCTTGCCGTGCCGATCTCGATCGTCGACAACATCCTGAAACCCATCTTGATGGCGAGAGGCCTCTCGACTCCGATGCCCGTCATCCTGATCGGCGTGATCGGCGGCACTCTGTCCCACGGGCTGCTGGGGCTTTTTCTGGGGCCGGTAGTGCTCAGCGTCTTCTACGAGCTGCTGAGAGCCTGGGCCTGGCCTGCGGCAATGACGGAAGGATCAGAACATGATCGCGCGCCGGCCTTTGAGGTCGAGCGCGCCGAATAGTCTTCTTCGGGCGTGTCTACCTGTTGGTACAGTAGACCACGACCTCCTGCTCTATGTCGCGACAGAGCTCCTCATATTCCGCAACGAGCCTGTCTTCTCTCGGGCTCTGGGTCCGGAACCGATCCAGCGCATCGACTGCAAGATCGTAGGCCTCGAACAGTTCTCCGAGGGTCTCGTTGGTTATGTCCGCAAGCAGATGGCGGATATCCGGAAGCCGCAACATCAGTTTTCTGCGGCCGCGTTCTTGGCTCATGAACTAGCTCCGCATTGGTACCGCGTCCTGCAATTGGTACGAAGTCAGAAAGGTGCCGGATTGTTCCCGAGGTAACATTGCGTATCAGACCGGAAGACAACATTGCCAGATTAGTTCGGTAGCGGACAATCGGCGCCCCTCATCCGCGCCAAGAACGGTCCGCGCCCAAATTTGGGACGTTCTGCGCGGATCCCGAAGGCAAAACTTGCAACCAAGGGCTAGCGCGGTATGATGTATTAGAACGGGCTTAGATAATTGCGTGACTTGTCGTGGGGCGATCATGAGGTACGCAAAAGTCAATGTTTTGGGCAGTCTCGAGCCGACGGTTGATGAAATCTGCCGTCAGGTCGAGCGAATTCTCGCAAGCGAGGAATTTCATGCGCCGAAGCGGGGG
Organism: Rhizobium sp. L9; assembly: GCF_002531885.1. Lineage (NCBI taxonomy): Bacteria > Pseudomonadati > Pseudomonadota > Alphaproteobacteria > Hyphomicrobiales > Rhizobiaceae > Rhizobium > Rhizobium sp. L9. The sequence continues at coordinate 199,818 of NZ_NWSZ01000002.1, read as the reverse complement.
CGGGATTTCCTCGAGTTCGTCGTCAACGAGACGCTCGCCGGCCGATCGGGGTTCCTGAAAGCTTTTACGATAGCGAATGTTGTTTTTGGCCGCGAGGCTTCATTTGACCCGCAGAATGATCCGGTCGTGCGGATCGAGGCCGGTCGGATCAGAAAGGCGCTCGAGCGTTATTACCTCGTCGCAGGCCGCACGGACGAGGTCGTCATTACCGTGCCCAAAGGCGGATATGTGCCGCATTTCGAATATGCACAGGAAGTCCCGCCTCCGTCCTCGATAAATCCGGAAGAACCTCAGGCTGCAGAGCTCAACGTCCAAGACAGCCCTCGTAGCACGATGCGTGCTCCGACGCTGTCGGCAGCTCGGGGCTTCGGGATCGTCATATCAGTGGGGTTTGGGGTCTTCGCCTTGGCCCTTGCAATTGCGCTGTCTGTTTGGAACGGGCGACCGACTGCGACGCTGCCGCTGGCGAGCGCCCATCCGAAGGTGCTCGTCGAATTCTTTTCTGAAAGCGGCTCCGCCGGCGCCGGTTCGGACATCGCTCGCGGCCTGAGGGATGATGTAATCGGTCAGCTTGCCCGGATCGACGACATCATCGTCGTTGCCGATCCGCTACGCGGCGGGCAGGCCGCCGTTGCCGACTACTCGCTCCACGGCAATGTCCAGCTCGACAAAAGCAGGTTGCGCGCCTCAGCGAGGCTCGTGCGCCAATCGGATGGCGCGGTCATCTGGGCCAGAAATTTCGATGCCGATCTTCAAGTCGAGAACAAGCTCGTCATCCAAGCCAACATCTCCCGGCAGATTTCCACCGCTATCGCGCATCCTAATGGCGCCATCCTTCAAACCGAGACGGATAAGATCGTCGGACCAGCGCAGAATGGCGACCAGGATGACTATGCCTGCACGCGCGCCTATTACAGCTACCGTCAGGCCATGACCGCGCAAAGCCACGCTGCCGCACTGGAATGCCTCCGGCAGGCGACACAGCGTTTCCCCGATAACGTTGCTTCCTGGACATTGCTTTCCATGGTCTATCTTGATGAGGTGCGGTTTCGCTACAAGCTCAGCACCCCCTCTTCGGTTCGACCGCTCGAAATGGCAAACGCTGCGGTGGAGAGGGCGGCATCACTCGCGCCCAGCGATCCCCGGGTTCTGCAGGCACTGATGTTGGTGGGCTTCTTCCAGGGAGATGTCGACAAGGCGCTGAAGGCTGGCACGGCGGCCTACGCCGCCAATCCCAGCGACGTCGAAGTCGCGGGCGAATATGGCTATCGACTGGCGCTTTCCGGGAAATGGCAGTCAGGCTGCGAACTACTCTCGATCGCCCTCAATAGAGGCGTCGGTCCCAGCGGATATTATGAAGCCGGCATGGCGCTCTGTGCATTCATCAAAGGCGATCTCGAACAGGCGGAGCGCTGGTCGCGAAAATCCGATCTCGGCTCGAACCCTGTCCATCGTCTCGTCCTGCTATCCATTCTCGGGGCCGCCGGCAAGACCGAGGAAGCCGAAGCGGAAAAGCGCTGGCTTTATACCCATTCGCCGGCATTGATGGTCAATATCCGCGAGGAAGTTTCGCTGCGCTTGCAACGGCCTGAAGATCAGGAGCGCTTGCTGAACGGATTGCGTGCCTCGGGGCTTGATATCGACGCCACCGCGGCAAGATAACGCGCTTATCGATCGGGCGGTGTGGTGCTCTGCTTGCGGCTTTCCGAAATTTCCAGAGCGATTTGCATGGCGATCTCGTCCTCGATATCGAGAATGGTCCGGCCTTGGAGCTCGCGATCATATCGATTTGCCCATATGACTGTGCCGTCGGCGCCATTGATCAGGCGGACATGCATATGAAGGGCCGGTCCCTCGATAACCACGCTTCCCTGCAGATTGAACTGTGGAACGATCGGTTGGGCACCCGGCCGATCGGGCCCGAGCACGACAAGATTTTCCGCTTTCATCAGCTTCGTCAGCAGCTGGTCTGCTAAGCCTTTCGCAAAATTTAAGCCTTCGGAGCTGCCGCCGAGAGCCGCGAAGGGCTCGACGACGATGCTGGCCTTGCTTGCAAGCGTCGACGCGGCGGGCGCCGGCGGCGCCTTTGGCCTTGAAAAATATTCTTCCAACGGGCGGATGATAGCCAGAATCGCGATCACGCCCAACAGCGCCGGTAGGCCAATCGGCAGCAGAAGATCGCGATAGGCGATCGGCCGATCAAGACCGCCCTGCTTGTTTCCGGGGTTTTGGGAATTCGTTCCAACGCCGGAATTCGAGGTGCCATTGGTGCTTGAAAAATGCGGCGAATAGCCTCCTTTGGGGATGGTTATCCCGATCGGATCGCTTCTTCCGCTGACGAGGTAATATCGCTCGAGCGCGCGGCGGATCCGCCCCGCCTCGATGCGCACGACCGGGTCATTCTGAGCATCGAAAGAGGCGTCGCGCCCGAAAACCGCCTGCGCAATCGTATAGGCCTTGAGCTGTTCGCCGCGTCCTTCCAGCATCTCTTCGACGATATATTGCAGGAAACGCCTCCCACGCTCGGGAGCATGAAATTCGGGACTGGCGAGGATGCGATCGAGCTGCTCGCGAACGGCTGCGGGATCGTGAGGTGCGGGGCTGGTTCTTCCCTCATCCGATACCATCGAGCCCTCCCGCGACCCTACCTGTTGCCTTATACACCCGCTGATGGCTCTGGACTTCCGTAGCAATACGTAACTGAGCGGCACTCCCGGGCGCGTCTTGCGCACTGATTGAGAACTAAGTCCGGCCGCCGGCGACGCCGTTGCAATAGCGCAGCAGAGCAGGAATCAAGGCTCCTGGTCGTCCGCATTCAGCGCTTTCACCGTAACGGCCGCGACGACGCCGGTCAGCACGATGCCCGCAAAGCCGATCACCAGCGCCAATATCCGCGACGTGACATGTTTGGGGGTAAAATCGCCGTAGCCGATCGTCAAGCCGGTGACGAAAGTGAAATACATGGCTTCGTCAATGCGCCAGTTTTCGATACGCCAGATTGCAAGCCCGGATCCGACCATCAGGGAGACGATCCCTGACACGATTGGCCAGATCACACGAAGCTGCGTTGCGAGCGCGATGAAAAACAGGCGCCGCATCCGTCTATGGCTCGACTTTCGGCCAGCTCTTACCGACACCTTCCGGCCTTCCTGCAGTTGGATCAGGGCATTCGTCAGACTTACGCAGCATTATCGCCGGCAACCGAGCCTCACGTCGATCTCGCAGTTTGTTTGCCAAGCCATTATGCGGCCTCAAGACCCCCGATCGGGCAAAACATACAAAGTCGTGGCGAAGATCATGTAAACCATCAGCACCAATATGCCGACGAACCACGCTGAACGCCCGCTGTTGGTGACGAACATCGCCGTCATGGTCGCCAGCAAAACCATGACGACCACGCCCGGAGAAAACTGCAGATCCATCGGCGTCGGCCCGATGACGTAGCTCAACAGCACCAGCACGGGCGCCACGAAAAGGGCTATCTGCGAGGCGCTTCCAAGCGCTATGCCCACGCTCAGGTCGAGGCGGTTCTTGCGTGCACCGGAAAATGCCGAAGCCATTTCGGCTGCGCCGCCCACCAGTGCTACGACGATGAAACCGACAAAGGCGGGCGTCATTCCAAAAACCTTGGCAGCCTCCTGCACCGACTCGACGAAGACTTCGCTGACCAGCGCGACCAGTATCGTCACACCGGCGAGTGTGGTCAGCGCCACCCCGATCGGCCACGGGGTTTCGTCGGTCTCGGCGTGCTCGGCGGCAGCAAAAAACTCCCGATGCGTCTTGAGGGTGAACAGCAGTCCCAGCGCGTATCCGACGATAAGCAGGATGGCCAAGCCTAAGCTGAGCTTGTTGATCACTTCCATTGCCGAGGTCGAATCCATTGACGCAACCGCCGAAGGCATCAGCAGGCCGATGGTGGCGAGGAAGAGCAGGCCGGCCTGAAGCCGCGCATTGGCGCGGTTGAATTCCTGACTGTGATGTTTGAGACCGCCGAGCAAAAACGATGCCCCAAGCATGAACAAAGTGTTGGCGACGATCGCACCGGCAACCGATGATTTTACCAGCGTATATTGTCCGGCACGCAAGGCGGTCAGCGCGATGACAAGCTCCGTCAGATTGCCAAGCGTGGCATTGAGCAGTCCGCCAGCAGCGTCGCCGGTTTTCGCCGCAACGGACTCAGTCGCGTGACTGAGGAGCCCGGCTAGGGGTATCACGGCAAGCACCGACAGGATGAAGAGCAGCGTATGAGCCTCGGGGGCAACGCTCGCAGCGACGAAGACCACCGGCACCGCAGCGAGCAGCCACAGCATGGGGTTGTGACGGATTTCTTTCCAGAGAAGACTCACCCCATCGCTCCCGTTCAGTTGCTTCAGCCGTTCAGCGGGTTTGCAGATCAATATGTCCAGCTCCGGAGCACGCCACGTGTTTGGCGGCTCGATCCGTTGCAGTGCTATTCCGGCAGCGCTGTTTGCCGGAAGAATGTCACGGTCGCTTCGTCCGGCGGCCCGAACCAGGTTGTGAAGAATGTCCGGAAATCCGGCCCGGCATAGGCCTGGCTGAGCGCGCGATCGACGGCAAGGCGGAAGTCCTCATCGCCGCGCGCGAGCTCAAGGCCGAGCGGTTCGTAGGTGAAATGGCGCTGCAGGACGATCAGATTGCCGGAATTGTCACTGCGGGCGGCGGCATCCATCAGGATCGGCATGTCGCCGAAGAGCACCGCCGAACTGCCATCTACGACGCGCTCGATCCCCTGCTGGTAATTGTCGACCGGCGCAGCCGTCGCAGCGAGCTGAAAAGTCTTGATCCTGTCGCTTAGCCAGCCTTCGCTCGTCGTGCCGGCAATCGAGGAGAAGGTCTTGTGCTCAAGGATCGTGCGCGCCGGTGAACCGCGCCAGACGGGACGGGTCGAAGGTTCACCATATTGCAGCACTTCCCGCAAAGCCAGCGGCGAGCTGGCGCTCAGGAGCGCGCCGGTGCCGCTCGGGAAGATCGGGATGGAAAACGAGACCTGCTGCCGGCGCGTCAATGTCACCGGCTCCGCACCGCAGACAATATCAGCCGTGCCGCTCTCTACCGCTCGTGTCTTGACGTCGCCTGAAAGCGAAACCCATTCGACATCGAGCTTCGGCAGGTTCAGCTGTGCCCTCAGGCTATCGGCAATCTTGTTGCAGAGGGCGACGGCAAAGCCATCCGGCCGTCCCTGTTCGCCATTGAAGGAAAAGGGCCTCGCATCCGGATCGTAGCCGAGCTTCAGCGCGCTGCTTGTTCTGACGCGATCGAGCGTCTGAGCCTGCGTGGGCGTGCTGAGGGCAAACAAAGCCGTTGCGGCGAGGACAGAGGCGGTGATACCCGCCCACCGAGCATTTTTTCGTGACATGTCTGATCCTCCTCTGTTACTCGGCCGGAAGCCGGTTCGTGCCGCTGGCGAAACGCGGGGCGATCAAGCCGTAGATGATGAAGCCGATGCCTGTGACGATCATGCCGCCGAGCACCGCATCCTTTCCGGAGGCATAGATGGCGAAGACGCTGTAGGCCATCCCGACCAGGGCGATGGTCGCATTCAGCCGGTATTTCGGCTGTGGCACGCGGGCAGCCTTCATCATGACGAACAGCGACGAAAGCGCGATGATATAGGGCAGCACGTTGGTGACGACGGCCAGATTGACCAGTGCTGAGAACTGTTCGCTCAAGGTCGGCGATATGGTCATCAAGGCAAGGCATGTCTGCACGATGCCGAGAATGATCATGCCGGCCATGGGTGCCCCCATATCGTTCACCCGCGAGAATATGGATGGGAACATTCGCTCGTCGGCGGCGGTTTTCGCCGTCTGCGCGATCGTAAACTGCCATCCGAGTAGCGAGCCAAGGCAGGCCAGCACGGCAAGCGCCATGACGATGGAACCAATGGTGGAATTGAACATGGTGGCATAGGCGAGTGCGAAGGGTCCCGTGGAGGTAGCGAGATCCGCATTAGGCACGATGCCTTGAATGACCGTCGTCGACAGGATGTAGATGACGGCGGCGCCCAGCGTGCCGAACATGCAGGCGAGCGGTACGTCACGCTTGGGATTTTCGACGGCATCGGAATTCTGCGCCGCAGACTCCATGCCGAGAAAGGCCCAGAGCGTAAGCGAGATACTCGATCCCATGCCTTGCGCAAGCGTCAGGCCTTGCGGATTCCAGGCGGCAGCGAAGGTGCTGGAGCTGAACCACAGCCAGCCGAGGATCGACAGCAGGCCGACGGGAAGGATGACGCCCCAGACGGTGACCGAGCCGATGCGGCCGGTAATGCGCGGTCCACCGAAATTGGCCGCCGTGGTCAGCCATAAGAGCACGATCAGCGCCAGACAGGTCATGATCGGGGTCGAGGTCAGCACCGGAAAGAAACCGGCCAGGTAGCCGACAGCCGAGATGCCGATCGCCACGTTGCCGACGGCAAGCGACAGGAAATACAGGAAGAACACCATGAAGTAGCCGTCCTTCCCATAGGCATCCTCTGCGTAGGCGGACATGCCGCCGGGGCGCTGGTTGAACAACCCGGCTTGGGCGAAGCCATAGGCGATCGCCATCGAGCCGATCGCGGTCACGAGCCAGGAAAGCAGCGAGATCGCGCCGACCTGCGCCATATTGGCAGGCAGCATGATGATCCCCGACCCCATCATGTTGACGGCGACGATAAAGGTGAGCTGCACCAGGTTCATCTTTTTCTTGGCCGTGGCCTCGGCCGCAAGATGCATCGTGTTGTCGGTCATGACGTAATCCTCCCTAAAGCGCGTCGCGATCCTGCAGCTTCGCTTGGCTCACACTTTAACGCTCTGTTTTCACACATGTCGTCATCGCGAAACCGCTTTGCAGCCCTACTCGCGCACGACATATGTGTGGAACTTGATCCGCCCATCGATCCGCTCCTGGAACACGCCTTGGACCTCGTAATTGAAGCCGGGGAAGCGGTTGAAGGATTCTTCGAAGGCGAGGAAATAGTCCCGCATCGGCCGCGCCCGCTCGTCCCAGCGCTCTCCGGGCACGATCACGCCGATACCGGGCGGATAGATCAGCGCCAGGGTGGCCGAGATGCGGCCGGCGGCTTCCGTCAGCGGCACATAATCGACATTGTTGGCAACGAGCGCCTCATAGGCCTGTTTGGGTGCGATTGCCGGTTCGGGGAAGCTTTCGGAGCGGAAGCACAGGCGCTGCAGCTCCTTGACACCCGCCTCGCGATAGAAGGAATGCATTTCCCCGCAGACCTGGCGGACGCTATAGCCGGCATAACGCTCGCGATTGGCCGCAAAGACGGTCGGCAGCACTTCTGGCAAGGGTGCGTCACGATCCCACAGGTTTTTGAACTTGACGAGCTTGGCAACCAGCGTGTTCAGCTTGCTCTCGTCTTCAGCCGGCGTCAGCAAAAAGAGCAGGCTGTTCAAGTCGCATTTTTCCGCCACGACCCGCTGCTCGCGCAGATAGTTGGCGACAACGGTCGCCGGGATGCCGAAGTCGCGATATTCGCCGGTCTTACGGTCGATGCCGGGTGTCAGTATCGCAAGCTTGTTGGGATCGACCATGGTGTAGCCTGGCGCGTAACCTGAATAACCGTGCCAGCTCGCCTCCGGATCGAAACGCCAGCATTGCTGCTCGCGTTTCAGCACCTCCGTCGGGACATCTTCCCACTTGGCGGCGGCAAGGTCGCTGGTGTGCTTCGAGCGCGAAACCGTCACCCTGTCCGGCACGAACGGATCGAAGAACCACTGCTCTTCCGGGGGCGCGGCCTTGGTTTCGTAGTGCTCCACGAAAGCGCGCAGCTTCTTGCGAACCTCGATTCCGAGCTCGATGCAGCGGTCCCAGAGCATCTCGCCGGCCTTTCCCTCGTGCACCTTGGCATTGACATCGAGCGAGGCAAACAGCGGGTAGAAGGGAGAAGTCGAGACATGCATCAGCAGTGATTCATTGAAGCGCTTATGTTCGACGAAGCGGCGCTGGCCGCTGATATGTTCGTCGCGTTTGTGGATCTGCGATGCCTGCGAGAAGCCGGCGCCCTGCTTGTGCACCGATTGCGTGGAGAACAGCCCGGGCATGTCAGCCCTGAGGTCCTTAAGACGCATCGGGCTGTGACCCTCAAAGAGGGGGTGGAAGGCGTTGTAGCCGATCCAGGCCTCGTCCCACAGCACGTAGTCGCAGAGATGGCCGAGCTTCTCCATCACCTGGGCGACATTGTAGATCGTGCCGTCATAGGTCGCGAGCTGGATGCAGGCCAGACGGAAAGGCCTCTCCGCCTGCGCACGGCTCTTGTCGGTGACGAGTGGATGTTCCTCTATCTTTTGCCGCAGCCAGGCCTCGTCCCAGGCTGCCCAGTCGACAGCGCCGATCATGCCGAAGGAATTGCGGGCGGTCGGCAGAAAAATCGGGATCGCCCCGGCCTGTACGAGGGCACCCTGGTGCAGCGATTTGTGATTGTTGCGATCGAAGAGCACGAGATCGCCGCTGCGCAAGACTGCGTTCGCTACCACCTTGTTGGAGGTGCTGGTGCCGTTCAGGATGAAATAGGTGCGGTCGGCGCCGAAGATGCGCGCCGCCGCTTTCTGAGCTTCGACGGCAGGCCCTTCATGGATGAGCAGATCGCCGAGATCGACATCTGCATTGCAGAGGTCGTTGCGGAAAATGCTTTCGCCGAAATATTTGAAGAAGAGCTGGCCGGCCGGTGACTTTCGATAGAACTGGCCGCCCTGGTGCCCTGGGCAATCAAAGGCGATATTGGCTTCGCCATCATAGGCCATCATGCCGCCGAAGAATGGCGGGAGCAGCGATTTGCCGTAGTTGACGGCGCTGGACACGATCTGCTTGGCATAGAAGACTGGTGTCTGCTGACCGAGGTAGACGAACCCGTCCACTTCGCCAGCCATTTCCACGACATCCATGTCCCCGATCGTTAGTGTATCGGCCATCGCCCAGATGGGCGTGCGAAAGCCGATATCCCTGACGGACCGCAGGAAACTGCGTGCCGGAAGCAGCAGGCCGCCTTCGACCGAGCCGATATAGGCACCGACGTCAGCATCCTCGGACACATCGGCTGAATAGTCGCCCCGCACTTCCACCTCGAAGCCCTGGGCGGTGATCTGCGCCACGAGCTCCTGCGCTTGGGGATTGTCGCGGTCGACGACGGCGACGATTTTCAGCAGCTTGTGGAACGGTATGGCGACCGTTGGAGACTTCACATCGCGCGGGATCATTCTGGCGCCTCCTCTGCAATGCAATCGACGAGATAGCGGCGTCCGCCGTCGCCGGGAGCGAAGCGAAGACCATGGATATCGGTTTCGAAACCGGGGAACTTGCGATCGAAATCGCGGGCGTAGAGCAGGTAATCCTGAATCGATTTCGTCGATTGGGTGATCCTCTCGCCGGGCATGATCAGCGGAATTCCCGGCGGATAGGGAACGATCATCACGGCGAGGATGCGGTTCATGAGATTGTTAATCTCGACGCTCTCGATCCTGCCTTTGACCAGCCGGTCATAGGCGTCCGCCGGACGCAATGCCATTTCGGGCAGGACAGTGTACATCTCGCGCTGCGCCTTCGGGACGTCATCTTTGCGGTAGATCGCATGGATCTGCGCGCAGAGATCCTTCAACCCCATGCCGGCATAGGCTTCCTGATGCGCGGCGGCGAGCGCGGGCAGCGCTCGCGTCAACGGCGCGTTGGCATCATAGAGATCCTTGAAATTGAGGAGCTCAGTGATGAGCGTGCTCCATTTGCCGCGGGTAATACCCATCGAGAAAAGCACGAGGAAGGAATAGAGACCGGTTTTTTCGATCTCGATGCGCCGCGACGACAGGAACTTGGTGATAACGGCAGCCGGTATGCCGTGCTCATCCATCACTCCGCTCGCCGACAGGCCCGGCGACAGGATGGTGACCTTGATCGGGTCGACCATGACATGGTTTTCGGCAAGGCCGGCAAAACCATGCCAGGCATCATCCGGCTTCAGGACCCAATCGGCACGGGTATCGCTCGGCGTCTGCCCGGCAGCCGTCGGCTCCCAGACGTCAAACCACCAGGTGCCTTCCGTCTGTTTCCTCACCGCGTTCATCGCCCGGCGGAAGCTGATCGCCTCATCAATCGTCTCCTGCACCAGGGCGCGGCCGGCTGGCTGTTCCATCATGGCGGCCGCGACATCGCAGGAGGCGATGATGCCATATTGCGGCGAGGTCGAGGTATGCATCATGAAGGCTTCGTTGAAGCGGGTGATGTCGAGACGCTTGGTCTCGGCATGCTGGATATGGATCATCGATGCCTGGGAAAGGGCGGCCAGCAGCTTGTGCGTCGAGTGCGTGGCAAAGGTGATGGCGTTCTTCGACCGTGCCGGCTGGTTTGACGATATCCCGTGGAAACCGTCGTAGAATTCGTGGAAGTTGCCATAGGCATACCAGGCCTCGTCAAAATGCAGCACTTCGACCGCGTCGCCCAACGATGCCTTGATCGCATCGACGTTGTAGCATAGTCCGTCATAGGTTGAGTTGGTGATGACCATCAGCCGGACCTTGCCGCTGGTCTGTCCCGCGAACGGGCTGGCGGCGATCTTGCCGGCGATCGCTTCAGGCGTGAACTGATCCTTCGAGATCGGACCGATGATGCCGAGTCCATTGCGCGACGGCGTCAGATAGATTGGGGTGGCGCCCGTCATGATGAGGGAATGCAGGATTGATTTGTGGCAGTTGCGGTCGCACAGCACGAGATCGCCGCGCCCGACCATGCCGTGCCATATGATCTTGTTGGCAGTCGACGTGCCGCCGACGACGAAGAGAGTTTCGTCGGTACCGAAGATGCGCGCGGCATTGCGCTCGCCCTCGGCGATCGGCCCGACGTGATCGAGAAGCGAACCGATGCTGCCGACCGATACGGAAATATCGGATCGCAGCGTATTTTCGCCGAAGAACGCGTAGAAGAGCTGGCCGACAGGGCTCTTGCGAAACGCGACGCCGCCGCCATGGCCCGGCGTGTGCCAGGAATAGGCGCCTTCCAGCGTATAATCCATCAGCGCCTTGAACATCGGCGGCGGCAGCCGGTCGAGATAGTTGCGGGCGGCCTGCGCGATGGCGCGCGCCATGAATTCCGCCGAATCCTCGAACAGCCGGAAGAAGGCATTGGCGTGGCGCAAAACCGTGGCCGGAACGTCTTCCGCCGTGGTATCGTCGCCGAATAGGAAGATCGGCAGGCGGTCGTTTCTTTGCCGTTTTGCGGCGAGAACCTCCCCCAGTACCAGCCAGCGCGTGACCCTGTCCTCGGTGCCGTCGACCGAAACCAGCCAGCATGACTCGGTGTTGAAGACATGCACGAGACGGCGGGCATCCTCATAGGAAATACCGGAGACGATCCGGAACCCTTCCTTTTCAATGGCTGCGGCCAGATCGCGCATTCCGCGTCCGGCAGCACTCTTGCCATCGAAATCCTCGTCGATGACCGCTATCGGAAATGCCATCTGGAATTCCATGCGTTCCTCCAGAAACCGATATCAAAGGCTGCGGCCGCCATGCAGCCCGCTGCATCTCAGGTCGAAGGATCGTACATGAGCGGTCGTGGAGCGTCCTTGATTGCAATCAAGGTGACGCCAAGCATTTCGACGTCGTAGGCCGAACTTGGATTTTGACTGCCTATTCAGCCCATTCCGCATCGGCGGTGAAGGCGATGGTCAGCCAGCGATTCGCGCTTTCGTCACCGATCGCGTTGCCGATCTCGTCGCGGAGCGTGTCCCATTCTTCCACGGTCTTGGCAGGAAGACCTTCGGGGACGATGAAATAAAGTTCGATCTGCATTGCGCGGCCGACCCGGGCAACATAGGCGCGATGGGAGAGGAAGCCGAGACGGCGAACCGTCTCCAGGGCGACACGGTCGACATGTTCCTGCAGGTCGACGGGGGCGATCAGCAGGATCTCGCTCAATGCCTTCCAGACGGTGCCCACCGGAAGGGGAATCATGACAAGGCAGACAAGCGCCAGAACTGCCGGGTCCATATAGCTGGCAAGCCACGCTGCCGGGGTTGCCTGCACCGCCATGCCGATCAGGAATGCGACGAGCAGCGCAAGCGCAATGCCGCCCGACATGATCCACGCCTTGACGTCGAGCGAGATGAAATCCGATTTGATGCGGGCGTTCAGCCTGATGCCGAGGAAGGCCATGACCGCGCAGACAAGCAAGGTCGCTGCGGAATAGGCGACCGCCATGCCGAATTGCAGTTCGTGGCCGCCATTCAGGATGCTGATGATGGCGCTGATCAGCGCATAGACGCCGACCGTCATCAGCAGGCAGCCGTTGAGCATCAGCACGATCGGCTCCAGATGCCAGAATCCCATGGTGAAGCGGTTACGAATTCTGCCGGATCGGGCATCGCTCTGCGTGGATTGAATGATCAGGTTCGAAACCCGGAGCGCAAGCCCGGTCATCGCGGCATCGGCCAGCGAGTAAACGCCATCGAAGGCTATCGAGAAAGAGCCGGAAAGAATGCCGAAGACGACGCCCAGCGTTGCGACCACGACGGTCGCTGCAATCGATATCCTGAGAAACCCCTGCTCGCTCAGCATCGTCGACTTCACCTCCGCTCCGCCCCTCATCCGACGTGCTTTAGCAGCTTTATCTCGATGACGAAGGCTACACCAGCCCGCCAGACTACGCATTGATCCGGATTGCGGCAGCCGGTTTTTGCTACGACAATTACGGCTTGAAGGCGGTCCGCAGAGACATCGGCTCCGGGCAGCCGGCTCGCGGGGGGAAGCTCATGACAACGTCGCAAAATGGCAAGAGCCTCGGACTTGCTGCCTGCACCGCCATCGTGGTCGGCAATATGGTGGGCTCGGGCTTTTATCTTTCACCGGCCGCGGTCGCGCCCTACGGCAACCTTGCGATTGTCGTCTGGATCATCATGGGCGCCGGCGCGATTTGCCTGGGCCTGACCTTCGCGCGCCTGGCGAGCCTCGTGCCCGCTGTCGGCGGCCCCTACGCTTATACACGGCTCGCCTATGGCGATTTCGCCGGCTTTCTGATCGCCTGGGGCTATTGGATCTCGATATGGACATCGCTGCCCGTTATCGCTATTGCCTTCGCCGGCGTGATGGTGGATCTCTTCCCTACCCTTGCCAACCGCTTCGCCGCGACCGTCCTGACGCTCGGCGTAATCTGGGCGATCGTGCTCGTCAATCTTCGCGGCGTTCACGCGGCCGGTGTCTTCGCGCAGGTCACGACGTACGCTAAACTGCTGCCCTTCGGCGCCGTTGCTATCATCGGCCTTCTCTACATCGATACCTCGCATTTCGCCGAATTCAATCCGAGCGGTCAGCCGTTGCTGCAGTCCTTTGCGACACTGGCGCCTCTCACCATGTTTGCCTATCTGGGGCTGGAATCAGCGACCGTTCCAGCCGGCGACGTGGAGAATGCGGAGCGGACAATCCCGCGATCGACCGTCCTCGGCATTTCCATCGCCGCTGCCCTTTATGTGCTTGGCACAATCGTGGTGATGGGCCTCGTGCCCCGTGAACAGCTTGTTCAGTCGGTTGCGCCATTTTCCCAGGCGGCTGGGATCATGTGGGGACGGCCCGGCGAACTGGCGATCTCGCTTGCGGTTCTGGTCTCCTCGATCGGCGCGCTCAACGGCTGGACCTTGCTGATGGGGCAGGTTCCGATGGCTGCTGCCCGAGACGGGCTGTTTCCGCCGCTGTTTGCCCGGCTCTCCCCACGAGGCGTGCCGGCGTGGGGCATGATCATCTCGGCCTCGTTCGCAACGCTCCTCGTGCTCGTCCAGGCGCTCGGTTCCGAAGGCTTTGCCGCCGTCTATCGGCTGATGGTCGGGCTGAGCACCATGGCCGCCGTCGTTCCCTATGCTTTCTGCGCGCTTGCCGGAAGCCTTGTCGCGGGCATGACTGAAGGGCGAATGCCGCGGGCAAGCGCGATCGAGCTCATCGCGTTCATCTTTGCGATCTTCACCCTTTACGGCTCCGGCGCCGAACCGGTGCTCTACGGCCTCGTGCTGCTGATGCTCGGCATCCCCGTCTATGTCTGGCAAAGACGCAATGCGGCTGGCGCGACAGACAAGGAGACGGCAGCGAGCGCCGTAACGCAACCGCTCCCGTCTCAGGATAAGTTTGCCTGACGGACCACGCCGTCAGGCGTGCCAACTCAAGGTGTCAATACGCTCGTCGATGATCGTCCCGCGGTCGCCGCGCACCATCCCGGCAATTTCGGCAAGAGAGCCGATTGCGGCCGTCTTGCCGTTTGCCCGGGCAAAATGGCAGGCAGCATCGACCTTCGGGCCCATAGAGCCGGCCGGGAAGGAGAACTGGGCGAGATCGTCAGGACGAGCGCGGTGGATCGCCTTCTGTGACGGCTTGCCCCAATCGATGCACACAGCCTCGGCATCCGTCGCCATGATCAAAAGATCGGCCTGGAGTTCACGCGCCAGCAGTTCCGAGCACAGATCCTTGTCGATGACGGCCTCGACGCCGATCAGCTTCCGATCGGCGCCCTTCTCGTACATGGTCGGAATGCCGCCGCCGCCCGCACAAATGACGATGGTGCGCTGCTCCAGAAGCCAGCGGACCGGCCGGATCTCGAAAATGCGCTTCGGCGCCGGCGAGGCAACGACACGTCGCCATTTTTCGCCGTCCTGCTTGAACACCCAACCCTTCTCCGTGCGGATCCGATCCGCCTCGCCCTTGTCGTAGACCGGCCCGACGAACTTGGTAGGGTTCCGGAAACCGGAATCCTCGGCGTCGACTTCCACCATGGTAAGAAGCGTTGCCAGAGGTTGCTCGAACGGCAGGAGATTGCCCAGCTCCTGTTCCAGCATATAGCCGATCATGCCCTCGGTCTCGGCGCCGAGAACATCGAGCGGATAGGCCTCCTCTGGTTTGTAGGCCGCGCCCTGGAGCGCGAGCAGCCCGACCTGCGGCCCGTTGCCGTGGGTTACGACGATCTCGTGTTCGGCCGCCAGGGGCGCGATCGCCTCAGCGGCGATGCGCGCGTTCCGCCTTTGGGTATCGGCGGTCATCGCTTCCCCGCGCCGGAGAAGCGCATTGCCGCCAAGCGCAATGACCACACGCATGCTAGTCTCCCAGGGTTGCAACGAGTAGGGCCTTGATCGTGTGCAGGCGGTTTTCTGCCTGTTCGAAGGCGACGTTGGCTTCGGATTCGAAGACGTCGTTGGTCACTTCGAGCCCGTTCTCCATGCCGTAATCTTCGGCAATCTGCTTGCCGAGCGTTGTCTCGGTGTCGTGGAATGCCGGCAGGCAATGCATGAACTTGGTCTGCGGATTGCCGGTCGCCTTCATCAGGTCCTGATTGACTTGGTAAGGGGTGAGCAGCTTGATGCGTTCGCGCCAGACGTCCTTCGGCTCGCCCATCGAGACCCAGACGTCGGTGTGGATGAAATCGACGTCCTTGACCGCCTCTCTCGGATCTTCGGTAACCAGGAGCCGCGCGCCCGAGGCCTGCTGCAAATCCCTGGCGATCTTCATGTATTCTTCCGAAGGCCACAGCGATCTCGGGCCGCAGATGCGCACATCCATGCCGAGTAGACAGCCCACGATCAGCAGGGAATGCCCCATATTCGAGCGGGTGTCGCCGACATAGGCATATTTGATCTCAGCGATCGGCTTGTCGCTGTGCTCGCGCATGGTCATGACGTCTGCGATCATCTGCGTCGGATGATACTCATCGGTCAGGCCATTATAGACCGGGACGCCGGCATATTTTGCCAGCGTCTCCACTCCCTTCTGGGCGGAGCCGCGATATTCGATCGCATCATACATGCGCCCCAGCACCCGCGCCGTGTCCTTAAAGGATTCCTTGTGGCCGATCTGTGAGCCGGACGGATCGAGATAGGTCACGTTGGCGCCCTGGTCCGAGCAGGCGACTTCGAAGGCGCATCTCGTTCTTGTCGAGGTTTTCTCGAAGATCAGGCAGATTTCCTTGCCCTTCAGATGCTCCTGCTCGGTGCGGGCATATTTGGCCCGCTTCAGATCGCGGGCGAGATCGAGGAGATAGCGGAATTCCCGCGGCGTATAGTCCTGCACGGTCAGAAGCGATCGATTGCGCAGATTGAAACTCATGGTCTTGCTCCGTCGTCTGGTTCGTGGATGGAAGGTCAGTAAGCGGGGTCGCGCCAGATTGGGCACGTCATGCAGTGCCCGCCACCACGGCCACGTCCGAGTTCGGAGCCGCGAATGGTGATGACCTCGACACCCGCCTTGCGCAGCAGCGTATTCGTGTAGGTGTTTCGGTCGTAGGCGACGACAACGCCGGGTTCGAGTGCAACGACATTGTTGCCGTCGTCCCATTGTTCGCGTTCGGCCTGATAGGAATTGCCGCCGGTCTCGACGGTTCGTAGCTTCGGCAGGTCGAGCGCTTCGGCGACGACATCGAGCATCGGCGTATTTTCGGGATGGATCTCGAATGTGCCGTCGTCGTCCTTGGGATGCATGCTGTAGCAACGGATCTGATCGACGACCTCGGCAAACAGTGTGACGACGTCGCGGTCGCAGAAGCTGAAAACCGTGTCGAGATGCATTGCCGCGCGGCTCTTCGGCATCAGGCAGCCGATCACTCGCTTCGCCGCCTTGCTTCTGAAAAGGGCCTGAGCCACCTGGCCGACCGCCTGATAGGTGGTGCGCTCGCCCATGCCGATCAACACCGTGCCGTTCCCGATCGGCATGACGTCGCCGCCTTCCATCGAGGCATTGGCGAATTGATGATCGGCGTCACCCCACCAGATCTGGAAATCGCCGCCCTGGAAGATCGGATGAAACTTGTAGATGGCACGCTGAATCAGTGTCTCGGCGCGTCGCGCCGGCCAGAACATCGGGTTGCAGGTCACGCCGTTATAGATCCAGCAGGAGGGATCGCGCTGGAATAGTGTGTTGGGAATGGGCGGGATGACGAAATCGCTTTCCGGCAGGGCGCTGAGCATCAACGCCTTGGCCTTGACGTCAGGTAGGTCGGAGATCGCGATGCCACCGATCATGAAAGCGGCAAGTTGCGTAGCCGGCATTTCATCGAGCCACGGACGCATTGCTTCGGCAACCTGCGAGCCAAGCACATTCGGGGTGATGCGCCGGTCCAGGATGAAATCGCGCGCCTGCTTGTTGGCGAGGGCCTGACCGAGCAGATCGTGGAGTTCGAGGACCTCCACTCCTCTTTCCTGCATCTTCAGGACGAAATCATAATGGTCCTTCTGGGCCTCATGGACCCAGAGGACATCGTCAAAAAGCAGATCATGGCAGTTTGCAGGCGTCAGGCGCTGATGAGCCAAAGATGGTCGGCAGACCATGACGGTTCTCAGTTTTCCGACCTCAGAATGAACACCGAAACCACGCATGTGGTCCTCCTTCCAGCAACGGGGATAGCGGCCGCGCCGCCGGCTCTTTGAACAGCGTCAGATTATTTTGGCCGGTCCACTCATGTCATTGATTGCAGACAAGGTGCGGTGCAGCATTCGTGACTCCGGCCCTCAGCACCCGGAATATGCCGTCGCTCAGTGAAGATCGGACCCATCGTCTGGCCGTATCTGCCATGCGCGCCAATGGGTGGGATGAACGTCCAGGATCTCGCCCGTCAAGGCATTGGCCCATCCGCGCGCCAGGCGCTGGCATGGAAAAACCAGGGCGTGGATACCATCGCCGTCGATGACTGCGAGTTCGATATCCTCTTCGAATGGAGCTTCGACGACCAACCGCCACTTCACCGAACCCTCCCCGATGGTGCACGAGCGTCGACCGGATACGGGGCTGTTCTTAGGCAGGCCGGTCGCACGTCCAGCATTGGTTCCCCAGCCGGCGCTTTGCAGGCGGCGGCGCAACGACATCATTGTTCCGCCCTTCCGTTAGACGATGAGGCCCTGTGGCTTCGGCAACACTCACTCAATATAGAAGGTCAGGTTACCGTTACGGGCGCGCGTCACCCATTCTATTTGATTGGGCGTCAGCTTCTTGGCCTTCAATTGCTGGACGAGCCAAGGGTTGGAACGGATAGCCGCCCGGATTTCCTTCACATGTTCTTCGCTGCCAGGCGAAGGCATGGCGCCCACTTCAACCGCCGTTCGAAAGCTGACGATTGAAAACCGCTTGTCATGATAGGTTTTGATGTGCCCCGGCAGGTTCTCGGCCCAGTTCATGCGCCGGTATTCCTTGCGGGTCTGCTGGGCGTCGACAGGCGCCGCAACCAGCGCGGCGGTCGAAATGGCAATAGCAAGGGCAATCTTCTTCATCTTCCTGCTCCTCAAGTGGCCGTGAGCCCATTTGCTGCCAGAGTAGCGGAAGAATAGACCCGCGGCATTGAGCCGGATCAATGGAGGGAGCGGAGGCAAAACACAAGGAAGACTAGGGTTTTCGACCAGCAATCGGCACGGGACACCCATAGAGGCTACGCGATACTACACCGTCCCATTTCCCAAAGGTGTTAATGTCTCAAGTCATTGTGAGAGGCTAAGCCCATCAAGGGCCGACTGGTCCTCAAAGGGCGGAGGGAACCATCATGTCTATCAAGATGGAGGCGCCGCATGTCGACGAATGCGATCGCGTTGACCCGGACGTCGCGGGACGAACCTCATTCATGGAAGCTCGGATGACAGGCCGCGACCGGCGGGGAAATTTGCGTGAGGACGACAGCGGACCGTCGGTGGACTGGATCCGGCAATTCTATGAACACCTCCCGGACGCTGTGTTCTTCATTACCGACCACCACCGGATTTCGGCCTGCAACAGGGCTGCCGTGGCGTTGTTCGGTTATGAGGAAGACGAATTGCTCGGTCAGGACATCGACTTCGTCTGGTATCCGACACCGGATGTTTCGTTGAAGGGACGCTGGGCGGACCGGGGCGTGGTGCGGTCCGGCGTGGCGATCACCAGGAGCGGCGCTCAATTTCCGACGGCCCTGACGATCATCAGGGAGCAGGACAGCAAAGGACACTTCTCTGCGGTGATCTTCGAGGACTTCCGCACCGAACGCGAGACTTTGCAGCGTGTCCAGGAGCTTCAGCGGGAGCTTGCCCGCATCGCCAGAATAGTTGCGCTCGGGGAAATGACATCGACCCTGGCTCATGAACTTGCCCAGCCGCTGGCGTCGATCGCCGCATACGCGCAAGGTTGCGGGCGGCTTCTGACCAAGGATCATCGCGGCCATGGCGAAGACCTCCGTGAAGCCCTGTCCGAGATTACGCAGCACGCCCTGTGGGCGGGAAAGATCGTGCAGAACATCAGGGAATTCGCCAAGCGTGGCGCCGACGAGAGAAAGATCGAGGCGATGCACGCGCTTATTCATGAGGCGACGGCATTCGCGCTTGCCGGATCGCAGCGAAAAGGCCTTTGCGCCGAGTTTCAGCTCGAAGCGGAGCGGGACGCTGTGCTTGCCAACCGCGTCCAGATCGCGCAGGTGCTGACCAACCTTGTTCGCAATGCCGTGGAGGCTACCGACGCTATTGCGCAGCCGCATATTGCCATCCGAACCAGAACCGACGATTTATCCCGCCTCATTGTCGACGTAACCGACAATGGCTGCGGAATTGCGATCGACATCGAAGAGGCGCTGTTTCGTCCCTTCGTGACTAGCAAACCGCGTGGCCTCGGCATGGGCCTGGCATTGTCCAAGCGCATCATCGAGGCGCATGGCGGTCGCATAAGCGCGCGCAATCGAATGGATGGCGGTTCAATCCTTTCGTTTTCCCTTCCGCTGGTGGAGACAACAACCAATGGCAAACGACCTCACGATCCATCTCGTCGATGACGAGGAGTCGCTCAGGCGATCTTTGACGTTTCTGTTGGTCTCGGCAGGTTTCGCGGTTCGCACGCATAGCTCTGCCCAAGCCTTTCTGGAACTATTGCCGCTTTCGGGACGAAGCTGCCTCGTGACGGACCTGCGCATGCCCGATGTCGATGGCATCGAACTGCTCCAGCGTCTGCGCCGTTTCAGGCTAAACGTTCCGGTCATTGTCATTACCGGTCAGGGCGACATCGCCGCCGCCGTCCGGGCGATGAAGGCGGGCGCATCCGAATTCCTTGAAAAACCCGTCGGAGACGAGGCGCTTATAGCGGCGATCAACGCGGCGGTGGGACAGAGGCGCCCGGGCGGAGCCATCGCTGATTCCGAGAGCGTTGCAGCGCGTCTTCGCCAGCTCACGGAGCGCGAACACCAGGTTCTGACCGGTGTGCTTGATGGCCTGCAGAACAAGATGATCGCCTATCATCTTGGTATCAGCGCACGTACGGTCGAAGTCCACCGCGCCAACGTGATGGCCAAAATGGGCGCACGTAATCTGGCGGAACTCATGCGGATGGCCATCACACTGGACACGGCAGCACAGCCGGTCGAAACCGCCAAGGCCCTGTCCGATCATGGAGCTTGGACGCATGCCCGTTAGGCCCGTCACCGCCTCACACAACTCTCGGGGTCTGGCTTCAGTAGCGATACTTAAGGGGTGTCTCGAATATCGGGGCAAACGGCGATTGGTTATGTTGCCAGACGATTGGGGGGCGATGCATATGCTTCAACACCACGCGGCCATGAGGCAACCGGCAGTTCCTGGCCGTCACCCTGGAACTTCTGTCGCAACAACCAAGGATCAGTCGATCAGGCTGAAGGCCAACGAGACAATCTACAGCGAAGGCGAATATGCACTCGCAATCTATCAGGTCGAAACCGGCGCGGTGCGGATTTACCGCCTGACGTCCAGCGGACAGCGATATATCCTGTCATTCTGCGGCGAGGGCGAATGGTTCGGCCTTGAAAGCGGGAAAGTTCGCACCGACTTCGCGGAAGCCGTCTGCGAGACCTCCATCAGACCTTTTCGAACCAACCAGAACGCGGTCGTCCCTGTCGACCTTCTTCACATCGCGTTGACGAACCTGGCAAAGGCGCAACACAAGCAGCTCGTCATCACCGAGCAAAGCGCGCTGAAGCGGGTCGCGGCCTTCGTTTGCGAAATGGCGGATCGTCATCCGGAAGATCCGGAATTCGATATGATGATGTCGCGCAGCGATGTCGCCGACTATCTCGGGCTGACAGTCGAGACGGTTGCCCGCTGCTTCACGAAACTCCGCGAAAAAGGCGTCCTTTGCCTGAAAGGCAAGCTGCAGCGTGTCGTTCGCCTTCTGGATCGTGATGCGCTCATCGCGCTCACCACCTGACGCATTTCGCCCGGACGTCGGGGGCGCTTCGGGAATAAGGTAATGCAGAAGCACGGAAGCAAAAGCCGCGATGGATTGAAGCTCGATCGTTCAAAGAGGGGTTGAACAATGAGATACTTATTCGGCCGGAGATCGAATGCCGCGGTCACTACATGCGTTGCGGGTCTGCTGTGGCTGGTGACCTTTCTACTCGCCGTACAGGCGCAGGACGATCTGTTTGAGCAATTTCCTTTGGTCATCCAGTGCAAGTACAATGAAACCTACCACACCTTCTACTTGTCACGCATCTCGCAGGATGGCGTTGCAACCTATCAGGCGTCCGAACGCATCGCCGGCACGATCACGCTTGACGGCAAGGCCAAGGCGATCGGCGGCGAAGGTGGAGGCACCTGCGTCGGCAAAACCTTGGCTGAGCTTCGCGCATCCCATCAAACATATGATCTGAAACGCTAGGCTATGGAGACATCCTTGATGGGCTTCGTCAGACTCCAGGAAAGGCCGATCCCTCGATAACCACGCGTCCCTGCAGATTGAACTGTGGAACGATCGGTTGGGGGCACCCGGCCGATCGGGTCCGAGCACGACAAGATTTTCCGCTTTCATCAGCTTCGTCAGCATCTGGTCTGCTAAGCCTTTCGCAAAATTTAAGCCTTCGTGCACCGGAAAATGCCGAAGCCATTTCGGCTGCGCCGCCCACCAGTGCGACGACGACGAAACCGGCGAAGGCAGGTGTCATTCCATAAACCTTGGCAGCCTCCTGCACCGACTCGACGAAGATCTCGCTGACCAGCGCGACCAGTATCGTGACACCGGCCAGCGTGGTCAGCGCCAACCCAATCGGCCAAGGGGTTTCGTCGGTCGCGGCATGCTCGGCGGCAGCAAAAGACTCCCGATGCGTCTTGAGAGTGAACGGCAGCCCCAGCGCGTATCCGACGATAAGCAGGATCGCCAGGCCTAAGCTGAGCTTGTTAATCACTTCCATAGCCGAGGTCGAATCCATTGACGCAACTGAAAAGCAGCCCATATAGCTGTCGCAAATCGACGGCTCCTCAAAGCCCGGAAAATTTGCCTGCATGGGAGAAAGTTTTCAGCTACGCGGCAGGCGGCGCAGCGCCTCGTCGATCAGCAGATTGGCGACCATCATGCGCCTGTTGGCATTGTCGCGGAAAGGCGCCGCGACACCATCAGGATGATTGGCCTTGGCAAAGGCGCGCCGCTTCTCGTTCAGCGTCTGTTGGGTATCGGCGGCAGCGATCGCCAGTTCGATGGCGATCTCTTCGGGGGCAATGCGGGCGAGATGGTTCGGCATGACGGGCTCCGGCTGCGGCGGGGGAGCCTCCTCGGCCGCAGGCCCGCTTGCCAGATTATCGAAATAGGCTTCGCCAATCCGCTGCGAGGCGACCGAGATGCCTTGCATGACATCGAATGCGAGGCCGGTGGCGAGCCCGGATACGCGGTGGGCAGCCGGCGCTTGCGTCTCTTCGGCCGGTTCTTCCTCCGCCCTCAGCCGCTCGAGCACTGATTGAAATACCGATTGTCCGAACAGCATGCGCCTTCCTCTCGAAGACATTAGATCCTGGCAAGATGGCGCAGGGCTTGCCGGGTTTAAATCGGTGGAGCATCTGTCGTCCGAGAACCGCGGCCCGGCGCCGGGATCTAACCGCCCTGCTTGCGGCTCTCCTCGATGATGATGTTATAGAGCAGCTTGGCGCTCGGCGGCAGGGCCCGTTCTCTCGCGGTGATCAGGCTGTAGGGCTTGACGTTGATGTCGAAATCGATCGGCAGCATGCGCACGTCGGACGCCCTTGCGCCTTGGCTTGCGAGGAAATGGGCGACGTCGACAGCCACGGGGGCGATCGCATCGGTTTCGCAGACGATGGCGCAGGTGAGCAACAGCGACGAGGTGTTGACGATGTTCTCCGGCAGTGCCACGTCGTGTGACAGGAAGATGTCCTCGATCGTGCGGCGGAGCAGCGTGCCCGGCGGCTGGAACACCCAGTCGTAATCCCGGACATCGATAAGGCTGCTCGTCTTCTTCCTTTTCAAGAGCGGATGGCGGTTGCGCACGATCAGGCAGGCCCGTTCGATGCCGATCTCTTTCACCTCGAACAGGCGCGGGTTGAGGTCGTCGGGAATGCGGCCGATGATGAAGTCGTGACGGGCGGCAAGCAACTCGCGGGCGAGCACGTTGCTCGTCTCCACCTGGATGTTGATCTCTATTCCAGGATAGGCCTTGCGCACCCTGTCGATCGCCGGCACGACGAGGCTCATGGCCGGCGCCGTCACCGCACCGATGAAGACCGAGCCGCCCTTGCCGCTCTTCAATTCGCCGATCTCGCGGCTCGCCTCTCGCAACTCCAGAAGGATCTTGCGGGCGCGCCTGGCAAGCGCCGCACCGAAGGTCGTCAGCACCACGCCGCGGGCGACGCGCTCGTAGAGCGATGTCTTGGTAATCGCCTCCATTTCCGACAGCATGCGCGATGCGGCGGGCTGTGAGATGTTGAGAACTTCTGCGGCTGCGGAAATCTGTCCACTATCTTCGATTGCGACGATGATGCGCAGGTGATTCAGCTTAAGTCCCGAACGGAGAAAGCTGTCGTCGCCAAAATTGTCACTGTGGATGTCGACATGATCCATCAAAACGGGCTCTGAAACGATCGTCATGGTTGCAGCCTCCCCACTGCGCTCCATCAAAAGTAATACTTTTTAACGATATACCAAAATTGTTATGCACATTACCACTTATTCTATTTGACAGTTATAGGAATCCATACCAGTTTGCCGCCGTGTGCTGGTTGGCACTCAACACGTGTGAGATCGTGGAGGAGACCTACTTCGTTTCTCACCATCTGAAGTAACTATCCAATACGGAACCTGCCACAGTTTCGGGGCGGGCGATTTTTCGTCCGCTGCTCTATTAACAAGGGAGAGAGAAATGAAATCCATTATCTCATTGATGGCTGCGGCTGCCTTCGGCGTCGCTTCATTCGTTGCACCGGCGATGGCCGCGGACAAGGGCACCGTCGGCATTGCAATGCCGACCAAGGCTTCGGCTCGCTGGATCGACGACGGCAACAACATTGTCAAGCAGCTGCAGGCTGCCGGTTACGGCACCGACCTGCAGTATGGCGACGATGACATTCCGAACCAGCTGTCGCAGATCGAAAACATGGTGACCAAGGGCGTCAAGGTTCTCGTCATCGCTTCGATCGACGGCACGACGCTGTCCGACGTTCTCCAGAAGGCCCATGATGCCGGCATCAAGGTCATTGCTTATGACCGCCTGATCCGCGATTCGGCAAACGTCGACTACTACGCCACCTTCGACAACTTCCAGGTCGGCGTTCTTCAGGCCAACTCCATCGTTGACGGTCTCGGCCTCAAGGACGGCAAGGGCCCGTTCAACATCGAACTCTTCGGCGGTTCGCCGGATGATAACAACGCCTTCTTCTTCTATGATGGCGCCATGTCCGTCCTGCAGCCCTACATCGACTCGGGCAAGCTCGTCGTGAAGTCCGGCCAGACCGGCATGGACAAGGTCGGCACGCTGCGTTGGGATCCGGCAACGGCCCAGGCCCGCATGGACAACCTGCTCTCGGCCAACTACACCGACGCCAAGGTCGACGCCGTCCTGTCTCCCTATGACGGCCTCTCGATTGGCATCATCTCCTCGCTGAAGGGCGTTGGTTACGGCACTGCCAGCCAGCCGCTGCCGATCGTCACCGGCCAGGACGCTGAAATCCCGTCGGTCAAGTCGATCATCGCTGGCGAACAGTACTCGACGATCTTCAAGGACACCCGCGAACTCGCCAAGGTCACGGTTTCCATGGTCGATGCCGTCATGTCCGGCAAGGAGCCCGAGGTCAACGACACCAAGACCTACGACAACGGCGTCAAGGTCGTACCGTCCTATCTGCTGAAGCCGGTTGCCGTCGACAAGACCAACTACAAGCAGGTCCTGATCGACAGCGGTTACTACACCGAAGACAAGCTGAAGTAAGTTAAGCTGGAGGCCGGAGCCTGCGCTTGCGGGTTCCGGCCTTCGATTTTATGATTACCCACCCATTGACGGGCTGGGGACGCTGGAAATTTGACTATGGACAATACCATCCTCGAAATGCGGAGCATCACCAAGACGTTCCCGGGCGTCAAGGCGCTGGAGAACGTGAACCTCAAGGTTCGCAAGGGTGAAATTCACGCATTGGTAGGCGAAAACGGGGCCGGCAAATCGACGCTGATGAAAGTGCTATCGGGTGTTTATCCCACCGGAAGTTATGACGGCGATATCGTCTATGAAGGCGAGACGCGCCACTTCAAGGCGCTGAGGGACTCCGAAGAAATCGGCATCGTCATCATCCACCAGGAACTGGCGCTCGTGCCGTTGCTGTCGATCGGCGAAAACATCTTCCTCGGCAACGAGAACGCCAAGAATGGCGTCATCAGCTGGGATGAGACCTTCAACCGCACCAAGCAGTTGCTCAAGAAGGTCGGCCTGTCCGAATCTCCGAACACGCTGGTGACCGACATCGGTGTCGGCAAGCAGCAGCTCGTCGAAATCGCCAAGGCGCTGTCGAAGAGCGTCAAGCTGCTCATCCTCGACGAGCCGACGGCCTCGCTCAACGAAAGCGATTCCGATGCGCTGCTCATGCTGCTGATGGAATTCCGCAAGCAGGGCATCACCTCGATCATCATTTCCCACAAGCTGAACGAAATCCGCAAGGTTGCCGACCAGATCACCGTCCTGCGCGACGGTATGACCGTTAAGACGCTCGACTGTCACGCCGACGAGATCAGCGAAGACATTATCATCCGCAACATGGTCGGCCGCGATCTCGAAGACCGCTATCCCCCGCGTTCGGTGCCGATCGGCGAAACCATTCTCGAAGTGAAGAACTGGAACGCCTATCACCAGCAGCACCGCGACCGTCAGGTCCTGCACAATATCAACATCACCCTCCGCAAGGGCGAGGTCGTCGGTATCGCCGGGCTGATGGGGGCAGGGCGCACCGAATTCGCCATGAGCCTGTTCGGCAAGTCCTATGGCCACAAGATCTCGGGCGAAGCGTTGATGCACGGCAAGCCGGTCGATGTCAGCACCGTGCGCAAGGCGATCGACGCCGGTCTCGCCTATGTCACCGAAGACCGCAAGCAACTCGGCCTGGTGCTCAACGACACGATCCTGCACAATACGACCCTCGTCAATCTGAAGGCTGTGTCCAATGCCTCGGTCATCGACAGCGTCAAGGAATCGCGCGTTGCGGCCGACTATCGGTCGAAGCTGCGCATACGCTCCTCCAGCATATTCCAGGAGACGGTCAATCTTTCCGGCGGCAACCAGCAGAAGGTGGTGCTGTCGAAGTGGCTGTTCTCCGGCCCCGATGTCCTGATCCTGGACGAGCCGACGCGCGGCATCGATGTCGGCGCGAAATACGAAATCTATACTATCATCAACCAGCTTGCCGCCGATGGGAAAGGCGTTCTGATGATCTCGTCGGAAATGCCCGAACTGCTTGGCACTTGTGACCGCATCTACGTGATGAACGAAGGACGCATCGTCGCTGAACTGCCGAAGGGAGAAGCAAGCCAGGAAACCATCATGCGCGCTATCATGCGCTCAGGGGAGAAGAAACAATGACGCCGATCAATCAACCCATCGCTGAGCAGGGGCGTGTCGTCTCGATCGGAGACTACATTCGCGGCAACATCCGCGAATACGGCATGTTCATCGCACTCATCGCGATCATGGTGTTCTTCCAGTTCTCGACCGGCGGCGTTCTCTTCAGGCCGCTCAACCTGACCAACATCATCCTGCAGAACTCGTTTATCGTCATCATGGCGCTCGGCATGCTGCTCGTCATCGTCGCCGGCCATATCGATCTGTCGGTCGGCTCCGTCGTCGGCTTCATCGGCGCCATCGCCGGCGTGATGACGGTGCAGTGGCACATGAATTATGTGCTGGCAGGCGTCGTCTGCCTGGCGCTCGGCGCGCTGGTCGGCGGTCTGCAGGGCTATTTCGTTGCCTATCACAAGATCCCGTCCTTCATCGTCACACTCGCCGGCATGCTGGTTTTCCGCGGTCTGACGCTGTTCGTGATGACGGCATCGGGCACCGGCACCAGCATCGGTCCGTTCCCGCCGGAGTTCCAGCTGATCAGCATCGGCTTCCTGCCCAACCTCTTCGATATGGGCGGCATCAACTCGACCTCGATCATCCTGACCGTCGTCGGCGCCGTCACCCTGTTCTACTTGGCCTGGCGCAAGCGCCTGTCGAACGAGAAGCACGGCAATGACGTCGAGCCGATGGGCTTCTTCCTCGCCCAGAACATTATTGTCTCGCTCGCTATCCTGGGGCTCGGCTACCAACTGTCGATCTATCGCGGCTTCCCGAACGTGCTGGTCGTCATGCTCGTTCTCGTCGCCGCCTATGCCTTCATTACCCGCCGTACGACGATCGGCCGCCGCATCTACGCCATGGGCGGCAACGAGAAGGCGACGAAGCTTTCCGGTATCAATACCGAGCGGCTGACCTTCCTGACCTTCGCCAATATGGGCCTGCTTGCCGGTCTTGCCGGCCTCATCGTTGCGCTGCGCCTCAACTCGGCGACGGCCAAGGGCGGTTTCGGTCTCGAGCTCGACGTCATCGCCGCCTGCTTCATCGGCGGCGCATCGGCCCAGGGCGGCGTCGGCAAGGTGACGGGTGCGGTGATCGGCGCGCTTATCATGGGTATCATGAACAACGGCATGTCGATCCACGGTCTCGGCACCGACTCGCAGCAGATGGTCAAGGGTGCGGTGCTTCTCGCCGCCGTGTTCTTCGACGTCTACAACAAGAACAAGGGCTGAGCGCCTAAGCGCAGTCCAGGCATTCGCAGTCATATGAATGATGGATTCCGGCTCCCGTGGGAGCCGGACAGGCGGAGCTTTTTCTGAGACTCGCCGAAACGAGAAGGATTGAAGTCGTGCTTATTTCCCAGATCAAGGGTGCCAACGGAGAGATCGTCGTCGCCGTGCGCGAGCAGGGCGGCGCGGCAAGGTCGGTCAAGAATGCCGGCAGTGTCTATGCGCTGGCGATGGAAGCCGCCGACGGCGGCAAGTCGCTTGCAACGGTTATCGAGGCTCATGGTTACGGCGATGCCGTCGATCTCGAAAAGGCCTATGCGGAAGGCCGCTTCCTGCCGCCGATCACCCATCCCGACGCCGCCCACCTGCATCTGACCGGCACTGGCCTGACCCATCTCGGCTCCGCCGCTACCCGCGATTCGATGCACAAGAAGACCAGCGAGGCGGCCGAGGAAACGCTGACCGACTCGATGAAGATGTTCAAGATGGGCCTGGAGAACGGCAAGCCGAAATCCGGTGAAAAAGGCGTGCAGCCCGAATGGTTCTACAAGGGCAACGGCTATGGCACGGCTGCCCCCGGCGCTCCGCTCATCTCGCCCTCCTTCGCGCTCGATGGCGGCGAAGAGCCTGAAATGGCCGGCATTTACGTCATCGCCAAGGACGGCTCGCCGTTCCGCATCGGCTTCGCCCTGTCGAACGAGTTTTCGGACCACGTCACCGAACGGATGAACTATCTCTATCTGGCCCATTCGAAACTGCGCCCGGCCGCCTATGGTCCGGAAATCCGCATCGGCGCCGCACCCGACGATATCCGCGGCACTTCACGCATCAAGCGCGGCGACAAGGTGATCTTCGAAAAGCCCTTCCTGTCGGGCGAGGCGAACATGTCGCACACCTTCGCGAACCTCGAATATCACCATTTCAAATATGGCCTCTTCCGTGTTCCCGGCGATGTCCATGTCCATATGTTCGGCACGGCGACCCTGTCCTTTGCCGACGGCATCAAGACGGAAGAGGGCGACGTCTTCGAGATCGAAGTCGCCGAATTCGGCCTGCCGCTCAGGAATCCGCTGAAGATCGCGGCCGAAGAAGAAATCGCCGTCAAGCAGCTCTGATTTTTGAGATCCGGCCGCCTGGTGGCCGGATCGTGATGTAAACGGTAAAGGAGGCTTGTTCAGCCCATGACCATTTATCAAAACCTGATCGCCGGCGAATGGGTCGGCACGAACGCGACGAAGAACATCAATCCGTCGGATACGAACGAGGTCGTCGGCCTCTATGCCGACGGCAGCGCGGAAGATACGAGAAACGCCATCGCCGCCGCCAAGGCCGCCTTTCCGGCCTGGTCGCGCTCGGGCATCTGGGAACGCCACGTCATCCTGAAGAAGACCGGCGACGAGATCATGGCGCGCAAGGACGAGCTCGGCGCGCTGCTTGCCCGCGAAGAGGGCAAGACCTTGCCTGAGGCGACTGGCGAAGTCATCCGCGCATCGCAGATCTTCGAATTCTTCGCTGGTGAAGCCCTGCGGCTGGCCGGCGAGGTCATCCCGTCGGTTCGCCCGAACATCGGTGTGGAGATCACCCGGGAGGCGCTCGGCGTTATCGGCATCATTACGCCGTGGAACTTCCCGATCGCCATTCCCGCCTGGAAGATCGCGCCGGCGCTCTGCTACGGCAACACCATCGTCTTCAAGCCGGCCGAACTGGTGCCGGCCTGCTCCTGGGCGATCGTCGATATCCTCAACAGGGCAGGGCTGCCGAAGGGCGTCCTGAACCTCGTCATGGGCAAGGGCTCGGTCGTCGGCCAGGCCATGCTCGAAAGTCCCGACGTGCACGGCATTACCTTTACCGGTTCCACCGGCACCGGCCGTCGCGTGGCTGCCGCCTCCATCGAGCATAACCGCAAGTTCCAGCTCGAGATGGGCGGCAAGAACCCGATGGTCGTGCTCGACGATGCCGACCTTAACGTCGCCGTCGAGGCAGCCGCCAATTCAGGCTTCTTCTCGACCGGCCAGCGCTGCACGGCGTCCTCGCGCCTGATCGTCACCGAAGGCATCCACGACAAGTTCGTCGCGGCGCTCACCGACAAGCTGAAGACGCTCGTCGTCGACAATGCACTGAAGGCCGGCACCCATATCGGTCCCGTCGTCGACGAGCGGCAGTTGAAGACCGATACCGACTATATCGAGATCGGCAAGAAGGAAGGCGCCAAGCTCGCCTTTGGCGGCGAGGTCATCTCGCGCGAAACACCCGGCTTCTACCTTCAGCCGACGCTGTTTACCGAAGCCACAAACCAGATGCGCATTTCGCGCGAGGAGATCTTCGGACCCGTGGTCTCGGTGATCCGGGCTAGGGATTACGACGAGGCGCTTGCCATCGCCAATGACACGCCGTTCGGCCTTTCGGCCGGCATCGCCACGACCAGCCTGAAACATGCGACGCATTTCAAGCGCAATTCCGAAGCCGGCATGGTCATGGTCAACCTGCCGACGGCAGGCGTCGATTTCCACGTTCCGTTCGGCGGCCGTAAGGGCTCGTCCTATGGCCCGCGTGAGCAGGGCAAGTACGCCGCCGAGTTCTACACAACGGTCAAGACCGCTTACACGCTGGCTTGAGATATCCGATGATCCGGGCCGTACGAGGCGGCCCGGCAGTCACCTGAAGGACAGAGATTATGAAGAAGAAAGCGGAATGGCCGCGCAGGCTGAGGTCGCAGGAATGGTACGGCGGCACGAGCCGCGACGTGATTTATCATCGCGGCTGGCTTAAGAACCAGGGTTATCCGCACGACCTGTTCGACGGACGGCCGGTTATCGGCATCCTCAACACCTGGTCGGATATGACCCCCTGCAACGGCCATCTGAGAGAGCTCGCCGAGAAGGTGAAGGCGGGTGTGTGGGAGGCCGGCGGCTTCCCGCTCGAGGTGCCGGTGTTCTCGGCATCGGAAAACACCTTCCGCCCGACCGCGATGATGTACCGCAACCTTGCGGCGCTGGCGGTAGAAGAGGCAATCCGCGGTCAGCCGATGGATGGCTGCGTGCTGCTCGTCGGCTGCGACAAGACCACGCCGTCGCTGCTGATGGGTGCTGCCTCCTGCGACCTGCCGTCGATCGTCGTCACCGGCGGTCCGATGCTCAACGGCTATTTCCGCGGTGAACGCGTCGGCTCCGGCACGCATCTCTGGAAGTTCTCCGAGATGGTGAAGGCCGGCGAGATGACGCAGGCCGAATTCCTCGAAGCGGAAGCGTCGATGAGCCGTTCGTCGGGCACTTGCAATACGATGGGCACGGCCTCGACGATGGCGTCGATGGCCGAGGCGCTCGGCATGGCGCTGTCAGGCAATGCCGCGATCCCGGGCGTCGATTCCCGCCGCAAGGTCATGGCGCAGTTGACCGGCCGCCGTATCGTGCAGATGGTCAAGGACGATCTGAAGCCCTCAGAGATCATGACGAAGCAGGCCTTCGAGAACGCTATCCGCACCAATGCGGCGATCGGTGGATCGACCAATGCCGTCATCCATCTGCTCGCCATTGCCGGCCGCGTCGGCATCGATCTGACGCTCGACGACTGGGACCGCTGTGGCCGCGACGTGCCGACGATCGTCAACCTGATGCCGTCGGGCAAGTACCTGATGGAAGAGTTCTTCTATGCGGGCGGCCTGCCTGTCGTGCTGAAGCGCCTCGGCGAAGCCGGCCTTCTGCACAAGGACGCGCTGACGGTCTCCGGCGAAACCGTCTGGGACGAAGTCAAGGATGTCGTCAACTGGAACGAGGAGGTCATCCTGCCCGCCGAGAAGGCGCTGACGTCGTCCGGCGGCATCGTCGTGCTGCGCGGCAATCTCGCGCCCAAGGGCGCAGTGCTGAAGCCCTCGGCGGCTTCGCCGCATCTTCTGGTGCACCGGGGCAGGGCGGTCGTGTTTGAGGACATCGACGACTACAAGGCCAAGATCAACGACGACAATCTCGACATCGACGAGAATTGCGTCATGGTAATGAAGAATTGCGGGCCCAAGGGTTATCCCGGTATGGCCGAGGTCGGCAATATGGGGCTGCCGCCGAAGGTGCTGAAGAAGGGTATTCTCGACATGGTGCGTATATCGGACGCCCGCATGTCCGGAACGGCCTATGGAACCGTCGTGCTGCACACCTCGCCGGAAGCGGCAGTCGGTGGGCCGCTCGCAGTCGTGAAGAACGGCGACATGATCGAGCTCGACGTTCCGAACCGTCGTCTGCATCTCGACATCTCAGACGAGGAACTGGCGCGCCGTCTCGCCGAATGGCAGCCGAATCATGATCTGCCCAAATCCGGCTATGCCTTCCTGCACCAGCAGCATGTCGAAGGAGCCGATACCGGCGCCGATCTCGACTTCCTCAAGGGATGTCGCGGAAATGCTGTCGGCAAGGACAGCCACTGAGCGAAAACGCATTCAGAGATTGGAATCTTTGAAAAGGCGGGGTGAGAGCCCCGCCTTTTTGTTGCTGACAAGTCGCGAACGCCTCTTTCGTCATGCTCGGGCCTATCCCGAGCATCTGCCTCCGTTCGATAGGGCAGCAGATCCTCGGCACAAGGCAGCACAAGGCCGAGGATGACGTCGAGTGAAGAGCTGAAGGCGGGTGAGAGCCGCCTTCCCAGTCGCACTTGTTCGATAAGGATATGCTGGCGACGATGTCAGGCGATGGATCGACA
This sequence comes from Rhizobium sp. L9, assembly GCF_002531885.1. Classification (NCBI taxonomy): domain Bacteria; kingdom Pseudomonadati; phylum Pseudomonadota; class Alphaproteobacteria; order Hyphomicrobiales; family Rhizobiaceae; genus Rhizobium; species Rhizobium sp. L9. Next base: position 167,140 of record NZ_NWSZ01000002.1, on the reverse strand, counting down.
GAGCGCTGTCGTTGCCTGGCTTCAGCTCGCGCCCATCGAGCCTTCCATCGCGATAGACAGCGGCCGGCTAACCTGGCGAGTTTCATACCTACCCGGCCGACCGCATCATTGACGCAACGGCCCGGTTTCATCGCGTACCGTTGCTGATCGCCGCTTCTAGCCAAGTTTCCGGAATGGCGGGCTATGGGCTGTGAGATGCCGCTCAGCTTTGGCTCTGGCTCTGCATCTGTCCGCCGTCCTCGACCTTCACGGTGACCGACAGCGTTTCGCCCGGCGTGCCGATGCGCATGCCTGAGATCGGGGCGGCGTCGCGATAGCATAGGCCAGAGGCGATGCGGACGTATCGTTCATCCGGGCAGATCTCGTTGGCCGGATCGAAGCCGACCCAGCCGAGGCCGGGAATATGGGCTTCGGCCCAGGCATGGGTCGCCGCCTGTTCGACCTTTTCTTCCATCATCAGATAGCCGGAGACATACCGCGCCGGCACCTGCAGGGCGCGGGCGGCGGCAACGAAGATATGCGCGTGATCCTGACAGACACCGCTCTTCTTCTCCAGCGCCTGTTCGGCCGTCGTCGCAGCGTCGCTGGTTCCTGGCCTGTAGATGACGGTCTCGTGAATGGCTGCCATCAGCGCATGCATGCGGGCGAGCTCGTTATCGCCGTTGACGGTTCTGATCAGTTCCTTCACCAGCTTGCCGCTCCTGGTGAGCGGCGTTTCGCGCAGGAAGAGCCAGAGTGGACAGAAACCGGTATGCGGCCCGGTGACGCCGTTCTGATCCATGGTTTCGACCTCGCCTTCGGCGAGAATGCGCGTCACCTGCTGCTCGCCTTCCAGCGAGACCAGGTTGACGTGGTTGCCGAACTGGTCGTCATATTCGACTTCGGGAGTCGCACCCTCGACCTTCAGCGACCAGCCGAGCACAGTCTGGCCATTGTTTGTCGGCGGTGTCAGTCTCAGCCGTTGCAGGGAGAATTTCGCCGGATCGTCGTAGCGGTATTCGGTGAGGTGGCTGATCTTCAGTCTCATATTCTGATCCGCTTAAACGTAGAACCGGTAGCCGTCGGAAATTTCCATGCCGAGCTGGTTGTTGCGCGCGACGAAATCCTCGAGGAACTCATGCAGGCCTTGATCCATGATGTCGCGGATCGCCCGCGTTTGCAGGGTGGTGCGGATCGCGTCCGCCGTATCGTGGGCGGGAAGCCGTTCCTCGTAATCCTGGGCGAGATAACCGAGATTGCTGACGATCTTCTCGTAGCAATAGGCCAGCGAGCGGGGCATCTGCACATTCAGGGTGAGGAAGTCGGCGATGTTCATTGCCCGGTACTCGCCGTCATAGGCCCAGCTATAGGCGCGGTGCGCGGAGACCGAGCGCAGGATCGATTCCCACTGCACGTTGTCGAGTGATGAGCCGACGGCCGAAACCGAGGGCAGCAGCACGTAATATTTGACGTCGAGGATGCGGCTCGTATTGTCCGCCCGCTCGATGAAAGTGCCGATGCGGGCAAAGTTATAGAGTTCGTTGCGTAGCGTCGAGCCGTGGAAGGCGCCGCGGATGAGGCCAGCGCGGCGCTTGATGACGTCGATCACCTCCGGCATGTCGGCGGCTTTCACGCGCTTTTCGAGCAAAGATTTCAGATCGATCCAGCATTCGTTGGTTGCTTCCCAGGTCTCCCGCGTCAGCGCGGTGCGCACCATGCGGGCATTGTTGCGGCCGGAGTCGATGCAGGACATGACGCTTGACGGGTTTGAGCGATCGCGCAGGAGATAATCGATCGCATCGGCATTGGTCAGCTTGGCGTGGCCCTCGTCATAGGCCTCGCGCACGCCGGCACTTTGCAGAACGCCATCCCAGTTGTCATCGCCGGCGCTGCTGCGGGTCAACGACATGCGCAGCCCGGCGTCGATCAGGCGGGCGATATTTTCGGCGCGCTCGATGTAACGGAACATCCAGTAGAGGCCGTTTGCAGTTCTTCCGAGCATCAGTCCTCCAGTACCCAGGTATCTTTGGTGCCGCCGCCCTGACTGGAGTTGACCACCAGCGAGCCCTGCTTCAACGCCACGCGGGTGAGACCGCCCGGAATGATCTGGACCTTGTCGGAAACGAGTACATAGGGACGAAGGTCGACATGGCGCGGCGCGATCCCTTTGTTGACGAGGATCGGCACGGTGGAGAGCGACAGGGTCGGCTGGGCGATGTAATTGTTCGGTTTGGCCTTCAGCTTTTCGGCGAAATCTGCGCGTTCCTTCTTCGATGCCGTCGGTCCCACAAGCATACCGTAGCCGCCGGAGCCGTGCACTTCCTTGACGACGAGCTCCTCCAAGTGCTCCAGCACGTATTTCAGGCTTGATGCTTCCGAGCAGCGCCAGGTCGGGACGTTTTCCAGAAGCGCCTTGCGGCCGGTATAGAATTCGACGATCTCCGGCATGTAGGAATAGATGGCCTTGTCGTCCGATATGCCGGTGCCCGGCGCATTGGCGATAGTGATATTGCCGGAGCGGTAGACATCCATGATGCCAGGAATGCCGAGGGCGGAGTCGGCCCGGAATGTAAGCGGATCGAGGAAATCGTCGTCGACACGGCGGTAGAGCACGTCGATCGCCTCGTACCCGCGCGTCGTTCTCATCTTTACCTTGCCGTCTATGACGCGCAGATCCGAGCCCTCGACGAGCTCGACGCCCATCATGTCGGCGAGGAAGGAGTGCTCGTAATAGGCCGAGTTGTAGATGCCGGGCGTCAGCACCGCAACACGCGGCTTGCCAGTGCAGCCAGGAGGCGCCAGCGAGGCGAGGCTCTGGCGCAGCAGGTAAGGATAGTCCTCGACGCGCTGCACCTTGTTCTCGTGGAAGAGCTCCGGAAACATCTGCATCATGGTTTCCCGGTTTTCCAGCATGTAGCTGACACCGGAAGGCGTGCGGGCATTGTCCTCCAGCACGTAAAACTGGTCTTCGCCTGTTCGTACGATGTCGGTGCCGACGATATGGGTGTAGACGCCGCCAGGCGGCCGGAAGCCGATCATCTCGGACAGGAAGGCGACGTTGTTTTCGATCAGTTCACGCGGGATGCGGCCGGCGCGGATGATCTCCTGCTTATGGTAGATATCGTCCAGGAAGGCGTTGAGCGCGATCACCCGCTGCTCGATGCCCTGGGCCAGCTTGCGCCATTCGCGGGCGGAGATGATGCGGGGGATAATATCGAAGGGGATGAGCTTTTCGGAACTGTCGGCATGGCCGTAAACGGCGAAGGTGATACCGGTCTTCCGGAAGATGTTTTCCGCGTCGCGGGACTTGGCAATCAGATGCGACCGGTCTTGGCTGTTGTACCACTCGAAATATTTTTCATAAGGCGGGCGGGGGCTTTCGTCCCCGGTAATCATTTCATCAAATGCCAAAGGTGCGGCTCCCCTTTTTTGTTCATTTGAATACAACGTAAATTGCAATGCAAGAACCATGCGCAGTTCGAGGAAAAGTTTTTGCGGTGCGGGAAAGGGGTGAAAATCCGGGCATTCGGAGTGAGGTGTCGCGGCGGAGAGGGTGTTCACTCTGCCGGGGCTGCGCAAAATGTGGGCAGGTGATGGTTTTTCGGTCAAGCGGTTTAAAGGGTGCATGCGCTTCCTCCCTCATTTCTGTGCCTGTCACAGGAACCCAGCCACCGCGCGTCTGCGCGGTGAATGACTCTGTGACGATGATGAGAGTCTCCCGCGCCCAAGGACTTGGGCGCACTGGATTCCTGTGACGAGCACAGGAATGAGGGAGATTGGGAAAGCGCCTGCGATTCTTCGCCGTGGTGGCATGGCCCCGCCTGTCGCCCGCAACATCAGCGAAATTTCACGTAAGCATCAACGCTTCGCCTTTGACTGCGGTGCCCGGGTGCCGTTATCAGCACGGCGAATCTTTCTTGCGAGCCCCCATGTCCCTCGATCGCCTTGCCCCCGCTCTCTTCGTTCTGCTCTGGTCCACGGGATGGGTGGTGGCGAAATATGCGGCGCTGCATTCCGAGCCCTTCACCTTTCTTTCGATACGCTACGCGCTGTCGGCCCTGGCATTCCTGGTGCTCTGCCTGTTGATGCGGGCGCAATGGCCGACAAGCTGGGCGACGTGGCTGCGCGCCATCTATTCCGGCTTCTTCCTGCATGGTTTCTATCTCGCCGGCCTCTGGTGGGCGATTGCCAATGGCGTGCCGGCCGGCATATCGGGGATCATCGCGGCGCTGCAGCCGCTGCTGACCGCAATGGCGGCGCCCTTTCTCGTCGGCGAGCGGTTGCAACAGACACAGAAGCTCGGCCTCGGGCTCGGTTTCATCGGTATCGCCATCGCGATTTCGCCGAAGCTCTTCGATCCGGCGACGGCCGATCTCAGCCATGCGGCGCTGCCGCTGGCGATCAACCTCATCGCCATGGGCTCCGTCACTTACGGCACGCTTTACCAAAAGAAACACTTGCAGTCGGGTGATCTCAGAAGCATCGCGACGCTGCAGTATGTCGGTGCGCTAATTCTCACCCTGCCGTTGTCGCTGATCTTCGAGAACCAGCATTTCGATGGCACCGCGCAGGCCTGTGGCGCGCTTCTCTGGTCGGTCTTCGGCCTCTCGATGGGCGGTGTCGGGCTGCTGCTTTACCTCATCCGCCGCGGACAGGTCTCGCGCGCCGCCTCGCTCATCTACCTGATGCCGCCGGCGGTGGCGTTGGAGGCCTTCGTTGCCTTCGGGGAACTGCTGACGCTGCCGTTGATCATCGGCACCGCGATCGTAGTGATGGGCGTATATATGACAAACCGTAGGGTCGTTCAGCAAGCGCAGGCGAGCGTATAGGCTGATGGCTGGGCCAAGGTCGAACAATCGGATGGCTTGAACCTCAACTGAGCGAGGTCGCCGGCGATTGCCGACGACCTCATATCTAGAGCGCCGTAGAGCGCTACTCGGCCCATCAAGCAGCAAGCGACGATCAGCTGCGGGGCTGCAGCAGCGCCAAGGCAACCGTCGACGCCGCCAGGAGAGCGGTGAGCGTCAATGGTCCCGCAGCGCCGTAGTGGTCGACGATATAGCCGCCAAGAATCGCGCCGCTACTGATGGCCACCTGAAAGGAGACGACCATCAGGCTGCCCGCCGCCTCCAGAGCGTCGGCGGCCGCGCGGGAAAGATTGGTCGGCAGCACTACCGGCGCCATGCCGAAGGCAAAGCCCCAAAGCGCGACGAGCGCAAACGCGACGGCGGTATGAGCGCCCCAAAGCAACAGAGCGAGTGCGGCAAAAGCCATCAACACCGCCGTGACTGCGAGCGCTATGCGGATGCTCGCGTCGGCCATCCGGCCACCGGCAAGATTGCCGATCACCGAGGCGATGCCAAACCCGAGCAGTGCCAGGGCGATCGATCTGGTTTCAAGGAGCGTCACTTGTTCAAGGAAGGGACGCACATAAACCGATCCGGCAAAATGTCCGGTCATCAGCAAAAGGATAGCAAGCATTCCCAGTTGAACACCGCGCCGTCGTGTCAGCCGGAAAACATCAGCGAGACTGTTGCTTGTGCTTGCCGGGAGCGTCGGCAAGCTGAGCACCTGCAGCAGCATGGCAACCGTGGCAAGCCCGGCTGTCATCGCCATGGCGCTGCGCCATCCCAGCCAATCGCTGATCAAAGCACCCATTGATGGTGCAGCTATCGTGGCGAGCGAAACGCCGAGGGTGACGATAGCCATGCCCCGACCTGTCGCGTTGGCGCCGACCAGCCTCGCCACGACCGCCACGGAAAGCGCCCAAAAGCCGCTCAACGCGATGCCCAGCCCAGCCCGGCCCAACAACAAAAGCCAAAAATCGGTCGCTAAAGATGCGAGTATATTGGAGCCGACTGCCAACGCACTGAGACCGACCAGCACCACCTTGCGGTTCACTCTGCCGATAAGAACATTGCTCAAAAGGGCCGTCACAGCTCCGACGGAAGCGGTGGCGGTGACGACCTGTCCGGCCGTTCCCTCGGAAATGCCGAGATCGCGCGCCATTGGCGTCAACAGTCCCGCCGGCAGGAACTCAGCAGATACCAGTGCAAAGCTGGTGGCCGCCATCGAAACAACGGCAAACCAAGTCGCCGCGCTCCACGCGGATGGTTCAGCCGTCTCCAGGCCGATTGCAGCCTCGTCGAATTGTGATGTTGTGTCCGTCATAGATGGATCTCCTGTGTTCGGAGATTTCATAGACGAAGTTTTCAGGATGATATGTGTCTTAAAATCCGAAATCCATGTCCGTTCGTCCGGAATTTGTGCGACGCACAATCCCCGGTGAAAGATTGGTGACCCGCTTGAAGGCACGCGCGAAAGACGCCTCGGACTCATAGCCCAATCGTGAGGCTACCTCGGCGACCGACATGCCGTTCTGCGCCAACAAATCGCGGGCAAGCTGCATACGCAGACGGGCGAGATAATGTGCCGCGCCTTCTCCCAAGATAGCGCTGAAGCGCTCGGCGAAGATCGAGCGCGACTGGCCTGCCACACCAGCGAGGCTTTCAAGGGTCCAGTTATGGCCGGGATCTCGGTGCATGGCCGCCAGCACACGACCGATCTGGGGATCGCGGATGGCAGCGAGCCAGCCTGTGGTCGAGGCTCCGCTGCAGTTGACCCAGCAACGGATAAGCCGCGCAGCGAGCAAGTCCGCCATACGCGACAAGACCGTCGCACTTCCCATCTGGGGTTGTGTCGCCTCCGCCGACATAGCGGCCAGCAGGGGGCCTACGATCGGGTCGTTGCCGGCCACATCGCAGCCCTTGATGATTGGGGGCATCAAGGCGATTAAGGGATTAAGCGCATGGGCGCCCAAAGCCATGGAGCCGCAGAAAAGGGTGCTGGTGGCGCCCGTTCCTTCCCGCACGACGTCGCAGACGTTGCTGCCCAATTTTGTAATCTGGCAACTTTTAAGCGAGTCGCCCTCAACATCAGGCGCGCTCGCCAACCGGTGTGCGTTACCTTGCGGCAGCAGCACCAGATCGCCATCGTTCAACGCCTGCCATCCGTGGGTTTCGGTATGGATCCAGCATGGACCCTGGCTGACGAAGTGAAAACGAAGCAGCTGTTGTTGCGGAAAGGCGATGCTCCATGGGTGCCTGAGCTCGCAGCGTCCATAATTGACTCCACTCAAGCGAAAGTCTTGCAGGACTTCGCTCAGGGCATCCATTGGGATAGTTGGCGGCGACAATGGCCGGGACGGATGGTCAAGCATGGAGCCAATTTAGGTCTCAAACGTCCGGGACGCAAGCGGTCCGGCTTCGCGGCGCGGTTCTTTGCGGCGTCACGCTGCCCGTCGACGGCGGGTTCACAGCGCATTGATACCGCAAGGCTCCCGCCGGCGCTGCGAAAGGCTTCGATCTCGTCAACTGGGTGCGTTCAGAACCGGGAAACGTGACCGAGTACTGCCGTCGCAGTGTTGTCGTCACTACGATGAGAAAGGCCGGGCATCCCACCAGATGCTCCGGCCTCCTAATATTCAAGGCCGAAGGTCCGGCCTTTTCTCCTTTGAATCAATCGGCGCTCAGGCGCGTTCGCGGCGCTGGCCGCCGCCATTGCGAGAGCCCGAGCCGCCGCGGCGGTTGCCGCCATTGCCGTCGCGGCGCTGTTCGCCGCCCTGAGCCTGATGCGGTCCACGGTCTTCGCCGTGCTTGCGGGCCGGGCGGCCGTGAGCGTGGCGGCCGTTGCCGCGGTGATGGCCGCTCGGTTCGCCATTGGCATGATGGCCATTGGGGCCGTTATGGGCAGGGCGCTGCGGCTTTGCCGGGCGGAAATCGGAGGTCGAGGCCAGATCGTTGTCGGGGCCGAAATCCGGGGCTGCTTCGCCGCGGCGCTGACCGCGGAAGTCCTCGTTACGGCCTGAGCGTTCGGGACGAGGACGGCGCTCGCGGCGCTCCTCGCCGCCGGCGCGGATTTCGCTGCCTTCGCCTTCGCGGCGCGGGCGGCGTTCCTGGCGGCTGCCGCGATGCTCCGAGCGGTTGGCATCGCCGCGGCCTTCGCCGCGACCCTGGCTGCCGCCCCGATTGCGGTTGTTGCCATTGCCGTTGCCTCGGCGCGGGCCGCCGGCGCTGATATGTGCCGGCGGTTCACCGCTGGCAACTGATATGTCGATGCCCATCAGGCGCTCGATATCTCGCAGCAGCTTGGCTTCGTCAGGGGCGCAGAAGGCGATGGCAATGCCGTCGCGGCCTGCGCGCGCCGTGCGGCCGATGCGATGGACATAGGCATCCGGCACTTCGGGCAGGTCGTAGTTGTAGACGTGGCTGACGGCCGGGATGTCGATGCCGCGGGCGGCGACGTCTGTCGCGATCAGCGTCTTGATGCTGCCCTCGCGGAAGGCCTTCAGCGCCCGCTCGCGCTGACCCTGGCTCTTGTTGCCGTGGATCGAGGCGACGGAATAGCCGATATTGTCGAGGTGCTTCATCAGCTTCTCCGCACCATGCTTGGTGCGCAGGAAGACGATGGCGCGGCCGTCCGGATTTTCGGTCAGCGATTTGCGTAGCAGTTCCGTCTTGTCGTTCTTGCCGCCGACGAAATGGACATACTGCTCGACCTTGTCGGCAGCCTTGCCGGGAGGCGTGACTTCGACCTTGACGGGATCGACGAGATAGTCGCCGGCGAGATCGGCGATCGCCTTCGGCATGGTGGCCGAAAACAGCATGGTCTGACGCTTTTTCGGCACCAGTTTGGCGATCTTGCGCAGGTCGTGCACGAAGCCGAGGTCGAGCATCTGGTCGGCCTCGTCGAGCACGAGATAGCGCACCGTCGTCAGCGTGATGGCGCGGCGGTTGACGAGATCGAGCAGGCGGCCGGGGGTCGCGACCAGGATGTCGGTTCCCTTTTCGAGCTGCAGCTGTTGCTTGTTGATCGACACACCGCCGACGACGACGTTGATGCGCAGCGGCGACTTGCGGATGAACTTCTTCAGGTTCTCGGCGATCTGGTTCACCAGCTCGCGGGTCGGCGCCAGGATCAACGTCCGCGTCGTGCGGTTGTCGGGGCGGCGCTCGTCAGCGAGCAGCTTTTCGATGAGCGGCAGGCCGAAGGCGGCGGTTTTGCCGGTGCCGGTCTGGGCAAGGCCGATCAGATCGCGGCCTGAAATGAGGAGGGGAATGGCCTGTTCCTGGATCGGCGTCGGCGTTTCGATGCCGAGCTGGAACAAGGTGGCGACGATCGGCTTGGAGACACCAAGCGATTCAAAATTAGTCAAGGCATAACCTTTCGGGGCGCCACAACGACTAGCGCCGGAACGCACCATGCGATCCGGTTTCATTCTGGCGTCAAGAACCCCGCGTGAAGTGGGAACTTGCAAGTTGGAAAAAGCTTTCCAGCGCTTCTGGCCGCTCTTGAGAGTGCGGCGCTCTGTCGAAATGCGCTTTTGTCCCTTCTTCCTGCGTTTCGTATTTTCGAGCAGGGGCACGCTCACGCGGCGGCCGGAAGGGTGAAAGCTGAGCCGCATTTGGGCTAGTTTGCGTGGAAAGTCAAGTGCAGCGCACAAAAAGGCATTAGCCCGGGTCAGGCGACGGCATTCTGAGGACGAAACTTTCCGATGCGCTTTCGGCGCCATTGACGAGCACGGCGATGCGGTGCTCACCGGGATAATAGCGCCGCGTCGTGATCGGCCGCATGGCATGGCGGCGCTCGATTGCGTGGCTCTGCCCCGGCGCGAGCGTGACCGTCTTGCATTTGAAGACTTTTGGCGAGAGCGAGCCGTCGGCCTTCATGTGGTGAATGGCGTAGTCGATCATTAGTGAGTGCGCGGTTTCGCCTGAATTGGTCAGGCGGATTTCAAAATCCAGCTCTTCGCCGAACACCACTTCGCCGTTCTGAAGGCGCAGCTCGCATGTCAGCGCGGTTGCCGCGTCGAAACCGAAATTGGCAAGCGCCTGCGCATGGCCTTTCTTGAGCATCGTGCGAGAGGCGTGTTTCAGCAGCCGGCGGCGCTCGGCGGACGCGCCGTCGATATGGCCGGCGATAAAGGCGGCGACCAGATCTGGATGATCCTTGGCGATGTCGTTCAAGCTGTTGGCGACGGAGCGGCGCACATAATCCTCCGGATCATCCATCAGCGCGGTCAGGATCGGCAGGATCGGTGCGGGGTCTTTCACAAGTTGCGGCAGGCGCATGGCCCAAGGCAGGCGCGGCCGCGTTCCCTCGCTCGCAAGCCGGCGCACATGCTGGTCGGGATCGCCGACCCAGGTGGAAATTGTGGCGAGCGCACGTTGCTGGTCGCGATGGATGAATTGCCGGATGCCGAATTCGCCGGTGAAATGCGGCGTCAGCGCCTTGAGGAGGTCGAGGCCGAGATCGAAATGATCGGTGCCGCGGGCGGCGATGAACTGATTGACCGGCAGCAGCATCCAGCCGGAGAGTCCCGGCGTGTCGGCGGCCGGCAGGCTTGCCTTGAGGATAGAGGCTGCTTTAGGAAAATCTCCGGGAAGCGTGGCAAGCAGCGCGTCACGGATCAATGCGGAGCGCTCCATCAGTTCCAGGGCTGCGAGGCCATCGGTCGCCAGAGTTACGAAACGTTCCCGGTCGAAGGCGGGCGCATGGGCCGCAATGTGATCGGCCATATCACCGACGAGCTCTTCATGCAGCAGTTTCTTGAGCGGTTCCGGCATGCTGATCCTCCTGCGGGAGGATTGGACCAGCGCCGCCGGGAGGTCAAGCGGCGCCGGATGCGGTCTTGCTATTCCGGGCAGACTTTCACGCGGTAGGGCTCGCCCCAGCGGTCGTAACGCCATTCGAGGTGGCAATAGTGCGGCCGGTAATAGGTCCGATAGACGGGGTACGGACGGTAGACCGGGTAAGCCGGATAGACGGGGTAGGCGGGGCGGGCGGCCTCCGACAGAAGGGCGCCGCCGACGACGCCGGCCGCAAGGCCGCCAAAGAAGGCATCGCGCGGACGGGCATCGGCGGTGGTGGCAGTGGCGAGCGAGGCGCCGGCAAAGGTCAGCGCGATCAGGCCCGTCGCCATGGTCTTATGAAGAACGGACATGGTAACTTCCTTATCTAGACTGGCTTCTATAAAGCCATGGCCAGACTCCGCCCGGATCGCGGCGGAGCGATGGCCGCACAAGGGCGGCCCGCATTAAATTTTAGTCATGATTTCAACGGCCAGCCATGAGTAAAGAGCGGATTGCGGCCGGCCGCAGTTGCTGCAGTCATCCCTTCGGTTTCGTGCAGCATACGGCGCCACTCCGGTCCGTACGCCGATTGTAAAATTCCGCCTTCGAAATTTATGGTTAAAACCTTGTTAAAAGCCTTGGCGTTATAGTCTTTGTCGTTGATATTCCATTCATTGCGGGAGCGACGATTTCTTGAAATCAGCCGGGGACATTCTGGAATTGGCTTGCCGCCGGATCGCCGATCTGGACACCCCGGCCTATGTCAAGAACAGCGAGCTGCGTTATGTCGCCGTCAACGAGGCCTATGCCGATTTCCTGGGCCGAGAGATTTCCGATTTCATCGGCAGGCGCAGCCGCGAACTCTTCGACCGCCCCGAGGAAGAGGACCGCGAGGACAAGGAGCGCCGCGCGCTGGTGTTCGGCACCGAGGAAAATGCCATCTGTTTCGATGCCGCTGGCCTCGATCACGAGCGCATTCAGATCGAAAGCTTCTCGCCGTCGCCGGAGCGGATTTATGTGCTCGGCATCTTCGAAGCGCGCGAACGCAGTGCCGTTGCTCTTGGGAGGATTGCCGGCAAGCCCGGGATTGCCGGTAGCTCTAAGACTGTAAACGATTTCGGAAGTGCCGCCGATCTCGCCCAAGTGCGCGAGGCACTAGAGAACCTCGATCACCCGATCGGCATCTTTGCAGCCGACGGACGCCCGCTGGTCGTCAATGCAGCCTATCGCAACGGCGCGACGCCTGTGGCCGCCGAGGAATCGGCCTGGGGAGAGAGTGTCAATGAACTCGACGTTCTCCGCACCGTCCTGGAGGATCTGCCTGTGGCGGTCTTCGTCCGCGACGACAAGCACCGCCTGGTCTATGCCAACAAATATTATGAAACCTTCAGCGGCCGCGCCCGCTCCGAATATCTGGGAATGACCGAACACGAAATGTTCGGGCCGGAAGGTGCTGAGGCGATCTACCAGGAAAACCTGCTGGCGCTCAGGGACGGCATTTCGGTGGAGCTCGAAAGCGAGATGCCGAGCAATAGCGGCCATGTGTATCCCGTCATCTCGCGCGTCAACCGTGTCATAACGGGGGATGGGCGAACCTATGTCGTCGGCTCCTTTTCCGACATCTCGCCGCTCAAGGAACGCGAGAAGGCGCTGATTGAATCGCGCAAACAGCAAGAAATACTGCATCGGGACATCGAGAGCATTCTGCGTTCGCTGCCGATCGGCGTGCTGATCCTCGATAACGACCACCGGATTCTCTACGTCAACGACGAATTTTACAGCATCTGGGAACTGCCGCTCGACGATCGCTTCGACGGCCGCCCGTTCATCGACGTCATCCGCCGTAATGACGAGCTCGGCCGCTACGACGGGACACAGACGCCGGAAGAGATCTACGCCTTCCGCAAACATCTGTTCGAAGCCGAGGAGCCCGAGCCGATCGAGCTTGGCTGGGCGGGCGGCAAATCCGTGATCTTCGACAGCCGCCGCATCTCCAACGAGCGCATTCTGCTCACCTATGCCGATATTTCTGCGGTGCGCGAACGGGAAAAGGAAATCCACGAGACGCGCGCAGCCCTCGAGCGGCTCGGCGAAATGATGCGGGATGCGACGCATGCCATGTCGCAGGGCCTTGCCATCGTCCAGGACGGCATGATCAAAATGTCCAACGAGGCGATGGCCGAGATCCTGCAGATCCCGGCGCACTATATCGAGGCCGGCCAGGGCTGGCTCGGCATGTTCGAATTCTGCGCGGCACGCGGCGATTTCCACGATGCGGCGGATGAGATCCTGCAGGAGTGGCGGGCGAATATCGCAGCCAGGCAGCCAATTTCCACCGTCTTCCATGTCGGTGGCGAGCGCTGGGTGAACATGGATGCGACGGTCAGCCAGGGACAGCATTGGGTGGCGCTGTTCACCGACGTCACCGAGCTCAAGAGCCGCGAGGAGGAACTGCGCCAGCTCCTGTCGCGCGCCGAAGCCGCCGACCGCGCCAAATCCGAATTCCTTGCTAATATGAGTCACGAGATCCGCACGCCGATGAACGGTGTGCTCGGCATGGCGGAACTGCTGGCCAAGACTAATCTCGACACGCGCCAGAAAACCTTCATCGACATCATCGTCAAGTCGGGAAATGCCCTGCTGACTATTATCAACGACATCCTCGACTTTTCGAAGATCGATGCCGGACAGATGAAACTGCGCAAAGCCGCCTTCGATATCACCGAAGCGGTGGAGGACGTGGCGACACTCCTCTCCTCGCATGCCGCCGAGAAGAACATCGAACTGCTGGTGCGGGCTGCACCCGATCTGCCGGCCGCGGTGATTGGTGACGCCGGGCGTTTCCGCCAGATCGTCACCAATCTCGTCGGCAACGCCGTCAAGTTCACCGAGCGCGGCCATGTCTTCGTCGATGTCGGCTTCGAGACGATCGCCGGCGGGGAGATCATGGCGATCATCCGCATCGAGGATACCGGAATTGGCATTCCCCGAGAAAAGCTCGAATCGGTCTTCGAAAAGTTTTCGCAGGTCGACACCTCGTCGACCCGCCGGCATGAGGGAACGGGGCTCGGCCTCGCGATCACCGCCGGCCTCGTCGATCTCTTCGGCGGCTATATCAATGTCGAGAGCGAATGGGGTAAGGGCTCGGTCTTCACCGTCAACCTGCCTTTTGCGGTGGCGGCCGCCCGCCTCGAACCGAAGCCGCTGCCGATCAATGTGCAGGGCGCGCGCATCCTCGTCGTCGACGACAATGAAGTGAACCGGCGCATCCTGACCGAGCAGCTCTCGCTCTGGGGCTTTGACGGAGTGGCTGCCGAAGGTGGCGGCACCGGTCTGGCGATCCTCGAGGCAGCGGCCGATCTCGGGGTCACCGTCGACGCCGTCGTGCTCGACTATCACATGCCCGACATGAACGGCGCCGACGTCGCGCGCCGGCTGCGCGCCGATCCCCGCTTCGTCGAGCTGCCGATCATCTTCCTCACGTCGATGGATATTTCGGGCACGGAAAAGGAATTCGCCGCGCTGAACGGCCATGCGCATCTGATGAAACCGGCACGCGCCAACGTGCTGCGCAATACTGTCGTCGAGGTCGTCCGCGCCCGCCGTGTCAAACAGGCGTCGGAAGCCGATATCGCCCGGCTGCGGGCGGAAGCGGCCGTGCCGGCGTCTGCACTTGCAACTGCGCCCGAGCCGCAAAAGCGGGCGGCCGAATTCGTCGACGTGCTGGTTGCCGAAGACAATGAGGTCAACCAGATCGTCTTCACCCAGATACTGCAGTCGACGGGCCTCTCCTTCCTGGTCGTCAACAACGGGCAGGAGGCCGTCGCCGCCTGGGAAAGCCACACGCCACGCATCATCATGATGGACGTCTCGATGCCCGTCATGAACGGCCATGAAGCGACCCAGACGATCCGCGAAAGGGAGAAGGGGCAGGGCCACCGGGTGCCGATCATCGGCGTCACCGCCCATGCCCTCGAAAGCGACCGCGAAGCCTGCCTCGACGCCGGCATGGACGATTACATGTCGAAGCCGATCAGCCCGGAACTTCTGGAGGAGAAGATCCGGCAATGGCTCGGCAGGGATGAGCTGCAGCCGGAGCGCACGAGTTACTGATCTCCATCGAATGGAAGTCGTAGGGCTTACCGAGCGGTTGCCTTAATGCCGCAGAGCATTTCGCGCTTGCCGGCGAAGCCCTGGCGGCGTTCGACCGCAAAGCCGGCGGCGATGAGGTTGCGGCGCACGAAGCCGGCTGCGGCGTAAGTTGCGAAGGTGCCGCCGGTCACAGTCTTTTCGGCGACCTCACGCATCAGCTCTTCCGACCACATGTCGCCGTTGCGCGAGGGCGCGAAACCGTCGAGATACCAGGCGTCGAAGCCAGGTTTTGCCGCGGCGACGCCGTCAAGTGCCGCGCCGCAGACAACGCTGAGCCGCGTCTGGCCATCGAGATCGAGCGAGACGGTACCAGCAGGTGTTTGAGGCCAGGCTGCGGTCAGCGCCTCGCGTTCCGCATCAATCTCCGGCCAATGCGAGAGCGCCCGGCCGATCTCTTCACCGCGCATCGGATGGAGTTCGAAGGAAATGAAATGCAGGTGCCGGCCGTCTGCGCGATGGAGCTTCCACTGCCGCCAGGTCTCGGCGAAGTTCAGGCCGGTGCCGAAGCCAAGTTCGCCGATGGCAAAATCCCGCTGGCCGTGCCAACGCTCCGGCAGGCCGTTGCCGGCGAGAAAGACATGGCCGCATTCCAGACGGCCATCGGTCTGGCAATAAAAATGATCGCCAAAGGCGGTGGAATAGGGCATATCGCCGTCGCGCCATTCGAGCGGCTGCGGCGCGCCCGCGCCAATCTCATCGGGGTTCACGTCTCTCATGGAAAAAGCCGATAGTCCTCAGCCGACGTCCGGTCAATCTTCTTGCGACTTGCTGATCGTCGGCGGCGGCATCATGGGTCTCTGGGCGGCCATTCATGCCGAACGCCGCGGTATCAGCACCGTCCTCGCCGACGCCGGCAGACTGGGCGGAGGCGCGAGCGGCGGACTGCTCGGCGCGCTGATGCCGCATATGCCGGACCGGTGGTCGGAGAAAAAGCAATTCCAGTTCGATGCGCTGGTCTCGCTCGAAACCGAAATTGCGGCGCTTGAAGCAGAAACCGGGCTGTCGGCCGGCTACAACAGGTCGGGGCGGCTGATCCCGTTGCCGAAACCGCATCTCAACCGCATCGCCCGCGGCCATTCCGAAGATTCCGAGCGCCATTGGCGGACCGGCGAACGCCGCTTCCACTGGCATGTCATCGACAGGCCGCCGGTCGATGGTTGGCCTGACGCATCTGCCGGCGAAAGTGGCTTCGTGCACGATACGCTCGCCGCCCGTGTTGCGCCCCGCTCCTTGATCTCAGCGCTCATCGCATTGCTGCGGCGGGCAAAACATGTGCGCATCATGGAAAATGCTGTTGTCGCTGATCTCAATCCCGATCGCGGGACGGCCGAGATCGGCGGCGAAATCATCACGTTCGGCCGCTGCATCCTGGCCGCCGGCCATCAGTCCTTTCCCGCGCTGCAGCGGCTGACGCCGGGCTTGAAGCAGCCGCTCGGCCAGTCGGTGAAAGGGCAGGCGGCTCTATTGAAAGCAGATGTCGACCCGGCGTTGCCGACGATCTTCCTCGATGGACTCTATGTCGTCGCGCATGAGGGGGGGCATGCGGCGGTCGGCAGCACCAGCGAGAACCGTTTCGACGACCCCCTCTCGACCGATGCACAGCTCGACGCGTTGATCGAGGCGGCGCGGGCGATCGTGCCGGCGCTCCGCAGCGCCCCTGTCATCGAACGTTGGGCGGGGCTTCGCCCGAAAGCCATCGACCGCGATCCAATGATCGGCCGCCATCCCATCCATCCCCGACTAATCGCACTGACCGGCGGTTTCAAGGTGAGCTTCGGGCTGGCCCATCGGCTGGCGGAGGCTGCGGTTTGTATGGCAGGCGACACAGATTGCGAATTTTCGCTGCCGGAAAGCTTCGCGATATCAAGCCATATCGCTGTCGCTTCACGTTAAACGTGAATTAGATACAGCTGCGTTTCGTTATTCTGTCATGCAAATCACCTATCTGCTTGCGCATCGGCAGCGCCGGATTTCCCCGGCGCTCACTTCCTTCATGGAGGAAATTGCATGCGCTATGCCATTTGCTTTACGCCTCCGGCGAGCGACCCCTTGTCGCTCGTGGCCGCTAATTGGCTTGGCCGAAACGTGTTTTCAGGCGATATGGTGGAGCCTCCGGCCGTCCGCGGCCTCGGCATTCATGAGATCGCCTTTTATACTGCGGTGCCGCGGCGCTATGGTTTTCACGGCGTTCTGAAAGCGCCTTTTCACCTCTCCGCCGAGACGTCCGAATCGCAACTCCTGCGCGACCTCATGCGTTTTGCCGGAACATATGCTCCCTTCCAGATCCCAGGTCTCGAAATCGCCCGGCTCGGCAATTTCTACAGCCTGGTGCCGAGCGCCCCCTGTGAGCGGATCCAGTATCTGGCTTCGGCGATCGTTCAGGAGTTCGATCGTTTCCGGGCGCCGCTGAGTGAAGCCGATATCGAACGCAGCGATCCAGACGGGTTGTCGGCGGCGCAATTCGCCAATCTGCATCGTTGGGGCAATCCCTATGTGATGGAGGAGTTCCGCTTCCATATGCCGGTGACAGGCCCCATCAACACGATCGACATGCCCCGCATCGAGCCAGTGCTGGGAACGATCTTCGAGTCCGTCTTGAGGGAGCCGGTGATCGTTTCGAATGTGGCTTTGATGATCGAGGAGGGCACTGGCGGTCCCTTCCGCGTTCACTCGCTCCACCCGATGGGCAAGGTCAGCGCGCGCAGGATCGCCTGAGCAGATGTCGATCTAAGTCGTTGTGTTGAAAAGAGAAATTCTCCTATGCAGTTTCCGTCTCGACATTCCGGCTGCGGATGATACCGTTCCTTCGTCTTTTCAGAAGGTGATTTGATGGTATCCGAGACCTACCCGCGCAATCTCGTCGGCTACGGGCGTCAGACGCCCGATCCGAAGTGGCCGGGCGACGCCCGCGTCGCCGTGCAGTTCGTCATCAATTACGAGGAGGGCGGCGAAAGCTGCATCCTCGAAGGCGATCCGGCTTCCGAAAACCTGCTGTCGGAGATTGTCGGTGCGGCGGCCTGGCCGGGGCAGCGCAATCTCAACATGGAATCGATCTACGAGTATGGTTCGCGCGCCGGGTTCTGGCGGCTCTGGCGGATGTTCACGGGTCTCAAGGTGCAGGCGACCGTCTATGGCGTGACGCTGGCGATGGCGCGCAACCCCGAAGCCGTCGCGGCCATGAAGGAGGCCGGTTGGGAGATCGCCAGCCACGGTTATCGCTGGCTGGAATACAAGGATTTCCCCGAGGATCTCGAGCGCAAGCATATCCTCGAAGCCGTGCGCCTGCACACCGAACTCACCGGCGAGCGGCCTTTCGGGATGTATCAAGGAAAGCCTTCCGACAACACGCTGCGACTGGTGCAGGAAGAGGGCGGTTTCCTCTATTCCTCCGATTCCTATGCCGACGACCTGCCTTACTGGGTGAAGGGCGTCGACGGGAAACCCTTCCTGATCATCCCCTATACGCTCGAAACCAATGACATGCGTTTTGCCACACCGCAGGGTTTCAATGCCGGCGACCAGTTCTTCACCTATCTCAAGGACGCTTTCGACACGCTTTACGAGGAAGGCAAGGACGGCAGCCCGAAGATGATGTCGGTCGGCCTGCATTGCCGCCTCGTCGGGCGTCCGGGCCGGGCAGCCTCTCTGAAGCGCTTCATCGAATATGTGTTGAAGCATGACAAGGTCTGGATTCCGCGCCGCATCGAGATCGCCGAGCACTGGCACAAGAATCATCAGCCGGATGCGCTCTGATGTTGTCGCGCGAGGATTTCGTTTCCCGCTTCGGCGGCGTCTTCGAGCATTCGCCTTTCATCGCCGAACGCGCCTATGACGCCGGGGGTCTGAGGGAGCCTTTGACGACATCAGGCGTGCATGCGGCTCTTGCCGCCGTCTTCCGTGCAGCAAGCCGGGAGGAGCGTCTCGGCGTGCTGCGTGCCCATCCCGATCTTGCCGGGCGTCTGGCGATAGCGGGCGAACTCACGGAGGACAGCCGCAAGGAGCAGGCCGGCGCCGGTCTCGATCGGCTGAGCCCGGCCGAACATGCCCGCTTCACCGAACTTAATGCAGCCTATGTCGAAAAATTCGGCTTTCCCTTCATCATCGCCGTCAGAGGGCTCGACAAGGACGATATCCTTTCGGCCTTCGAAAGGCGGATCGGCAATGACCTGGATGAAGAATTCGCGACCGCCACGACACAGGTCGAACGGATCGCGCTGCTGCGCCTGACATCGATGTTGCCGGAGGGCAAATGAACGAGCCTCGTGCTATCGACTATCTCAATGAAATGCAGAAGGCGGCAGCCGAAGCACTATACTTCGTGGGCGGAATGGATGAGGCGGCCTTCGCCGAGGATAATCTCACCTTCAAGGCGGTCGCCTTCTGCCACTTCACTATCGGCGCGGCTGCTTCCCGACTGCTCGTAGCCCATCCGGAATTCGCAACCGAGCATCCCACTCTGCCGTGGACGAAAATCTGCGGAACGGGCAACCGTATCCTGGAAGACGTCTTCGCCCTCGATCCCTCGGACATCTGGGATGCAACCTATCGCACGCTGCCGGAACTTCTCGTCGAGATCGACGCTATTCGTCACTGGCACGCCGAAGGTGAGTGAACCCATTGGCTGATTTTCTCGATCTCCGCCCGCTTACCAGATCGGCCTTTGCTCCTTTCGGCGAAGTGATCGAAGCCGATCCAGCCTCGATGCGGCTCATCAACGGCGGCACGACCGAACGCTTCCATGCGCTGGCCACGGCGGAGGCGGCGGGCGAGGGCGCGCGCGTCATCATCAATCTCTTTCGCGGCCAGCCGCGCAGCTTCCCTTATGACGTCGACATGATGGAACGCCATCCCTTCGGCAGTCAGAGTTTCTCGCCGATCTCCGGCCGCCCATTCCTCGTCGTCGTCTCCGAGGACGATGGCGGACGTCCGGGCAGGCCGCAGGTGTTTTTCGCGCGCGGAGACCAGGGTGTAAACTACCGCCGCAATGTGTGGCATCATCCGCTGATGGCGCTCGGCCAAACCTCCGATTTCCTGGTCGTCGACCGCGACGGCCCTGGCAATAATCTGGAGGAATTCTTCTTCGACCCCCCCTATGTCATCAAAGAGCCAGCCCCATGACCGGACTGACGACACATGTGCTCGACACCGCCCTTGGCAAGCCCGCCAATGGGCTCAGGATCGATCTTTTCCAGCTCGACGGCGAGATCCGCAGACATCTGAAAACGGTGGAGACCAATGCGGACGGCCGAGTCGACGGTGGCCCGATCCTTGCGGGCGAAAATTTTCACGTAGGCATCTACGAGCTGGTCTTCCACGCCGGCGAGTATCTCAGGGCCTGCGGCACGCCGCTGCCGCATCCGGCCTTCCTGGATCTCGTGCCGATCCGCTTCGGCATCGCCGATGTCACGGCGCATTACCATGTGCCGCTCCTGCTTTCGCCTTACGGCTATTCAACCTATCGCGGCAGCTAAATGAGGTTTGCTGCAATCGCCGATATTCACGGCAACCATCTTGCACTCGAGGCGGTGCTTGCCGATATCCGGGCTCATGGAATCGAGGACGTCGTCAATCTCGGCGATTTCTTCAGCGGGCCGCTGGAGGCAGGCCGAACGGCTGACCTGCTGACACCTCTCGGGCTGACCTCGGTTCGGGGCAATCACGACCGCTATCTGATCGAGCAGGATCCCGCCTCTATGCATGCCTCGGATGCTGCCGCCTACCGGCAGCTGACGCCGTCCCACCTCGAGTGGCTGCGGGGTCTACCGTTCGATGCCGTATATCGCGGCGAGGCCTATCTCTGCCATGCGACGCCGAAAGACGACAATCTCTACTGGCTGGAGTCCGTTTCGCCGCAGGGGCAAGTCTTCTTCAAGCCGTTCGAAGCGATCGAGGCGCTCGCCGAAGGCATCGACCTGCCGCTGATCCTCTGCGGCCACAGCCACATTCCCCGTGCCGTCCGACTCTCGGACGGCCGGCTGATCGTCAATCCCGGCAGTGTGGGCTGCCCCGCCTATGACGATGTGCTGCCCTATTATCACAAGGTCGAAGCCGGCCATCCGCTGGCGAGCTACGCTATCCTGGAAAAGACGGCAGCCGGATGGATGTGGCAGTTCCGAACTGTCGCCTACGACCACATGGCCCAGTCGGCACTGGCCGCCGAAAGGGGCCGTGCCGACTGGGCCAGTGCGCTTGCAACGGGCTGGGTGAGATAGCCCGGCCCTACCTGCGCTGCGATCAATCCTTCTCGGGCGCGTGAGGAGCGATCGTTTGTACGGGAGCCGCGGCCGATGCTACGGGCTTTACCGGAGTGGCGGGCGGGATTGCCTGTTTTGCCGGAGCCGCGGCTGGGATTGTCGGTTTTGCTCCATCGAGAGTTCCAAGCAGGGATGAGATGGCGTTGTCGCCGTCGAAGCCGGCCTCCTTCAATAATTTGTCGAGGATCGGCTTGTTGGCCTGATAGGAGAGCAACTGGCCGGCCAGTCCGTCGCCGAGACCAATGCCGTTTTCACCGTTCGCGCCGTTTCCGCGGCCGAGCATGCCGCCGGTGTCGAAGATGCGGATATCGGAGATCTTCTCGATCGGCTTGACCGCTTCGGCGAGCGCCTCGGGAATGATGCGGATACGCTCGCGGGTGATTTCGAACTCGATGATGGTCTGGCTGAGCTTGTTGCGGGCCTCGTTGAGCAGCGCCTCGCTTTCGGCCTGAGCCCGGCCGGTTTCGAGAATGCCCTTGGCCTTGATGATCGCCGCATCGGCTTCCGCGGTCGCAAGCGTCTTGATGGCTTCCGCCTGGTCGATCGCCGCCTGCTTCTCGGCTTCGGCGCCGACGGTGACGGCGGTCGCTTCGGTTTCGGCGGTCTTGCGGGCATCGATCACGGCGATCTGTTTTTCTCGCTCGGCGATTTCGATCGCCTTGGCGGTGCCGACCTTTTCCTCCGCTGCGATCGCCCGGGCGCGGGCCATTTCGGCGGTGGCCTTGGCTTCGGATTCTTCACGGCTCTTGTTGGCGACGGCAATCGCGCTTTCCTGCGCCACGATCTGAAGGTCGCGCTTGGCTTCGGTATCGCGCTGCTGGACGGCGCGGGCGGCATCGATGTTTGCGCTTTCGCGGGCCTGCTTGGCGGCTGCCTCGCGCTCGGCGATCGCCTGTTCGGCGGCGATGCGGGCTTCCTCCTCGGCGCGTTTGGCCGCCTGTTCCTGTTGTGCGGTTTCGGCGCGGGTCGCCGCGGATTTGTTGGCGATGTCGCGTTCCTGGTTGAGTTCAGCTTCGCGCTTGGTCCGCTCGATGGCCAGCGATTGCTGGCGGGCCTCCAGGTCCTTCTGGGCGATGGCGACTTCGGTGTCGCGGACGATTTCGTTGCGCTCCTTCTTGCGGCCTTCGGTGATGCGGGTCAGCGCCGCCAGCCCCTGCGCGTCGAAGAAATTGTTAGCGTTGAAATGCTTGATGTCGGTCTGGTCGAGGCGTGTCAGCGACACGGATTCAAGCTCGAGGCCGTTCGACTGGAGGTCGGCGCCGACGGCTTCCTGCACGGCCTTGACGAAATCCATGCGCTGTTCCTGCAGCGCGTCGAGATTCATGGTCGCCGCCACCGAGCGAAGGCCGTCGACGAATTTCGCTTCGATCAAGATGCGAAGCGCCTCGGCGTCGTTGGTGCGGCTGCCGAGCGTCTGGGCGGCCAGCGCGATCGACGAAGCGTCGGGTTTAACGCGGACGTAGAATTCGGCGCCGATATCGACGCGCATGCGGTCCTTGGTGATCAGCGCATCGCCTTCGCCGCGGCGAACCTCGAGGCGCAGTGTCTTCAGATTGACCCTGGCGATGGAGTGGAAGATCGGCAGGACGACGGAGCCGCCGTCGAGCACGACCTTCTGGCCGCCGAGGCCGGTGCGCACATAGGCCTCGTCGCGGCTGGAGCGCGTATAGAGAGAGGCGAGAACAAAACCGATGCCGAAGATCAGAACGATGCCTATGCCGGCCGGTAGAATAATGTCATACATCATGGCTGCTCCCTGAAAGATTGATTGTCCGCTGCGGCGGGGTCCGCCAGTGCGGGAATGGCGATAAATACATCTGCCGTGCGATCGACGAGGAGAACCTCCGTGCCAACCTTGAGAGGCTCCTGATCTCTGGCGGCCTTGGCTCTCAGCACGTGCCAGTTTCCATGCTGGTCCTTGACGCGGACGCGCCCCGGCAGTCCCTGATCAAGCGGGCCGAGCGATACTTCGGCGGTCCGGCCGATCAATGTGTCGAGATCGACGGCATAGGTCTCGTCGTGTGGAACGAGCCGCGCCACGGTTCTGCTCGACGCCCTGACCATGGGCACGGCGACCAAGATGGCGGGAACGGCGGCGACGGCGGCGGGAAGCGGCGCCCAGAAGGCGTTGGCGACGGCCTGTATGGCAAAGCCCGTCATGGCGAAGAAGCCGAGCGCCAGCATGATGAGGATGAGCAGGGGAACGCCGCCGACGTTGAGCCAGGACAGATAGCCCGAAAACCCGTCATGGCCATGAAAATCCGGTTTTCCCAGAAATTCCATGATCGAAAAACCCATGACGGTCGCGAGCATCTCGATCGCGGTCAGGCCTGCGAGCACGGCGGCGGCGATGGCGAAGGGGGCACATTCAGGGGCGAAAAGAAGTGCCATCGGCGTTACCGGTTATCCGCCTTGAAGCGTGCGAGGCGTGCTTCGATCGCTTGTTCGCGATGCAGCCGGTCGAGTTCATCCAGTTCGGAGCTGTTGATATGGTCGCCTGATGGAACGCCGGTCAGCCGCGACACCGCCGCCGCAGCCCGGGCAGCATCGGCGCCCGGCGCGGACCGGCTATGGCCTGTAGCGGCGTCCTCGGGATGTCTGGCGATGCTGCGCTTGAAATCGGCAAGGCGGGCGTCGGCCTCGCGGCGCGTGGCGAGCACGGCCTGTAGGGCTTTCTGGCCTTCGTCCAGCTGCTGCCTGGCATCGGCCAGCGCCTTGTCGAGCGCGGCGATCTGGGATTCGAGATCGATCTGGCGGGCGACGCCGGCCTTTGCCAGATCATCGCGCCCGGAAGAGACGGCGAGGCGGATCTTTCCGTCGAGCGCGTTCATATCTCCGACGATCTCGTCCCTGCGGCTCTGGATGCGATATTCCTCGGCGCGCGCCTTGCCGAGATCGGTGCGGGCCTCATCAGCCGCCGCGTCGATCTCGCGGATCGCCTGTTCGATGACGGCGATCTTGTTGATGCCTTCCGCCTTGTCGACCGCTGCATTCGCGATGCCCGCGATCAGACGGCCCATGCGGGATAGAATGCCTTCATTCGTCATGTTTTCCTCCATCCGAGCGGAATTCGGCGTGACGCCGATGTGGATCTCGTAATCCGGCTCTGCAACGAGGTAGGCCGGAAAAATGCTCTCCCATCCCCGTGAATAACCGGCGACATCGAAGGGCACGGCAACGCGTCCATGCACGGTGGCGATGGTCAGATCCGAAGGGCCTTTGATGGCGAAGAGCTTGTCGTCGAGTGGCATTTGCGGCGGGTCGACGATCATGCCGCGATTGGCAGCGAAATCGCGAAGGCCGAGTGTGACCAGCCGTGCAGGCAGGCCCGTTTGTTCGCGCACGGTTTCATAGGCAAGGTCGTGCAGGACGACGAGATTGGCGCCTGCCTTGTCGTCGATGATTTCAGCGAGGATGTCGATCATCCTGCGGTAGGCGGCGATGGTGTCATCAAGCGCCTGGCGGGCATGATCATCCGGTGCCAGCACGTAGCGCAACTGCGATGGATGCTGTGTCTTGCTCACGTTTGCCATGACTAAGACATAAAGCACCGCTTTTGTGCTTTCAAGGGAGCGGAAAAAAATAGAGGCTGTATTTAATAGGTCGTTAGGAGGAGAGTGGCTTGGAAGAAGCGCCAACCAAGCAACTCGTAAGAAGCAGCGTTCAACACTAGTTTCGAAATACAGTGCCAGTGAAAGAACGGGCGGCCGATCGGCTCCGCGCTTTCTATCGGGTGGCCGTTTGCGACTCCCGAATACCGGCGCTGATACGGTTGATGGTGGTCCATACGAGAAGCAGGGCCACCACGGCCCAAAGCCATGAGGTCCATGCGGCAAACGTGCCGCCAACGGCGACAAAGATGCCGAGCGCGCCGAAAAGCACCGCACGGTCGCTCTTGCCCAGCGGCCCGTCATAACGCCGGCTTGCCCCAACCGTTTGACCCAGGACGCCGGCAAATTCCGTCAGTGCCGAGAGGAATATGACAGCCATGACCGGCATCAGATCGTTCGGATCGATGAGCGCAAACGGGAAATAAAGGGCGGCATCCGACACGACGTCACCGATCTCGTTGAGATAGGCGCCCAAAATGCTCTTTTGCCCATGTTCGCGCGCGAGCATGCCGTCAATGGCATTGAGGCCCATGCGCAGTAGAAACCATGCAGGCACCAACACGAACCAATGCGGAAGCGGGGCGACGCTGAGGAAAAGCCCAAGTGCAACCGAGACGGCGGCAGCAACAGAAGTCACCTGATTGGCGGTAACACCTCGTGTCGCAAGCGAGCGCACCAGGGGGCGAAGAATATTCTGAAACCGGGACTTCAATTGATAAACAGACATGGTACCTCAGTGGAATTTCGCGGCATTTGAACAGTCTATCCCGGCTGGGTCCGTGCGGATCATCGTAGCTGTGGGAAAGCCCGCACTTCAAATCGGCTCACCCAAAGGACTTATCATTTGCAGCTAGACTTTTGCAATGAAAGCAACTCACTGTTGCCGGCAATAGATGCAACCTATCCACTGATCAGAATTGGAGACGACCGTGCTGCAGACTACCGACAGCGAGCAACCGTCCTCGACGACCAGACCCATGCATGAATCCGAATTCGCATCGCATGACGGGACTCGACTGTTTTATCGGACGTGGCCTGCGACCGGTGCTTCACCGAAGGGCGCCATCATTCTTCTCCATCGCGGCCACGAGCATAGCGGCCGCGTCGCTCATCTCGCCACCGAGCTCGGCCTCGATGATTTTGCCTTCTACGCCTGGGACGCGCGCGGTCACGGACGTTCGCCGGGAGAGCGCGGTTATTCGCCATCCTTCGCTGCCTCGGCGCGTGATCTCGATTGCTTCGTCCGCCATGTCAGCGAGACCAGCGGTACTGCGGTCGAAGACATCGCCGTCATTGCGCAGAGCGTCGGCGCCGTCCTTGCCGCCACCTGGGTGCACGACTATGCGCCGCCGATCCGCGCGCTGGTGCTGGCCTCACCGGCTTTCAGCGTCAAGCTCTATGTGCCTTTCGCCAAGGAAGGCATTGCGCTCTGGGAAAAGTTCAAGGGGACATTCTTCGTCAATTCTTACGTCAAGGCGAAGTTTCTGACGCATGATCCCGAGCGTATTGCCTCTTTTGAATCCGATCCATTGATCACGCGGCCGATTGCCTCCAACATTCTGCTGCAGCTCTACGAGGCGGCGGCCCGCGTCGTCGACGACGCCCGCGCCATCACCGTTCCGACCCAGTTGCTGATCTCCGGCAGCGACTGGGTGGTACGACACACGCCGCAGCACCGGTTTTACGAAAACCTCGGCAGCCGCATCAAGGAACGGCACGTGTTTGCCGGCTTCTACCACGACACGCTCGGCGAAAAGGATCGCGCGATTGCGCTGGCCGAAATCCGTCGTTTTATCGATGCGCGTTTCGCTGAGCCCCGGGCGCCTGCCGACCTGCGCACCGCCCATGTCCAGGGCTATACCAAGGACGAAGCCGACCGGCTCGCGAGCCCGTTGGATGCAACATCCGCACGCGGCATGTACTGGGCGCTCAGCCGTCTCAACATCAGGATCGGCGCGCTGCTGTCCGAAGGCATAAGGACCGGCGTCAAGACGGGTTTCGATTCCGGCTCGACGCTCGATTACGTCTACGAAAACAAGCCGCGCGGGCTCGGTCCCGGCGGGCGGTTGATCGACCGGGTGTTCCTCGAGGCGGTCGGCTGGCGCGGCATCAGGCAACGCAAGCTGCATTTGCAGGAACTGATCGACCACGGGCTGCAGCGCCTGAAAGCCGCCGGCCGCAGCACTCATATGCTCGACATAGCGGCCGGGCACGGGCGATATGTCCTTGATGCTATCGAGACCGCTGCAGTGCGTCCCGATAGCGTGCGGCTGCAGGATTATTCCCTCATCAACGTCGAGGCCGGCCGCAACAGCATCGCCGCGCGCGGCCTCAGTGATTTTGTGAGCTTCCGCCAGCAGGATGCCTTTGACGGCGGGGGGCTGGCCGCAATCACGCCGGCTCCGGACCTCGCGATCGTCTCCGGCCTGTATGAGCTGTTTTCCGACAATCAGATGATCGCCGCTTCGCTCGAGGGGGTCGCCAGCGCGATGCAGCCCGGCGGTCTGCTCGTCTACACCAACCAGCCATGGCATCCACAGCTGGAGATGATTGCCCGCGCGCTCACCTCTCATCGCGGCGGTCAGGCATGGGTGATGCGGCGGCGCACGCAAGAGGAAATGGACCAGCTGGTCACCGCAGCCGGTTTCCGCAAGATCGAACAGCGCATCGACCAGTGGGGCATTTTCACCGTCTCGCTGGCGGAGAGAGTTTGAGGGCAACGCCGTTGGGGCAGGCACATTCTCCTCTTTCCCGAACAGCGCCGGTTATGAAGCGGGCGGCGTTCTGGCTCGCCTTCCTGGCGCCGTTCTTCTATCTGACCTATGGCGGCGCCAACTGGCTGGCGTCGCAACGCGCTGATGTGTCGAACATTGCCTTCGCATGGGAAAGCGCCATTCCGTTCTTGGGATGGACGATCATTCCATATTGGTCGATCAATCTGTTCTACGGGCTCTGCCTGTTCATCAACACGACGCCGCGCGATGTGGATATGCTGGCGAGGCGTTATCTGACGATCCAGTTAATCGCAGTCGCCTGTTTTATCGCGTTTCCGCTCGAAGCAATCTTCGTGCGGCCGGCCACGAGCGGCCTGCCCGGTTTCATGTTTGCTGTCCTCGGTGGCTTCGACAAGCCGTTCAACCAGGCGCCGTCGCTGCATATCGCGCTGCTGGTGGTGATCTGGGACCATCTGCGCAGCCGGCTGCCGCGCAGGGCCCGGCTTCTCTGGCACTGCTGGTGCTTCCTCATCGGCGCCTCCGTGCTGACGACGTGGCAGCATCACGTCATGGACATACCGACCGGCGTGCTGCTCGGTCTGTTTGCCGCCTGGCTTTTCCCACGCGATGCCGGTTCGCCTCTTGCCAATTTTGCGTTGAGCGACGATCCGAAGTCGCGCCGTCTCGGCATCTATTATCTGTGCGGTGCTCTCGCATTTCTCGGCCTTGCAGCGCTCTTTACTCCTCTGTCGGCCGCAGCGCTTCTGTTGCTCTGGCCGGCGGTTGCGCTGGCGATCGTCGCAGCCGGATATCTCGGCGCCGGCCCGCAGATATTCCTGAAACGCGCCGATGGCCGGGCCGCGCTTGCCAGCCGCTGGCTACTGGCGCCCTACCGGCTCGGCGCTATCATCAACGTTTGGCTCTGGACACGCAAAATGCCGGCATCCGTGATGATCATTGACGGTGTCCATCTCGGCCGTTTTCCGCGCCGCCACGAGGCCGACCATTTCGCCACGGTGATCGACATCACCGGCGAGTTTCAGCGCCCAAGCGGGACATCAAGGCGCTGGTGCAGTTTTCCCACCCTCGATCTGACAGGCCTCGACGAGATCCAGACGCGAGCCGCGGCGAACCTCATCGAGATTGCGCGCCACCAGGGACCGGTCCTCGTCTGCTGTGCGCTCGGTTTCCAGCGGAGCGCCGGCGTCATCGTGCGATGGCTGCTCATCAGCCGACGTTGCGAAACTCCAGCAGAAGCGCTGCGGCTGATCGAAAGGGCAGGGCGGCGTGTTCATCTGCCCGAGGAAAGCATCCATGCCGTGACGGAGGGCTTGCAATGACGCAATGGAATGCCAAGGCCTCGGCTGCTGCGCGAAATCTCGGCCGCAATTCGATCGTCTGCGGGCTGACAGCGCTGTTGCCGCTGATTATCGGCCCGATCACTCAGGGATATCGAGGTTTCGCTCCAGCATTCGGCTGGCTGTTGACGCTCGTCTTCTGCGGGATCGTCCTTGCGCTGGCGATCCATCTCCTTTTCGATGCGCTGTTGTTTCGCCTCGCGTCGAGCCATGAGACAGAGGCCGCCGGTCTTGCCGCCGTCGACGACCTGCTCTCCCGGATGCAGCTTCGCAAGCCTGACGGGACACCGCCCGGCCTCGAGAGGCGGATTGCCGGATCGCGCCGCATCGTTTGGCGGCAGCGTTTGGCGCTCGCCATCTGTCTCGTGATTTTTGCGATCCTGCTGTTCACCGCGGGTGACGGCCGGCCGCTGTGCTGAATCGCATGCCGTTGCGCAGGTCGAAGATCTTGCCGACCCATCGGGGCGTTCAGCAAATGCCGACTTCTCTCAGCCGCGCCCCGATATGATCGACGCATCCACGTCGTTGATGTCGCGCTTGCCGCAGAGGGCCATCGTGATGTCCATCTCCTTGCGGATGATGTCGAGCGCCAGCGTGACGCCTTCCTTGCCCATGGCGCCAAGCCCGTAGAGGAAGGGGCGGCCGATATAGGTGCCCTTCGCGCCGAGCGCCACGGCCTTCAGCACATCCTGGCCGGAGCGGATGCCGCCGTCGAGGTGGACTTCGATGCGGTCGCCGACGGCGTCGACGATCGCAGGCAGCATGCTGATCGAGGAGGGGGCGCCGTCGAGCTGACGGCCGCCATGATTGGAAACGATGATCGCATCGGCGCCGGTATCGGCGGCGGCCTTCGCGTCTTCGGGATCGAGGATGCCTTTGATGATCAGCGGGCCGCCCCATTGCTCCTTGATCCAGGCGATATCAGCCCAGGACAGCCGTGGATCGAATTGCTCGTGCGCAAACTTGGGCACGGAGGCAACGTTGGCGACGTTCTTGGCATGGCCGACGATATTGCCGAAGTACCGGCGCTTCGTCTGCAGCATATCAAGGCACCAGAGGGGCCGGGTCGCCATCTGCCAGATATGTTTCGCGGTCAATTTCGGTGGGGCCGAGAGACCGTTGCGCAGGTCCTTATGGCGCTGGCCGAGGATCTGCAGGTCGGCGGTCAGCACCAGCGCGGAGCATTTCGCCGCCTTGGCGCGACGGATGAGGTCGAGGACGAAATCCTTGTCCCTCATCACGTAGAGCTGGAACCAGAAGGGACGCGTCGTCACCGAGGCGACGTCCTCGATCGAGCAGATGCTCATCGTCGACAGGGTAAAGGGAACGCCGAATTCTTCCGCCGCCCGCGCCGCCAGCATCTCGCCGTCGGCGTGCTGCATCCCGGTCATGCCGGTCGGTGCGAGCGCTACCGGCATCGATACTTTCTGGCCGATCATCGTCGTTTCGAGCGTGCGGTCGCTCATGTCGACCAGCACGCGCTGGCGCAGCTTGATCTGACCGAAATCGCTTTCATTCGCCCGATAGGTGGATTCCGTCCAGGCGCCTGAATCCGCATAGTCGAAAAACATTTTCGGCACGCGGCGCTGCGCGAGTTTTTTCAGATCGTCGATGGTGAGCGGAGTTGCCATGAATCGAACCTTCTACAGGTTTAAATGCGACCATCGCCCATAACATGAATCCCAAAAGAAGGGTTACGGGAAACATCCGCCTCAGACGGTCTTCACTGTACCTCGTTGGGGGGGAACCGATATCGTCAAAGCCCTGTTTTCAAGGCAATGCCGGAAACGTAGGTCTCGGCGATCGCTCTGTCGTCGCCCATCGTCTGAAGCAGGAAGAGTTCCTCGGGCAGGGTCTTTACCGTTTCCATCTTCAGCGCCATGGCCGGGGTCGCGGCCGCGTCGAGGACGACGAGGTCCGCTTCGGTGCCGGGGTCCAGCGTGCCGATCCGGTCGGCGAGCGACAGCGCCTCGGCATTGCCGCGCGTCATCAGGTAATAGCTTTCCAGCGGGTTCAGCCGCTCGCCGAGCAACTGCTGGATCTTGTAGGCCTCGTCCATTGTTTTCAGCATCGAATAGCTGGAGCCGCCGCCGATATCGGTTGCGACACCGATGCGGACCGGGTTTTGGCGCCGCGTCAGCGCCTTCAGCGGAAAGAGACCGGAGCCGAGGAAGAGGTTTGAGGTCGGGCAATGGACGGCGACGGCGCCGGCCTCGCTCATGACATCGGCCTCGCGTTCGGACAGGTGGATGGCGTGGCCGAAGAGGCTCTTCGGCCCGAGCAGACCGTAGCGGGCGTAAATGTCGGTATAGTCGATCGCCTCGGGATAGAGCTCGCAGGTGAATTTAATCTCGTCGTGGTTTTCCGAAAGATGCGTCTGGATGTGAAGATCGGGAAATTCGCGGGCGAGCGCCGACGTAGCCTCCATCTGCGCCGGCGTCGAGGTGATGGCGAAGCGCGGGGTGATGGCGACATGGTTGCGGCCCTTGCCGTGCCAGTCCGCTATCACCTGGCGGGTCTCGTCATAACCCATCTCAGGCGTGTCGAGCAGGCCCTGGGGGGCGTTGCGGTCCATCATCACCTTGCCGCCGACCATGCGCATATTGCGCTTCATCGCCTCGGCGAAGAAGGCGTCGGCCGAGGTCTTGTGCACGGAGCAATAGGCGACCGCCGTCGTCGTGCCGTGGCGGATCAGCTCGTCGTAGAAATGTGTGGCGATCCTTTGCGCATGCGCACTTTCGACGAAGCGGCATTCCTCGGGGAAAGTGTAGGTATTCAGCCATTCGAGCAGGTTGGCTGCATAGGAGGCGATCACCTGCATCTGCGGAAAATGCAGATGCATGTCGATGAAGCCGGGCAGGATCAGATGCGGACGATGGTCGATCTCGGCCACACCAGCGGCTGCCTTTGCCTTGATGTCGGTATAGGAGCCGACTGCGGCGATCAGCCCGTCCTCGATCAGCAGGCCACCGTCTTCCTCGTAGAGATAACTCTGGCTGTCGGCGAGACTCAGCGGCGCGCGATGGAAAGAGAGGAGGCGACCGCGGAGAAGTGTCGTCGTCATTGTTTCTTGCCTTCGACTGCGCTTTCGAACCAGGCGACGAGCAGTCTGCGTTCGTCCGGGGTAATATCGGTCACGTTGCCGGGCGGCATGGCATGGCTGCGGCCTGCCTGTATATAGATTTCTCGGGCATGGGCGGCAATTTCCGCGTCGGTTTCGAGCATCACGCCTTTCGGCGGCCGCACGACGCCTTCATAGGCGGGCTCGGCCGCATGGCACATGGAACAGCGTGTCGAGACCAGTTGCTTGACGGCCGGAAAATGCGGATCTCCGGCGAATTGCTGGAAGGCCGGCGCCACTGCCGTCGCATGCGCATCTGTCTCGCCGGTCAGCAGCTTTGGCGCCGTCGAAAGCCACATGATCAGGATGAAGAGGATGACGGTAACGATCCAGGTCCAGGTTGGGCGGCCTTTCCTCGCATGGGTGGTGTTGAACCAGTGGCGGATGGTGACGCCCATCAGGAAGACCAGCGCCGCAATCACCCAGTTGAACGCCGTGCCGAAGGCCAGCGGATAATGGTTCGACAGCATGAAGAAGATGACGGGCAGCGTCAGGTAGTTGTTGTGGAGCGAGCGCTGCTTGGCGATCTGCCCGTATTTCGGATCGGGCGTGCGCCCGGCGATGAGGTCGGCGACGACGATCTTCTGGTTCGGGATGATGATCATGAAGACGTTCGCCGACATGATCGTCGCGGTAAAGGCGCCGAGATGCAGGAAGGCGGCGCGCCCCGTGAAGAGCTGCGTATAACCCCAGGCCATGAAGACCAGCACCACATAGAGCACTGCCATCAGCCCCCAGGTGTTGCGGCCAAGCGGGGATTTGCACAGCAGGTCATAGACGATCCAGCCGAAGGCCAGCGACGCCAACGAGATCAGGATCGCGACGGGCGGACTGATATCGAGGACGTGGCGATCGATGAGAAACAGGTCGGCGCCGCCATAATAGACGATGCAGAGCATGAGGAAGCCGGAGATCCAGGTGAAATAGCTCTCATATTTGAACCATGTCAGGTGTTCCGGCATCTGAGCGGGCGCCACCAGATATTTCTGGATATGATAGAAGCCGCCGCCATGAACCTGCCATTCCTCGCCATAGGCGCCGGGCGGCAGATGCGGGCGTTTCACCAGTCCCAGATCGAGTGCGATGAAATAGAAGGATGATCCAATCCAGGCGATCGCGGTGACGACATGGAACCAGCGGGCCGCGAAGGCGAGCCATTCCCATGCTATGGCATATTCATACATCGAGTTCCCCTATCTTCCTCCGACTCGCGACATTGCGGAAATTTTGGCGGGGAGGAAAGAGGAGAATGATGAACCGCACAGGCCCTTCGCAAGGCGGCGGGCCGGGGCGGGGCGCTGGCAGTCGCCATTGGTTTCGCCTATGTCGGCGACCGCTGACGCATCGCCGATCTGTCGTCCCGTGCCTAAAAGCTGCCGAGAAGGCCATGCATTATGACTGTCTCATACTGGATTGGCAAAGATTTGCCGATCTTGAAACTATGATTAGCAGATACAGTTAGGTTTGCAGGCCGCCGGCATGAAATAAAAAGAAACGTTAGATATCGGCGGCGCATTCATCGACGGAGAGATGCCCATGCGCAGCATTCTGACGTGTGTGATGATGGCATACGCATCGTTGGCGACGGCTCACGACGCACCTTCGGGGTGGAGTTATGACCCCTATTGTTGCAATGGCGACAGTCATAATGGCGATTGCCAGATGATTCCGTCGAAAAGCGTGGCGGTGACACCAAACGGATATCGTGTGACGCTGATGCCGGGCGACCACCGGCTGGTCACGCATGCTCACGTCTTTCTGCTGCCGATGACGAAGGCAATGCAGTCCGGCGATGGTGATTATCACCTCTGTCTGTTTCCCAACGAGAACACGCCGCGCTGCTTCTATGCGCCGGAAATGGGGTTTTGAAGCCGAACCTAGCAAGGCCTATTCAGCCTGATTGGACCTGATCTGTTTGCCGGATCAGTTTCCGGCGGCTTTCATCTCTTCCAGGATCCAGTTGCGGAAGGCCTTGATCTTCGGCACGTTGCGGCGATTTTCGGGATAGGCGAGCCAGTAGGCCTTGCCGTCGCTGCGGGTCAGGTCGAAAGGCTGATAGAGCCGGCCGAGCGCGATCTCCGCCTCATAGAAGGCGGGGTGGAGGATGGCGACGCCGTGACCGGCGATCGCCGCGTCGGCTTCCATCGCCTGAGAGCCCAACTGGTTGCGCGGGCGCCGATCGAGATCCGTATCGGTAACGCCGGCAGCTTCGAACCATTGCTTCCACCAGATGTCGCCGGCGTCGAAGAGGTCGAATTTCAGGAGATCGCGCGGCTCCTTAATGCCGCCTGCCGATTCCGCCAGCTTCGGGCTCAGCATCGGCGTGAACTCCAGGCCCATCAACCGGTGCAGCGCGAGCCCCGGCCAGTTGCCGTCGCCCCAGCGGATGCCGACGTCGATCTGTTCGCGGGCGAAGTCGATGATGTCGGAGGTCGCCTGAAACCGCACCGCGATCGCCGGATGCTTCAAATGGAAGGAGCCGAGGCGGGGCGCCAGCCATTTCGAGGCGAAGGTATGGGTCGAGCTGATGGCGAGCGTGCCTTCGACGCTGTCGCGCGCCGTTGCCATCGCATCATGCAGCATGGCAAAGGCCTCGGTCACCTTCGGGGCCAGCCGCTCGCCGGTCTCCGTCAGCGCGATCTGGCGGGGGCGGCGCAGGAAGAGCGGCTCGCCGACATTCTCCTCCAGGAGCTTGATCTGATAGCTGACGGCCGTCTGCGTCATGCCGAGCTCATCACCTGCCCTGGTGAAGCTGCCGAGCCGGGCGGCGGCTTCGAAGACGCGCAGCGCATTCAGCGGAAATTGCTTCGACAGCTTCATGGATAAGTTCTCTTGATGCAGGCAGACGATCGTTCGATTGGAATAGCAGCATTTTTAGCGGCAAGCTGCAACTCATACCATCAATCTAATGAGGTGACGTCATGGATTGCCAAGCTATCGAAGAGAGCCGGCCGCAACGGAATAGCAGTGTTTTCCTGCGTCTTGCCAGTTGGCTGGCGGGAAGCGCCAATCGCTTCTGCCGTTTGCCGCGGCTCGACCTTTCCGCCACGCCAGACCGCGTCAAGCGCGACCTTGGTTTCCTCGACGGCCGCGATCCCTATTATGAAGACGAGCGCATGCGGTAGGCTGCGAGTGCCGTCAGGATTTCGGCGGCCGTCATCGCGGCGATCACTTCCGGGCGCTTATCCCTGACGGCCGAACCGCCGATCGGCAGCGTCAGCCGCTCTATCCAGGCGCGGTCGCCGCCGGCCTCACGGGAAAGCCAGCTTGCGAAGGTGGCGCGTTTGGTCGCCGAGCCGATCATGCCGATATAGGCGAGGTCGGTTCTCTCAAGCGCCTCGCGGGCGATGAGGAAATCCAGCGCGTGGTCGTGGGTGAGGATGACGACCGCTCCGCCGGCGGAAATATCCTTCACCAACGCTTCCGGCATTGGCACGAGCCGGGTGTTGATTTCATCCGGAAGGTTAGCAAGCTCTTCCTGCCTCGTTTCGACGACCGTCACGGACAGCGGCAGCGGCGCAAGGGCCGACGCCAGCGCCCGGCCGACGTGGCCGGCGCCGAAGAGAAAGACCTCCGGCAGCCTGTCGATCTCGCCGGCAAGCCTTGCCTCGAGCTCATCCTTCAGCGCCTGCGTCAAGCGCCGAAACCGCAGTTGCGTGCGCCCGCCGCAACATTGGCCGATTTCGGGGCCGAGCGGGATGTCCATGGTAATCGCTCCGCCGGTTCCAGCCAGAATCTCACGCGCATTTGCAATTGCCATGAACTCGAACTGCCCGCCGCCGATCGTGCCCCAGAGGGCGTTCACCGAAACGAGCATGAAAGCGCCGGCCTCGCGCGGAGTGGAGCCTTGCGTGCCGGTGATGTCGACGAGGATTGCGTCGGGGTGGGCAGTGAGAAAGGTCGAGAGGTCAGTCATCAGGGATGGACCTCGCGACCTTGGGAGTATGCCGCGAAGACCCCCTCATCCAACCCTTCGGGCCACCTTGTCCCCGCTGGGGAGAAGAGGGAGATCGCCGCTTCGCCGTTGATCCCATCATCCGTTCTAAAAGGGCGCTCTCCGGTGTAACCGTTCGGACGGGCAGTGCGCGAGCGGCTTGCTCCCTCTTCTCCCCGGCGGGGAGAAGGTGGCCCGAAGGGTCGGATGAGGGGGCCTGATTCAAGTGCATTACGTTTTCACACCCTCGGAACGAACGATCGCAGGATAGAAGCGAAAGGATATCATTTCGCTGGAATATTCGCCCTTCAAGTGCCGTAAGGATCGTGTCGAGGACTGCTCTTCGCTCTCGGGTTATTTCGTGATTCCAAAATCGGAGGATCGGGGCCTGGTTTTGCCACAAGGTGCAAGCCATGTCAGACATATTGTCGGCATGTTGAAATCCATCGATTTCGACAATCAGTCGCTCTTCGCGACAGAGAAAATCGGCGATGTAGGTCGTCCCGAGCGGAGCTTGTCGCGTAAACTTATATCCGTTCAGCCGTCGATTTCGCAGATCGCCCCAAAGCCGATACTCCACTTCCGTTTCGGTTTGACGCAGTTTGCGGGCCTGACGAGTTTTGCCTGGACGTCTCTTCCTAATATCTTCGGGATCGGACACCTCAGCCGTCATCTACACCCGCTTCATCCGCTCCACCGCCATCAGCACCCGCTCCGGCGTCGCCGGCGCGTCCAGTCTCGGGCAGACCTTGTAGTCCGCGACGCTGGCGACCGCCATCGACAGGGCTTCCAGCACCGAGATCGCCAGCATGAAGGGCGGTTCGCCGACGGCCTTGGAGCGGCCGATCGTCGCTTCGGCATTCTCCGACCATTCGGCAAGCCGCACGTTGAAGATCTTCGGGCGGTCGGAGGCGAGTGGGATCTTGTAGGTCGACGGGGCATGGGTGCGCAGCCGGCCCTTGTCGTCCCACCAAAGTTCTTCTGTCGTCAGCCAGCCCAGGCCCTGCACGAAGCCGCCCTCGACTTGGCCCATGTCGATCGCCGGGTTCAGCGAACGGCCGACATCGTGGAGAATGTCGGTGCGGTCGATCAAATATTCGCCGGTCAGCGTATCGATCGAGACCTCGGTGCAGGCGGCGCCATAGGCGAAATAGTAGAAGGGGGTGCCGCGGCCGGCCTTGCGGTCCCAGTGGATCTTCGGCGTCTTGTAGAAGCCGGCGGCGGAAAGCTGGATACGGGCGAAATAGGCCTGCTTGATGAAATCTGGAAAGGGGATCTCGCTCTCGCCGACGCGCACGCGGTTCGGCAGGAAGACGATCTCGGAAGGCGCCACTTCCCATTTCTCCGCAGCGAAGCCTACCAGACGTTCCTTGATCTGGCGGGCGGCATCGAAGGCGGCCATGCCGTTCAGATCCGAGCCTGATGAGGCGGCGGTGGCCGAAGTATTCGGCACTTTCGCCGTTGTCGTCGCTGTGATCTTCACGCGGTCGATGTCGACCTGGAAACTGTCGGCCAGCACCTGCGCCACTTTGGTATAGAGGCCCTGGCCCATTTCGGTCCCGCCATGGTTCAGGTGGATCGAGCCGTCCTGATAGACATGGACGAGGGCGCCGGCCTGGTTGAAGGCGGTCATCGTAAAGGAGATGCCGAATTTGACCGGCGTCAGCGCGATGCCTTTTCTGATGTAGCGGCTGTCGCGGTTGAAGCCGATAATGGCGTTGCGCCGCGCCCGGTAGTCGGCCGTTTCCTCCAGCTCTTCGACGACGCGGGCGATGATATTGTCCTCGACCTCCTGATGGTAGGGGGTCAGCGTGCGCCCGGAACCCGGCTGTCCGTAGAAATTCAGCTTGCGGATATCGAGCGGATCCTTGCCGAGGGCATAGGCTATCTCCTCGATGATGCGTTCGGCGCCGAGCATGCCCTGTGGCCCGCCGAACCCGCGGAAGGCGGTGTTGGAGACGGTGTGCGTTTTCAAGGGTTTCGACTGCAGAAGCACATGCGGATAGAAATAGCTGGAATCGGCGTGGAAAAGCGCTCTGTCGGTCACCGGGCCCGAGAGGTCGGAGGAAAAGCCGCAGCGGGCCGCATAAGTCGCATCGACGGCGTGGATACGACCTTCGGCGTCGAAGCCCACCTCGTAATCAACGAGGAAATCGTGGCGCTTGCCGGTGGCGCTCATATCTTCGTCGCGATCCGGACGGAATTTGACGGCGCGGCCGAGCTTCTTGGCGGCGATCGCCGCGAGTGCGGCGAACTGGTTGCCTTGGGTTTCCTTGCCGCCGAAGCCGCCGCCCATGCGGCGCACGTTGACGGTAACGGCATTAGACGGGATATCCAGCACATGGCCGACGATGTGCTGGATCTCGCTCGGATGCTGTGTCGAGGACCAGACGGTGACCTCGTCATCTTCGCCGGGGATCGCCACGGCGATATGGCCTTCGAGATAAAAATGCTCCTGGCCGCCGATGCGCATCTGGCCCTTTAGCCGCATCGCGGCGTTCGACATTTCCGTTTCCGGCTCGCCGCGCTGCAGCGTCATCGGCGTTGTGACCAGCGGGCTGCCATTGGCAAGCGCGCCGTCGATATCGTGCCAGTGCGGCAGGTCACGATAGTCGATCTTGGCGAGCCGCGCGGCGCGGCGGGCGGCCTCGCGCGTCTCGGCGATGACGGCAAAGATCGGCTGGCCGTGGAACTGAACCAAAGTTTCGGCCAGCAGCGGTTCATCATGGCTGCCGTTGGAGCTGGTGTCGTTGACGCCGGGCACTTCCTTGCCGGTGAAGACCCAGACGACGCCGGGATAGGCGGCGACCGCGGAAAGATCGATGCTGAGGATTTCGGCATGTGCCCGGTCGGAGAGGCCGAGCGCGCCGTGCAGCAGGCCGGCGGGTTCGGGAATATCGTCGATGTAGTCGGCGGTTCCGGTGACGTGTTTGTGCGCGGAATCATGGCGCAGCGAGCCGTGCATGGGGCCGGAGATGACGACTTTAGGGTCCTCGAAGGTGGACTTGTCCATTAGATCAGTCCTCCGTGACCAGCCCTGTGCGCGCGGTGGCCCCTCATCCGGCTGCCGCCACCTTCTCCCCGTTCTGACGGGGAGAAGGGATATGCCGCACCGCCTCTTGCTCTCGCAAACATTGCGCGAGGCACGTTCCCTCTCCCCGCAAGCGGGGAGAGGGTTAGGGCGAGGGGCCAATTTGCGAAACAACCCATCATGCCACCTCCTCGAACCGCTTCAGTTCGGCCGGCGCCCCCACCGTTTCCAGATAGAACCGCGTCAACAAATTCTTCGCCGTCAGCTGGCGATATTCCGCCGTGGCGCGCCAGTCGGTGAGCGGCTGGAAATCGGCGTCGAAGGCGGGGCGGGTCGCCTCGATCGTTGCTTCCGTCCAAGGTTTGCCGATCAGTTCTCCCTCCACCGTGCGAGCGCGTTTCGGCGTTGCAGCCATGCCACCGAAGGCGACACGGATGTCGGTGACCGTCTCGGCATCGTCAAGGGTCAGCAGGAAGGCGCCGAGAACGGCGGTGATGTCCTCGTCGCGGCGCTTGGTGATCTTGTAAGCCGCAAAGCGGCTGGCCTTGGGATAGGGCACGAAGACGTTTTCGACGAACTCGCCTGGCCTGCGGTCTTGTTTGCCATAGGCGATAAAGAAATCCTCGAGCGGCATTTTGCGCTGGCCTTCCAGGGAGCGCAGCGTCAGCGTCGCACCGAGCGCGATCA
Source organism: Rhizobium sp. L9 (assembly GCF_002531885.1). Classification (NCBI taxonomy): domain Bacteria; kingdom Pseudomonadati; phylum Pseudomonadota; class Alphaproteobacteria; order Hyphomicrobiales; family Rhizobiaceae; genus Rhizobium; species Rhizobium sp. L9. The sequence goes on along the minus strand of NZ_NWSZ01000002.1, from coordinate 127,668 downwards.
GCGGCGGCGGGCTGTCGCCTATCGGCGAGCCGTTGGCGATGTTGCCGCCGATCGTGCCCATGTTGCGCACCTGCTCGCCACCAATGCGGTCGATCAGCCGTCCGAGCGCCGGGATCTTTTTCGCGATCGCCGCAAAGGCGCCGGTATAGCTGACGCCGGCGCCGATGGTGACACCGTCCTCGTTTTCCGTGACCGACTGCAATTCGCTCAAGTGATTGATGAAAACGACGGGGCTCAGCCGGCGCATCTGCTTGGTCACCCAGAGACCGACATCGGTCGAGCCGGCGACCACGATCGCATCCGGTTCCTGCGAGAGAACTTCAGCCAACGCCTGGACCGAAGCAGGTACGATCAACCGGTCTTCGCTCCTGGCAATGCGGATGGTGTCGCTCGCCTGCATGGCCCAGAGCCGCGCGATGATTTCCGAACGCGCGCGCTCCAGCGGATCGAACAGCGCGCTCGGCCGCATCAGGCTCACCTGCTCGGCGGCCTTGACGATCGGCTCATAGCCGGTGCAGCGACAGAGATTGCCTTGCAATGCCTTTTCGATTTCGCGGCGGCTTGGTTTTTCCTTCGTCAGCCATAACCCGTAGAGCGACATGACGAAGCCCGGGGTGCAGAAGCCGCATTGCGAACCGTGGCAATCGACCAGCGCCTGCTGCACCGGATGCAGCGCGCCATCCCGGCCGGCCAGGTGCTCGACCGTCACCACGTGCGTGGCGTGCAGCGAGCCGGTGAAACGGATGCAGGCATTGACGGATTCATAGGCAAGCTTGCCGTCGACAAGCCGGCCGACGAGCACGGTGCAGGCGCCGCAGTCGCCTTCCGCGCATCCCTCCTTGGTGCCGGTGAGGCGCCGCTGCAACCGCAGAAAATCGAGAAGCGTCTCGGTCGGTCCGACATCGGTGAGTTCGATGTCCTCGCCATTCAGGATGAAGCGAATGCTGTCGTTCATGGTATTCCCGGTTGTTTTTCCAATGGTTAAGCCGCCGTCCAGCCACCGTCAATCGAGATGTGGGTTCCCGTCACCTGGCGGGCGGCGTCACTGGCGAGGTAGAGCGACAGCGCGCCGATCTCCTCGGCCTTGACGAATTCACGCGTCGGCTGCGCCTTGAGGATGACTTCGCTTTTCACCTGCTCCTCGGTTATGCCGCGGGCCTTGGCGGTATCGGGTATCTGCTTTTCGACGAGCGGCGTCAGCACGTAGCCGGGGCAGATGGCGTTGACCGTCACGCCGAATTCGGCAAGTTCCAGCGCCGCTGTCTTCGTCAGGCCTAATATACCATGTTTTGCCGCCACATAGGCGGATTTGAAAGGCGAGGCGACGAGGCCGTGAGCCGAGGCGATGTTGATGATGCGGCCATGCTTCTTTGCCTTCATCAGCGGAATGGCGGCGCGCATGGTGTGAAAGGAGCTCGACAGGTTGATGGCGATGATCTGGTCCCATTTTTCGATCGGGAAATCCTCGATCTTCTCGACATGCTGAATGCCTGCATTGTTGACGAGGACATCGACGCTGCCGAAGGTTTTTGCGGCCGTTTCGATCAGGTCGGCGATCTCGGGGGGCTTGGTCATGTCGGCCGGATGATAGATCGCCCGGCCTTTCGATACCGATTCAAGTCGCTCGACGATCGCCTTGATTTCATCGGCATTTCCAAACCCGTTGATGACGACGTTGTCGCCGGTTTCGGCGAAGGCGGTGGCGATCGCAAGGCCGATGCCGCTGGTGGAACCGGTGACGACGACTGATCTGCTCATGCTGCTTCTCCCTGAATGCCGATGCTGCGTCGCAGCGTTAGCCGCGAGGTTATTCCCAAAGCCGGCTGGCTGGCAATTGCGCTTTATTCGCTTTTCTCGCCCGTATCCGTGTCCTATTGATTTGCTACGATAATCACACGTTTGAGGAGGATTTCATGGGTGGATATGTTCTGGCTATCGATCAGGGGACGACATCGACGCGGGCCATCGTCTTCGATGGCGACATGCAGGTCGCCGGAAAGGGCCAGAAAGAATTCACCCAGATTTATCCGCGCTCCGGCTGGGTCGAGCATGATCCTGAGGAGATCTGGGATTCAGTCATCTCCACCATTCATATGGCGCTGCGCGAAGCCAAGGTGACGGCGAAGGACATCGCCGCCCTTGGCATCACCAACCAGCGCGAGACAGTTGTCGTCTGGGAGCGGGAGACCGGCCGACCGATCCAGAATGCCATCGTCTGGCAGGACCGGCGCACGGCAAGCTATTGCGACAACCTGAAACGGCAGGATCTGGAACGGGTTTTCACAAAGAAGACCGGACTCATCCTTGATCCCTATTTCTCGGGCACGAAGCTCTCCTGGATGCTTGCCAATGTGAAGGGGGCGCGGACGCGTGCGGCCAGAGGCGATCTCTGCTTCGGTACGATCGACACCTTCCTGATCTGGCGGCTGACGGGCGGCAAGAGCTTCGTGACCGACGCCACCAACGCTTCGCGCACACTGATGTACAACATTGCCGAAAATGCATGGGACGAGGATCTGCTCGACATTCTGAGAGTGCCGGCCGCTATGCTGCCGGAGGTCAAGGACTGCGCTGCCGATTTCGGCACGGTCGATCCGGAGATTTTCGGCGCTGCTATCCCCATCCTCGGCGTCGCCGGTGATCAGCAGGCGGCGACTATCGGTCAGGCCTGCTTTGCGCCCGGCATGCTGAAATCGACCTACGGCACCGGCTGTTTCGCGCTGCTCAATACCGGCGCCGATATGGTGCGTTCGAAAAATCGGCTGCTGACAACAATTGCCTACCGCCTGAACGGCGAGACGACCTATGCGCTCGAAGGTTCGATCTTCATCGCGGGTGCTGCCGTGCAATGGCTGCGGGACGGGCTTCGCATCATCGATAGTGCTGCCGAGACCAATGCGCTTGCCGAAAAGGCCGATCCCACGCAGGAGGTCTATCTCGTCCCGGCCTTCACCGGGCTTGGAGCGCCATATTGGGATGCCCAGGCGCGCGGCGCGATTTTCGGGCTGACGCGCAACAGCGGCCCTGCGGAGCTTTCCCGGGCGGCGCTCGAAGCCGTCTGTTACCAGACCCGGGACCTGCTCGATGCCATGCAGAAGGACTGGAAGAATGGTGCTGAGGATACGGTGCTCCGCGTCGACGGCGGCATGGTCGCATCTGACTGGACGATGCAGCGCCTCGCCGACCTGCTCGACGCTCCTGTCGACCGCCCGGTGATCCTGGAGACCACCGCCTTGGGTGCGGCCTGGCTCGCCGGCAGCCGGGCGGGGGTGTGGCCGGATAGGGATGAGTTTTCGGCAACGTGGAAACGCGACCGGCGGTTCGAGCCCGACATGGACGAGAAGGTGCGGACGGCAAAGACCAAGGGCTGGAAGAATGCAGTCAGGCGGACGTTGAGCGAAGGCTAGCCTTCGGTAAGAGCCGTGGTTCCTGCAATCGCCGCTGAGCTGGGTAATTTTTTGATGCGGCCTGTCGGGTAAGCGGTTACTCCTTCGTCATTCGGAAAGAGGAGTGACCGATGCTTTATGCAATCCTTTGTTACGCCCATGAGGAAACCGTCTTCGCCTGGAGCAAGGAGGAAGAGGCTGCCGTCATGGAGAAGCTTTACGCTGTGCAGGAGCCGCTTGCCAAAGCCGGCAAGCTGGGCCCCGTCGGCCGGCTCATGCCGACGACGGCGGCGACGACCGTGCGCAAGGGCAAGGACGAAGCTCTGGTGATTGACGGGCCGTTCGCGGAAACGAAAGAGGCGCTTCTCGGCTTTTACGTGGTTGACTTCGATACGCTCGACGAGGCGGTCGCCTTCTCGAAACAGCTATCCTCGGTCAATCCCGGCTCCACCTCTTACGAAATTCGGCCTTTCTACGTGTTCCGGCCGGGAGATGCTGCATCATGACCGACATTGCCTGGATCGACCTCGCGCTTGCCTCTGCCCGGCCGAAGGCGCTCGGCGCGCTGCTGCGCTATTTCCGCGATCTCGACACCGCGGAAGAAGCGTTCCAGGAGGCATGCCTGAGGGCGATCCGGACATGGCCGGAAAAGGGACCGCCGCGCGACCCGACGGCATGGCTCATTTTCGTCGGTCGCAACAGCGGTATCGACGCGGTGCGCAAACGCTCGAAGCTTCAGGCGCTGCCGGACGAGGACCTCATTTCCGATACCGAGGATGCCGAAAGCGACATTGTCGAGCGGCTGGATGATTCCAATTATCGCGACGATATCCTGCGGCTTCTCTTCATCTGCTGCCATCCCGATCTGCCGGCGACCCAGCAGATCGCGCTGGCGCTGCGCATCGTCTCCGGCCTTTCGGTGACGCAGATCGCGCGCGCATTCCTTGTCTCCGAAAGCGCCATGGAGCAGCGCATCACCCGGGCCAAGGCGCGTGTCGCGAAGGCCGGCGTGCCTTTCGAAACGCCGAGCCCCGAGGAGAGGGCCGAGCGTCTTTCGATCGTCAGCACGATGATCTATCTCATCTTCAACGAGGGCTACAGTCAGGCGGATCCCGAACATGGGGCGGCCGCCTTCAGCGACGAGGCGATCCGGCTGGGACGCCTGATGCTGCACATCTCTCCGTCGGAACCGGAGTTGATGGGGTTGCTTGCGCTCATGCTTCTGCAGATATCGCGCCGCCCGGCGCGCTTCAGCGCCGGAGGAGAGATCGTGCTGCTCGAGGATCAGGACCGCTCTCTCTGGAACCAGCTTTTCATCAATGAGGCCCTGGCGCTGCTCGACAAGGCGCTGCGCCACCGCCAACCTGGCCCCTACCAGCTTCAGGCTGCCATCGCCGCCATCCATTCCCGCGCGAAACGGGCCGAAGACACCGACTGGACGGAAATCGATCTGCTTTACCGCGCGCTGGAGCGTGTTCAGCCGTCGCCTGTCGTAACGCTCAATCGCGCGGTCGTCGTTTCCAAGCTGCACGGGCCCCAGGCAGCGCTGGATCTCATCGATCCGCTCGGCGAGAAGCTCGGGGGCTATTTCTATTATCACGGTCTGCGGGGCGGGCTGCTGAAGCAGCTTGGCTTGACCAGCCAAGCGCGCGAAGCCTTCGACCATGCCATCGCGCTTGCCCATTCGGCGGCGGAAGCCGCCCATATCCGCCGGCAGATCGACAAGATGCAGGAAGAGGCGGCGCAGCCGATTGCAAATTAATTTCGGCGTGCTGTCGGAACGGCGAAGTTTGACACGTCCTTGTAACAACCTGATACGAACCGGGTTTCACTCAAACGGAGAGATGTTGAAATGACCGCCAGCACGCAACATGAACTCGTCCTTGTTCGCGAATTCGACGCTTCGCGCGAGAAGATTTACAAAGCCTGGACCGATCCGGACCTGCTGAAGCAATGGTTCGTGCCGCGCCCCTGGGGTGTGGCGGAAGCAACGCTCGACGTGCGGCCCGGCGGCTCCAGCGCTGTCGTCATGCAGGATCCCGAGGGCAATCAGTATCCGAACCGCGGCGTCTATCTGGAGGTGGTCGAGAACGAGAAGATCGTCTTCACCGACGCCTATTGCAGCGCCTGGGTGCCGGCTGACAAGCCTTTCTTCACCGTCGTCATCCTGCTGGAAGACCTCGGCAACGGCAGGACGAAATATACGGCCAGGGCGCTGCACTGGCGCGCCGAGGACAAGGAAGCGCACGAGAAGATGGGCTTCCATGAGGGATGGGGCAAGGCCGCGGACCAGCTGGCGGAACTGCTGGCGACGATGTGATTGCTGGGGACGGCGAGGGGTAGGCCTCGCCTTCCCGACGCTTCAAGTGCGGCGTGAGGTTGCTTGGAAGATGATTCCGCTGGGGCTTAGAAGTCGTTGAATTCAGATTCGAATTGGGGATTCGGGCGCGTCGGTGTCTCTGTCGACGTGGGATCTATCCTGTGCCAATCTGCTGTTATGAAAGGGTACGTCTATATCCTCGCATCCGCACGCAACGGCAAGCTCTATACCGGCGTGACGCGTGATCTTGCCGGCCGGCTATTCGAGCATCAGAATGAGCTGACGCCGGGTTTTACGTCGAAGTATGGTGTCAAGACGCTGGTGTGGTTCGAAGAACATGATCTGCTGACGACAGCGATCACGCGTGAAAAGACGATTAAGAAAATGGCCGCGACTGTGGAAGCTCGATCTGATCGAGCGGGAGAATCCCGAATGGGAGGACATTTCGTTTCATCTCTTGGGCCTGGAGAGGATGAGTCTCCTGTCGCGCGGACGACGACTGCTGGATTCCTGTGACAAGCACAGGAATCCAGCAGCGCCGTGTCTACGGCGCAAAGACTCTTTAAATCGTCCTGTCTTCACCCAATCATACCGCGCAGTTGGTGCCCGTCGAGCCCGTGAAAACTAACGCCTATCAAGATTCTCGAACGATCCGTTCCACAATTTGTGTTTGCGCTCCATCACCTCCATCCTTATCTCCGGATCGAGTTCAACAGGATGCCGATGATGGAACTGGGGCTTTACACATTCGCCGATGTCAATCCTAATCCCTCCCGCAGTAAGGGAGCTGAGGGGGCCGAGCGGCTGAAGCATCTGATCGAGGAGATCGAGCTTGCCGATCAAGTGGGGCTCGACGTCTTCGGACTCGGCGAACATCATCGGCCGGATTATGCGGTATCGGCCCCCGCCGTGGCGTTGGCGGCTGCGGCCGTCAAAACCAAAAACATCCGGCTGACCAGCGCCGTGACGGTGCTCTCCTCGGACGATCCGGTGCGGGTGTTCCAGCAGTTTTCGACACTTGATCTCATTTCCAACGGCCGTGCCGAGATCATGGCAGGGCGTGGCTCTTTCATCGAGTCCTTCCCGCTGTTCGGCTACAATCTCGAGGATTACGACCAGCTGTTCGAGGAGAAGCTCGATCTGCTGCTGGCGTTGCGCGACGACGAGACTGTCACGTGGAAGGGGGAGCTTCGCGCGGCGATCAACGGACGCGGTGTCTATCCGAGGCCGCTGCAGGATCCGCTGCCGCTGTGGATCGCGGTTGGCGGCACACCGCAGTCGGTGGCGCGCGCCGGCGCACTCGGACTGCCGGTGGCGCTCGCGATCATCGGCGGCGAGCCGCGCCGGTTTGCGCCGCTGTTCGATCTCTACCGCGAGGCGGCGCGCCGGGCGGGGCAGGATCAGGCGAAACTGAAGACCAGCATCAATGTCCATGGCTTCATCGCCGACACGACCGAGAGAGCGGCTGACCAGTTCTACGGCCCACAGGCCGAGGTAATGAACCGTATCGGCGGCGAGCGCGGCTGGGGACCGACGAGCCGTGCGCATTTCGATCTGTCGCGCGGGCCGAACGGCGCGCTCTTCGTCGGCGGTCCCGAAGCGGCTGCGGAAAAGATTATCGCCCATCACGCGATATTCAAGAACGACCGCTTCCTGCTGCAGATGGCGATCGGCTTGATGCCGCATGATCAGATCATGCGCGGCATCGAGCTCTACGGGACGAAAGTCGCGCCGATCGTCAGAAAGGCATTGACTGAAAGGGGCGAAGGGGCGAAAGCCACGGCTTGATTAGCGCAATTCCTCAGCGCGTCCTGCCGGACGCGTGCTCTAAGGCGGCCGCGGCCGTCGCGTGCAGGCCGGAAGAGACGAATGGTAATCGCAAACGACGATGAACTGACAAAGCTCAAAGAGATCGGCCGGATCTGCGCCAACGCCATCCAGGTGATGGCGGCGGCGATGGAGCCGGGCATGACGACGCTGGAGCTCGACCGGATCGGCCGCAAGGTGCTCGAGGATTCCGGCGCGCGCTCGGCGCCGGAGTTCTGTTACCAGTTTCCCGGTGCCACCTGCATCAGCGTCAACGAAGAAATCGCCCACGGCATTCCAGGTGCGCGTGTCATCCAAGCCGGCGACCTGATCAATATCGACGTCTCGGCGGAAAAGGACGGCTTCTTCGCAGATACCGGCGCTTCCTTTGCGATGCCGCCGGTCAAGCCGAAGATCGAACGCCTCTGCCGCGACGGCAAGCGGGCGCTCTGGGTGGGGCTCAATCAGGTGAAAGCGGGCGAACCTCTGGCAAAGATCGGCACCGCCGTCGGCGCTTTCGCGCAGAAGAACCGCTATACGCTGGTCGCCAATCTGGCGAGCCACGGCGTCGGCCGCTCGCTGCACGAGGAGCCGGCCGAGCTCTCGACCTGGCCGGATCCGTCGGAAAAGCGAGTGACGACAGATGGCCTCGTCTTCACCGTCGAGCCGTTTCTTTCGCTCGGCGCGACCTGGGCCGAAGGCGGGGACGATGCGTGGACGCTTTATGCCGATCCGAAGGCGCCGACTGTGCAATTCGAGCACACGGTGGTTGCGACGCGGAATGGGCCGGTGATTTTGACGCTGCCGGATGGGCGGGTGTAGGGTTTCATCGTCAGCGCGCCCGCCTCGTCCTTCGAGGCCCCTGCGGGCGCCTCAGGATGAGACTCTCTTGGAGGCTGTGCCCATATTCCTGCGCCCGCGGTCATAAGCGCGGCATCCTCCAAAGCCGCTCATGCTGAGGTGCGCAGCCCATAGGGCGAAGCCTCGAAGCACGTCGTAACGCCGCTCCTTGCATCCATCGAACTCGGAGCGCTCACCTCATCCATCGACTTTCGCAGAATTGATCAATCAATCAGAAATAGTCGTTTGCGATGCCGGTGCTGCAGGGCGATAAGCGCTGCATGCTTTCTCGCCCACCCCATTCTTTACCAAACTTAGTTTCGACGGCCGCCGCCGGCGCCGTAGCCATGGCGGCGGCCATGGGCTTCGGGCGCTTCTCCTACACGCCGATCCTGCCCGGCATGATGAGCGGCGTGCCGCTTTCTGCGGCCGATGCCGGTTTTATCGCGTCGGCGAATTTCGTCGGCTATCTCATCGGCGCCGTGCTGGCGGCCTATGGCTGGGCGACGGGGCGCGAACGGCTGGTGGCGCTTGCGGCATTGCTGGCCAACGCAATCCTGCTCGCCGCAATGGCCGCCACCGATTCCGTTGCGGTCTTTGCCGTCATCCGGTTCTTCGCCGGTCTCGCCAGCGCTTTTGCGATGGTCTTCACCTCGTCGATCGTGCTGAGCCACGGTGCTGCTGCCGGCAATGACCATGTGCAGGCGGCGCATTTCGGCGGGCCTGGAGCGGGCATTGCGCTTTCGTCGGTCATGGTGCTCCTGATTGGTCTTGGCTTTCACGATGAGCCGGGCGGCTGGCGCGCCGATTGGATCGGCGGAGCGCTCTATTGCGTGGCAAGTCTCGCCGTCGTCTGGTGGCTCTTGCCCACGGCGCCGGCACAAACAGCGCGAACGGGCAAGGAACCGGCGCTCAACTGGAGCCGGCCGATGTTGCTTGTCACGCTCTCCTACGGCCTGTTCGGCTTCGGCTACGTCATCACGGCAACGTTTCTCGTCACCATCGCGCGGCTATCTGCGACGGGAGCTTTCATCGAGTTTCTCTGCTGGTTTATCGCCGGGGTGACGTCGGCGGTTGCCCTCTTCGCCTGGAAGCCGCTGGTGAGGCCGCTTGGGCTCGGCGGCGTCTATGTTGCGGCCCTTGTGGCCGAGGCTGTCGGCGTGCTTGCGACCGTGGCGTTGCCGCCCTCGGTCGCGCCGCTGATCGGCGGGGCTCTGTTTGGAGCAACGTTCCTCGCGATCACGGCTTACGGGCTGCAGATCGGCCGCAAGCTTGCTCCCGAGAGTCCGCGGCGGATACTGGCAATGATGACGGCCGCCTTCGGAGTGGGCCAGATTGTTGGGCCGGCCGTCGCCGGCCGGCTAGCCGAACGCTCAGGCAGCTTTACCGTGCCGACGATAATCGCCGCCGCAGCACTTCTTGTCTGCGCGGCGCTCGTGATGCCGGTCATCAGGAAAATCGTCTAACCGGTTACATCTGCGTAACAATCGGTCAAACCCATTGCTGCTTCCTTCGAACTGCCGTAGTTTCCGGCACAAAGTGTTCCGACACTCCCGAGACTCACAGTTCAGGAAAGCAAAGCCCCCCGTGTTTCATTCCTTCTTTCCCCAGCCGAAGCTCTTTTTCATCTCTGCGGCCGTTTGGACGCTCGCATGCATTTTCTTTTGGTATTTCATCGGGATCGAGCTAGCGACCAGTCTCGGCTTTCCTCCGCTGGCTGAAGATGCTCAGCCGGTCGGAGCTGCGTTCTTCGTCGCACCTGCCAATTTATCGTTCTATGTATTTTTTATCATCTGCTCGGCCTTATTCTGCGGTGCGTGGCACATACTCGCCAATGATCACCCTTGGAAAATATGGTCCGTCTGGGGGTCGGCACTTATTATTTTCATCACTTATTTCGGCGTCCAGATGGACGTCGCAATCAACGTCTGGCGCGGACCTTTCTTTGATCTTCTTCAAAATGCATTGGCTGGAAAACCAGGTATCACTAATGAGAGCTTCTATGACTTGATCTGGAAGTTCTTTGAGATTGGTACAGTGAGCGTGATTGTATCCGTTTTGTCCGCGTTTCTCATTAACCACTATGTATTGCGCTGGCGGATAGCGATGAACGATTTTTACATGTCGAAGTGGCAAAAGCTTCGTCACATCGAAGGAGCGTCGCAACGTGTTCAAGAAGATACAATGCGGTTTGCCAACATCCTTGAGGGGCTCGGCGTGAGCCTTATCGGCTCGGTTATGACTCTTATTGTTTTCTTGCCGATCCTATCGGCGTTATCTAATCATGTAACCGATCTGCCAATCCTAGGTGCGATTCCAAATTCCCTCGTCTGGCTCGCGCTTGGCTGGTCGGTTTTAGGCACCATCCTCTTGGCAGTCGTAGGCGTAAAGCTGCCGGGTTTGAATTTTCGCAACCAACGTGTTGAGGCGGCCTATCGTAAAGAGCTTGTTTATGGCGAAGATCACGAAGACAGAGCCCAGCCAGTGACTGTGGCGGGACTGTTTGCGAACGTTAGGCGAAACTATTTCCGCATGTACTTTCACTATCTTTATTTCAATTTTGCGCGTTTTTCATATGGGCAGCTGGATGCAATATTTCTTTATTTCGTCTTGGTTCCGACTTTTGTTGCGCATAAGATCACGCTTGGGATATGGCAGCAGATTGCTACGGCTTTTGGTCAGGTCAGCAATTCCTTTCAGTATCTCGTAAGCTCTTGGACGACGATTATCGAGCTGCTCTCCATCCACAAGCGCCTTAAAGCCTTCGAGGCGGCAATCGACGACGCACCGCTGCCTGCGATTGATCAGCACTATCTGGAGCGCGAGGCGGGTGTCGTGCATGCGGATGGTTGATGGGTAAGGCTTCTACGGGTGGGACGGTGGCATCACGGCGGCACCTCTCGTCCCAGAAACTCTTGTCAGAGCCCTGACGTCCGCTCCAGTTTTCCGCGCGCCTCAAGTATCGGAATCGCTTCGGAATAGCTTACACAGGCGACATCCGCCCGATGGCAGACAACGCTGACGAGGCGGTCGAGCGCGCGCCAGTAGGCGCCGCCGTTCATTTCGACGAAATGGAAGCCGAGTTGGAGAGGGATGCGGTCGCCGTTATACTGGCGGTCGAAGGCTTGGGAGAAGGCGGCGTAGGCGCGGTCCTCGAATGCCTTCGTATCCGCGCTGTCCTCCTCACCCTTGGAATGGCGAACGAAGAGGTTGTAGTCCATGCCAATGACCGGCTTTTCGCTGGGGCCTTCGGGAATCAGGGGGAGGCCGAAGCGGTGGATGCCGTCTTCCTCGACAGGCATCGCCGGGCCTTTGGTCACGAGGCTTGCGTCATAGGTGAAGCCCGCCTTCTTTTCGGCGGCGATCATGTCGGCGCCCGCCGTCGCCGAGAGATAGGGGGCGCGAATGCCTTTGATGCCATGGTCGACTAGATCCTGCCAGCCGGCGGGTTCTTCGAGGCCGACGCTCTTCCAGGCATTTTTCAACGTAGCATGGAAGATCGCGTATTCGGCTGACCAGTCGGCTGCGGTCCAGAGGCGGCCGTCAAAATGGCCGCAGGCATGGCTTGCTATGTCGTGCCCTTCAAGATGTGCATGCCAGATATTGCCAAGGCGCTCGCGGATCTCGTCGTCACTCTGGGCAAAACCGACATTGGATTTGCCGCGTTTCTGGTGCGGCGCCTGGTAGGCTCTCTTCGCCGCCTCGTTCATCAGGAAGGTGCAGGAAAGGAAATAGGTGAAGTGGGCGCCGTTCTTCGCCGCCATCTCGCGGCTCTTCAGCCAGAGCGCGTTGTCATGGGCGCCGTCGAAAGAGATGATGACGAGTTGCTTCGGCAGATCGGCCGCCTTTGCCGCCGCGGGAAGAACGAGGGAGGCGACCAGACACGTGGCGAGGAGAGGACGAGACATGGGCACCGCGACAATTTGCTCGCGGTTTCCCTCCGATAGAATTGCGGCGAAGCTGCGGTCACAACTGGCATTTTTTCCCGCCAGCCGCTAAGCAATGTCAATCTGCACGGAAGGGACCGCAATGGCACTGCTTATCATCGGCATCATACTTTTTCTCGGTGTGCATCTGGTGCGGGTGGTGGCTCCTGGCCTGCGCCGCTCGATGATCGCAAGCCTCGGCGAAAAGGGTTGGCGGGCCGGGTATTCGATCGCGAGCATTCTCACGCTGATCCTCCTGATCTACGGTTTCGGCCAGGCGCGGCAGGTGACCGGCATGCTTTACAATCCGCCAGTGTGGACGGCGCATATCGCCATCACGCTGATGCTGATCGCGATGATCTGTCTCGTCGCCTCGCTGCTGCCGGCGGGGCATATAGCTACCAAGACCAAACATCCGATGGTGCTGTCGGTGAAGATCTGGGCTCTGGCGCATCTGCTCGCCAATGGCGAGACGTCGTCGGTCCTGCTGTTTGGGGCGTTTCTTGCCTGGGGCGTGATCGTGCGCATTTCGCTCAAGCGCCGCGAGCGGGCGGGCGAAATCACGCTTCGGCCCTTCGTCTCGGCCAAGTACGACCTCTATGCTGCCGTCATCGGTATCCTCGTCTGGGCGCTGATCATCTGGAAGCTGCACGAATGGCTGATCGGCGTTTCACCGCTCGCTACGTGACGAATCTTTCACATCCCCCTTACAACGGCGGCAAAATGGAGTAGAAGGCCGGGCAATGCGCATTTTGCGCAAAGTTATGGGTATTTCCGCGGCCGGAGACGAGAATGGCATTTAACGACGACAGCTTCATCCGTGAAGTCAACGAGGAATTGCGGTCCGATCAGATGAAGGGCGCCTGGCGCCGGTTCGGCCGCTATATTATTGTCGTCGCCATCCTGATCGTCGCCGGCACCGCCGGCAAGGTTCTCTATGAATATTGGGACGATACCCGCTCCTCTGGCGCTGGCGACCAGTTTCTGGCGGCGATGAAGCTTGCCGACGAGAACAAGAACGACGAGGCGCTGGCCGCGCTTGAAAAGCTGGAAAAGGAAGGCCATGGCGCCTATCCGGTGCTGGCGCGCATGCGGTCTGCGACCGTCCAGGCGCAGAAGGGCGATGCTGCTGCTGCAATCGCCGCCTTCACCGCGATCGGCAAAGACAACGGCGTGCCGGCTGCCGTGCGCGATGTCGCCAAAATGCGCGCGGGCTGGCTGCTGATCGAGAACGGTTCCTATGAGCAGGTTTCAGCCGCGATCGAAGAAATGGCCGTGCCGAGTAACGCCTTCCGTCATTCGGCGCGCGAAGCACTCGGTCTGGCCGCCTACAAGGCCGGCAACATGGCGCAAGCGCGGCAATGGTTCCAATCGATTGTCGACGACACCGGCAGCCCGCGTCCTGTTGCCAATCGGGCTCAGATGATGCTTGATCTCATTACCGCATCCGGCAAGGCGCCCGCCGCGCAGGGCTGAGTTTTAAGGAAAAAGAATGAGTTTCACGGTCGCCATCGTCGGTCGTCCGAATGTCGGCAAGTCGACGCTTTTCAACCGTCTGGTGGGCAAGAAGCTTGCGCTCGTCGATGATACACCCGGCGTGACGCGCGACCGCCGGCCGGGTGATGCGCGGCTGATGGGGCTGACCTTTACGATTATTGACACGGCCGGTCTGGAAGAAGCCGACGAGGAGAGCCTGCAGGGCCGAATGCGCGCGCAGACCGAAGCGGCAATCGACGAGGCCGATCTTTCGCTTTTCGTCGTCGACGCCAAGAACGGGCTGACACCGGTGGATACGGCGCTTGCGGAAATGCTGCGCCGGCGCGGCAAGCCGGTCGTGCTCGTCGCCAACAAATCCGAAGCGCGCGGCTCCGACAGCGGCTTCTATGACGCCTATACACTGGGGCTGGGCGAGCCGACGCCGATTTCGGCCGAGCACGGGCAAGGCATGCTCGATCTGCGCGACGCGATCGTCGAGGCGATTGGCAAGGACCGGGCCTACGCCAAGGACGATGTTGCCGTCACGGACGTCGATATTCCCCACTCGGCTGATGAGGGTGAGGACGAGGACGAAGAGCCAGCTTATGACGAGACCAAGCCACTGCGAGTGGCAATCGTCGGCCGTCCCAACGCCGGCAAGTCGACGCTGATAAACCGCTTCCTCGGTGAGGACCGGCTCTTGACCGGGCCTGAGGCAGGCATTACCCGCGATTCCATCTCGGTCGAATGGGACTGGCGCGGCCGCACCATCAAGATGTTCGACACCGCCGGCATGCGCCGCAAGGCGCGGGTGACCGAGAAACTGGAGAAGCTTTCTGTCGCCGATGCGCTGCGCGCCATCCGTTTTGCCGAAACCGTCGTCATCGTTTTCGATGCGACAATCCCGTTCGAGAAGCAGGACCTGCAGATTGTCGACCTGGTGCTGCGTGAGGGCCGCGCGGCCGTGCTTGCCTTCAACAAATGGGACATGATCGAGGACCGCCAGGCGGTGCTTGCGGATCTCCGCGAAAAGACCGACCGGTTGCTGCCGCAGGCGCGCGGCATTCGCGCCGTGCCGATCTCCGGCCAGACCGGCTGGGGACTCGACAAGCTGATGCAGTCGATCATTGATACGGACAGGGTCTGGAACAAGCGTATTTCGACGGCGCGGCTCAATCGCTGGCTGGAGACGCAGCAGATCCAGCATCCGCCACCGGCCGTTTCCGGCCGCCGCATCAAGCTGAAGTACATGACACAGGTCAAGGCCCGTCCGCCGGCCTTCATGATTTCCTGCACCCGCTCGGACGCGCTGCCGGAATCCTATACGCGCTACCTGATCAACGGGTTACGCGCCGATTTCGACATGCCGAGCGTGCCGATCCGCATCCATTTCCGTTCGCCTGATAATCCGTACGAGTCGAAGAAGAGACGGACGTAGGGGCGCGCTTGCAATGATTGGTGGCCCATTAGGCCTGCGCCATGCGGCAGCCATCTGCAGGTGCTAAGCCACGCTTCTATTCAGCGCTTCGCTCAGCGCTAAGATCTCGGATAGCAGCCCGCTGAAATCGACTGCATCAGGGCCGATCTCGGCGGCGATGCAGTCGGTGATGATGGTTTTTTCTTGTAGGTGCTTGCCTTCCCCCGTCGGCCGAAGCACGACCACGCGTTGGTCATCCTCGCGCCTGATGTAGCCGGCGCCTTTCCAGGCGTTCGAGCAATGGGGTCCGGGAGTGTGATTCCAGGAAGAGCTTTTCGCAGAGGCTGCCGACGCTCCGGCCGTCCTCGCCTCACAGCGCGACCCTAACGCCGGCCGTCCGCAGCACGATTGTGGTCGCGAACGATACGCTTCTAGGCCTGCACAAAAGGGAACGCTCAATCTCCAGAAGGGAGAGGCCCGGCGTTTTCGCCGGGCTTTCTGCTTCTTGGAAGCGACTTGGCAAATTGCCACGCCTTCTTCCATTTCGGCGTGATCACGCCGTTGGCGGCGCGAATGTTGTTAATGAACTGCTGCGTCGCCGCTTCCCAGGAATATTGCATGGCGAGCGCATGCGCCTTCTCGCGAGAAGCCGAGAGGGCAGCAAGGCAGGCGGCGCGCAGGTCCGTGTCGAGCGCGCCGACTTCGCTGTCTTCACCGATGATGTCGAGAGGGCCGGTCACCGGGTAGGCGGCGACCGGCACGCCCGAGGCCAACGCTTCGAGGATGGTGTTGCCGAAAGTGTCGGTAACCGAGGGGAAGACGAAGACGTCGGCCTGGGCATAGGCTTGCGCCAGCTCCTCGCCGAACTTCACGCCGGCGAAGAAAACATCGGGATATTGCTTTTCGAGCTCGGCGCGCGCCGGCCCATCGCCGACGACGACCTTCGAGCCCGGCAGATCGAGCTCAAGGAAGGCCGGCAGATTCTTTTCTAATGCCACGCGGCCGACGGTCATGAAGATCGGGCGCGCCAGGCCGAACGGCTTTTCCTCGAGCGCCATAGGGCGGAACTGCGCGGCGTCGATGCCGCGGCTCCAGGGCATGAGATTGCGGATGCCTTTTTCCGACAGTTCACGCGCAAGGCTCGGTGTCGCCACCATGCAGCCGGCGCCGCCATTGTGGAACCAGCGGATGAAGGAATAGAGCCAGCTCTTCGGGATCGGCAGGCGGGCCGTGACATATTCCGGGAAGCGGGTGTGGTAGCTCGTCGAAAACGGCATGCGGTTCTTCAGGCACCAGCGGCGGGCAGTGAGCCCGAGCGGCCCTTCGGTGGCGATATGCACGTAGGAGGGATTGTGCTTTGCGATCTCGCGGGCAATGCGGCGATAACTGGCGATCGACAGACGGATCTCGGGATAGGTGGGGCAAGGGATGCTGTTGAAACGCTCCGGCGTCACCATCCCAACCTCGACGCCCATCTTTGCCAGTTCGCGATTGGTGTTCTCGATCGAGCGCACCACGCCGTTGACCTGCGGATGCCAGGCATCGGTGACGATCACCAGCCGTTCCGGCAGTTTGCCGGCCGAGGTGGCATTGGCCCAGCTCTCGCCGCTGTAAGTGTTTGCCGGACGTTGCAGCATATCGCGATTTCCATCCGCGTTGCAGTGATCTGTCAACGCTCAACCCCAAAGCGGGGTTCCGGAACGGCGATTCCCGCTTGCCTATTTTGAGGCATGACCATGATGGAAATATTACAGCCGCTTGCCAGTCTTTTCAGGCATTTAGCGGTCCGATCGGCGCGAATATGTCAGCGGCCGATCATCATCAGGCAGAAAGAATCACGGCGCCGGTCGAGGACCGGCGCCGCTTGGGAGGTTAGGCGGCAGCGGAAGCCGAACCGGCGAGCGGAACTTCCGAGATCGTCTTCAGAACCTGCGAAGCGATCTGGTAGGGGCAGCCCTGGGAGTTCGGGCGGCGATCTTCCAGATAGCCCTTGTAGTCGTTCTTGATGAAGGAGTGCGGCACGCGGATCGAAGCGCCACGATCGGCAACGCCGTAGGAGAACTTGTTCCACGGAGCCGTCTCGTGCTTGCCGGTCAGGCGCTTGTCGTTGTCAGGACCGTAAACGTTGATGTGGTCCATCAGGTTCTTTTCGAACTGCGCCATCAGCGCTTCGAAGTAGGCCTTGCCGCCGACTTCGCGCATGTACTTAGTCGAGAAGTTGCAATGCATGCCCGAGCCATTCCAGTCGGTGTCGCCGAGCGGCTTGCAGTGATATTCGATGTCGATGCCGTATTTTTCGGTCAGACGCTGCAGCAGGTAGCGTGCCATCCAGATCTGGTCGGCAGCCTTCTTGGAGCCCTTGCCGAAAATCTGGAATTCCCACTGGCCCTTGGCCACTTCGGCGTTGATGCCTTCGTGGTTGATGCCGGCAGCGAGGCAGAGATCGAGATGCTCTTCGACGATTTCACGGGCGACGTCGCCGACATTCGAATAGCCGACGCCGGTGTAGTAGGGGCCCTGCGGAGCCGGATAGCCCTGCTCGGGGAAGCCGAGCGGGCGGCCGTTCTGGTAGAAGAAATATTCCTGCTCGAAGCCGAACCAGGCATCTTCGTCGTCGAGGATGGTGGCACGGGCGTTGCTCGGGTGCGGCGTGACGCCATCGGGCATCATGACTTCGCACATGACGAGAACGCCGTTGGTGCGGGCCGGGTCGGGATAGATGGCGACGGGCTTCAGCACGCAATCGGAGCTGCGGCCTTCGGCCTGCATCGTCGACGATCCGTCGAAGCCCCAGAGCGGAAGCTGTTCCAGCGTCGGGAAGGCGTCGAATTCCTTGATCTGCGTCTTGCCACGCAGGTTCGGTACCGGGGTGTACCCATCGAGCCAAATATACTCGAGCTTATATTTTGTCATCGTGACTCTCTCAATACGACGAAGGTGAGCAAACCCGGAGACGATCTGGGCGCGCAAACGCATCCGACCGCCAGGGGATGCACCTATTGAAGCACGTAGCGTGCCAGTTTGATCGCGGGCGAAAGAAAAATTGTAAATCAGCCAGTCAATTCGCGCTTTTCCTTTCTCGAAGGAAGCCCGTTTGGACGATCGAAGATTGATTCATCAGGAGGATAGAGAGGTTTTCTGCCTCGGAACCGGATGAAAAATTGGGCGTTAGTCTGAAACGGTGAAGTGTTGAACAAATAGGCGGAAGCTTCAGCCATAGACAGCATATGGATCAATCATTAGTTAGATCATGCATTTATTTTGTGCAATTTGCATAAAGGATGTGCATCATGCTATAGTCGCGGTCCTGATGTCGATGCGCCGAACGGAATGGAGGCGAGTCTCATGCCCACCGGTTTCCATCGTGAATCCGCGACGATCTACCAGTTTCCCGTCAAGCCGACGCGGGCCGCAAGCCGGTTCGAACGCGCCAGGCTGATGGAGCGCGAGGCGGCTGATGTCTGCGACGCCGCGCTCGATAGCTGCTGGTATCATGACGAGGCGGTTCGCGAGACAGATCGGCCGACGAAGTCCTGATTTTCATCCCTTAAGGGGGAGGCATGCCGACCCGCGCATGGCATATGTACGGTCGTGCGCGGGCTTCAGGCGCCGCTCAACCCGAGCTTCTCTCTTGCAATCAACGCCCCATGCTCACTGACGACGCGAGCCGCAACGCCTGCGGCGAAGCGCGCAGCGGCCGGCGCGTCTTGACTCTCGAGATATCGTGCGAGAAAGGCACCATTGAAACTGTCGCCGGCGCTGGTGGTGTCGACGACCTTCTCGACCTTTTCGGCCGGCACGAAGGTCTCCTCGCCGCCGAAATTCAAGGTAACGCCGTCTGCGCCATTTTTGACCACGACATCGATAGCGCCCAGCGCGCGGTAGCGATGGATGGTCGCCTCGATGGAATCGTCGCCGAAATGGGCGGCCTCGTCGTCAAAGCTCGGCATGACGAGCACGGAGGAGCGGGCGCCTTCGCTAATCGTCGCATGCATCACGTCGTAGCTCGACCAGAGGCGTGGACGGATGTTGGGGTCGAAAACCACGAGCTTGCCGGCTGCCTTGGCGCGGCGGATTTCGGCGAGCAGCGTTGCGGCATCCTCCTGCGGCAGGATGGCAAGGGTGATGCCGGAGAAGTAAACGACGTCAGCGCTTTCCACCGCCTCGCGCAGATGATCCGGATCGGCAGCCAGGCTGCGGGCAGCCGAACTGTCGCGCCAATAGCTGAAGGAGCGTTCGCCGTTCTTCAGATTGATCATGTAGAGGCCAGGCGTCTTGCCCTTGATGCGGCGAATGAGGTTCGTGCCAATACCCGCTCCGGCGATAAAGGCAGCCATCTCGTCCGACATGGCGTCGTCTCCGAGCGCGGTGAAATAATCGACCGACCAATCGGGGCCGAGGCAAGCGCGGGCATACCATGCGGTATTGAAGGTATCGCCGGCAAAACCCTTGCGCAGCAGGCCGTCGCCGGCCTGCGAGAGCTCCACCATGCATTCACCGATCGACAGAAACCGTCTTCCGTTCACCTTGTCCTCCCGGCATCGGAGCGCCGCTGATACAACAGGCCGCTCTATCGCTTCGAATTAACGCTTCATCCGCTGATACGCGGAGCCGGGCGGAGTGACAAGCGTCGATATTGCAAGCGCCATTGCGACAAGGAACCGAAAGCCGCCTTCGCGGGCAAGCGAAGGCGGCGAGCGCGAAAGGTGTTTATTCGTGGATGGTGTAGCTGCCGAGCGCGCAAAGATCCTGCGTGTCTTCGGTGGTGTCGAGGTCCGAGTCTTCGTCGAATTCGAAGCGCATGTCGTATTTGCAGACGGTACGGCCGTCGGCGATGGTGATGTTCACGGTCTCGCCTGGATTGAGGACATCCTCGCCGAACACGTCTTCTTCCCAGCTGTTGACGCCTGTCGGCGAACTGTAGAAGCGTGTCAGGACGGACTTGGTCCCGTTGGTGAGCTGGAATTTCAGATCTTCGGCATGTGACGATACGGCGGAGGTGGCGATGATCGCAGCGGCAAGCGCGATCAATCCTGATAGTTTCGATTTCATATTGCGTTCCCCAAGCCCATGATTGGGCGGAGGCAGGGATAGCATGCGCGCATCTAAATCTTTGTTATCGGAGATTATAGATTCCGACGCATGTGTGTTTTGGCCGATTCACCGCAAAGGGGACGTGACAAGTGTTACGAGCGAAGGCCGCTTCATGCGGCCTCCACTCACGGCCGGTCCATATGATAGCAGGCCGCCTTCTGACCGGGACGAACCTCTTCGGTCGGCGGCATTTCCGTGCGGCAGATGTCGGTCGCCTTCCAGCAGCGGGGAGAGAAGACGCAGCCTTTCGGCGGGTTGAGCGGCGAGGGCGGATCGCCCTGAAGGCGGATGCGGGTGCGCAGGCGCGCAAGCTTCGGATCCGGGATCGGTGCGGCGGAAAACAGCGCCTGTGTATAGGGGTGAGCGGGATGATCGAAGACAGTGGCGCAGTCGCCTGATTCCACCACGCGGCCGAGATAGAGTACCAGCACATCATCGGAGATCAGGCGCACGACCGAGAGGTCGTGGCTGATGAAGATCAGCGTCAGGCCGAACTCCCTACGCAGCCTGCGCAGGAGCGTGATGACCTGGCCCTGGATTGAAACGTCGAGGGCCGAAACGGGCTCGTCACAGACAATGAGCTTCGGTTTGGTGATGATCGCACGCGCAATGCCGATGCGTTGCGCCTGGCCGCCGGAGAATTCGTGCGGATAGCGGTTGATCATCTCCGGCACCAGGCCGACGGCGCCCATGATTTCGCGCACGCGCTGGGTACGCTCGGCCTTCGAAAGCTTCGGTTCGAAGACGGTGACCGGTTCGGCGATGATGTCTCCAACCGTCATGCGCGGGTCGAGCGAGGCGATCGGATCCTGGAAGATGATCTGCATGTCGCGGCGAGCGGCACGCATTTCCTCCTCCGTGAGGTCGAGAAGATTGCGGCCCTGCCAGAGGATGCGGCCCTTCTGCGATTTCAAGAGCCGCAGAATGGACCGGCCGAGTGTGGATTTGCCGCAGCCGGATTCGCCGACAACACCGAGCGTGCGGCCTTCGGCGAGATCGAAGCTGACATTGTTAACGGCGGTGAGGAAGACCGGCGGCTTGAAGAGGCCTTTCGCCGGCAGTTCGAACTGGGTGGTGAGGTTTTCGACCCTGAGCAGCGATCGATCAGCCATGGTTCAGCAACTCCTCACGGCGCGGAAACGGATGGTAGCAGGCCGCACAGTGGCGCGGCGCCAACGGTTCGAGGGAAGGCGGACGGTCGATGCAATCATCCTGGACCTGCGAACAGCGCGGCGAAAAATTGCAGCCCTTCGGCAGGTGCTGCAGATTCGGCGGGCGGCCGGGGATGACGACGAGATCATCGACATCCTGGTCCGGGCGCGGGATCGAGGCATGCAGCGCGGCCGTATAAGGATGGGCGGGACTATCGAAGAGTTCGTCGACCGGCGCCTCCTCGACGATGCGGCCGGCATACATGACGGCGACGCGGTCGGCGAGACCGGCAACGACGCCAAGATCGTGGGTGATCATGACAAGCGCCGTGTTCATCTCCGCCGTCAGATCGTTGAAAAGGTCGAGGATCTGCGCCTGGATGGTCACGTCGAGCGCCGTCGTCGGCTCGTCGGCGATCAGGAGCTTCGGCTTGGTGAGCAGCGCCATGGCGATGACGATGCGCTGACGCATGCCGCCTGACAGTTCGTGCGGATAGAGGTGGAAGCGCCGCGTCGGGTCGGGGATGCCGACGCGTTTCAGCATGTCGAGGGCAGCGTCCGAAGCGGCGCGCGACGTCAGGCCGCGGTGAACCTCCAACTGTTCCGTCAGCTGCCGCGAAATCTTCAGCGACGGGTTCAGCGCTGTCATCGGGTCCTGGAAGACCATGGCCATGTCCTTGCCGCGGATCTGGTCGAGCTCGCGCGGTTTCAGCGACAGCACGTCCTTGCCTTCGAGCAGCGCCTGTCCCGCCGTCCGGCCGTTCTTGGCAAGCAGGCCCATGATGCCGAGGAAGGTCTGGCTCTTGCCGGAGCCGGACTCGCCGACGATGGCGATGCGCTCGCCGCGCCGCACCGTGAGGTTCATGTTGGAGACCGCCTTCACCTCGCCGTCGGGCGTTGCGAAGGTGATCGAGTAATCCTTGAGTTCGAGCAGGATGTCTTTTTCTTGGAACATTCTATCGATCCTTCGGGTCGAACGCGTCGCGCAGGCCGTCTCCGATGAAGAGCAGGCTGAGCAGCAGGGCGACGAGGAAGCTTGCCGGGAAGATCAGCAGCCAGGGCATGCTTTCCATCGCATCGGTCCCTTCCGCGATCAGCGTGCCGAGCGAGGTCAGCGGTTCCTGCACGCCGAAGCCGAGATAGGAAAGGA
The DNA here is from genome assembly GCF_002531885.1 of Rhizobium sp. L9. NCBI lineage: Bacteria > Pseudomonadati > Pseudomonadota > Alphaproteobacteria > Hyphomicrobiales > Rhizobiaceae > Rhizobium > Rhizobium sp. L9. Next base: position 105,102 of record NZ_NWSZ01000002.1, on the reverse strand, counting down.
AGCTTTCCGTGGCGATGATCTCAGGCACTGTCAGCGCCGCAAAAATGACCACCGGCCCGACGAGGTTCGGGATGATGTGCTTGACGATGATCTTGAACGGCCGCTGCCCGGATGCGCGGGCCGCTTCGATGAATTCGCGATGCTTGATCGATAGCGTCTGGCCGCGCACGATGCGGGCCATTGTCAGCCATTCCAGCGCGCCGATCGCGGCAAAGAGCAGATAGACGTTGCGGCCGAAGATCACCATCAGCAGGATGACGAAGAGGATGTAGGGAAGCGCGTACATGATGTCGACGAAGCGCATCATGATTGCATCCAGCCTCCCGCCGATATAGCCCGATATCGCGCCATAGAGTACGCCGATGACGACCGAGACGACAGTCGCCGTCAGCGCCACGGCCAGTGAGACGCGGGTGCCGTAGAGCACGCGGGCGAGAAGGTCGCGGCCGTTCGGGTCGGTGCCGAAATAATGGCCGGTCTCGATCGAGGGCGGGATGCGGAACGCGGCCCAATCCGGGTCCTCGTAGTTGAAGGGAATGAACCAGGGACCGAGGAAGGCGGCGAGGATCAGGAGCCCGAGGACGGCGATCGACAGAACGGCCGCCTTGTTGCGCCCGAGGCGGCGAAGCGCATCCCTGGTGAGCGAACGGCCTTCGGGCGCCAGGCCTTCGGCCTGCAGAAGCTCCTCTGCGAGCAGCTCGCGTTTTGCGGGATTGAGGATCATCGGTTTCTCACCTTCGGATCGAGCCACGCATAGGCGATATCGACGAGAAGGTTCAGGAACACGATCAGCACCATGTAGAAGATGACCGTTCCGAGAACCATGCCGTAGTCGCGGTTCAACGCCGCATTGACGAAATAGCGGCCGATGCCGGGCAATCCGAAGATGCTCTCGACAACCAGCGAGCCGGTGAGAAGGTAGCTTGCCGCCGGTCCGAGATAGGAGACGACCGGCATCATGGCGGGCTTCAGCGCGTGGCGCATCACCGTCAGCCGCGGGCCGATGCCCTTGGCCTTGGCGGTGCGGATGAAGTTCTGGTTCATCACTTCGATCATCGAGCCGCGGGTTATGCGCGAGATGCGCCCGGCATGGGGAAGGGCTAGAACGACGATCGGCAGGACAAGGAATTTGAGCGAGCCGTCACCCCAGCCGCCGACCGGAAACCAGGCAAGATGGATGCCGAAGATCAATTGCAGAATAGGCGCGATCAGGAAGTTCGGCAGCACGACGCCGATCAGGATCAGGCTACCGAGAATGTAGTCCGGCGTCTTGTTCTGATAAAGCGCCCCGAGACAGCCGACGGTCACGCCGACGATGATGGCGAGCAGGAAAGCAGCCGTGCCGATCGTGAAGGTATAGGGCAGACCGATCATGATCTGCTGAGCGACGCTGAAATCCTCACTGGAGAAGGAGGGGCCGAGATCGCCCTTGAGCAGATCTCCGACGTAGAGCAGGTATTGCTGGATCAGCGGCTTGTCGAGATTGTAGTGGGCCGCAAGATTCTTGAGGATGACCGGCGGCAATGGCCTTTCGCCATCGAAGGGGCCGCCGGGAGCAAGGCGCAGGACGAAAAACGAGGCTGTCACGGCGATCCACATGACGGGGATCGTCGACAGCAGGCGACGGAGAGCGTATTTGATCATGGTCGTGGGCCGGTCCTCCCGCAGTGTGCGGGAAGGACCGTTTTCCCTTACTCTTTCATCGACAGCCAGCGCGTGCGGTGGATGTCCTGGATGTTGTCGACGAATCCTTCGATCTTTGGCGAAACGACATTCTTCGAGACGTAATAGTAGATGGGCAGGGCGGCGGATTCATCAAGCGCGAGTTGCTCGGCCTTCTTGAAGATTTCGGCGCGCTTGGTGAGGTCCGTCTGAGCATTGCCGTCCTTGATCAGCTTGTCATATTCAGGATTGGACCAGCGGCCGTAATTCATCTGCACGCCCGTCACCAAGAGGTTCAGGAAATTGTCCGGGTCGTTGTAATCGGCAAGCCAGCCCGCACGGCCGATTTCCACCTGGCCGCGCTGCATCTGGTCGTAATGCACCTTGGTTTCGGCGTTGACGAGCTCGACATCAACGCCGAGCGGCTTCCACATCGAAGCGATCGCGACGGCGATGCGCTTGTGGTTGTCATTGGTATTGTAGCTGAGGACCGCGTGGAGCGGCTTATCTGGGCCGAATCCGGCGTCGGCAAGCAGCTTCTTGGCCTCGGAGACCTTGTCCTTGTAAGGCAGGTCCTTCCAGCTGACATAGGCCGGCTCGCCGTAATTGGCAGTGCCTGGCGGAACCCAGGAATAGGCCGGAAGCTCGCCCGTGCCGAGGATCTGCGGGCCGATCACTTCGCGGTTGATCGCCATGGAGAGAGCCTGGCGGACGCGCTTGTCGCTGAAAGGAGGCTTCTGCGAGTTGACGACGTAATAATAGAGGCCGGAGAAGGGGGCGACATGCGCCTGGCCCGGCAGGTTCTTCTTCATCCATTCGTACTGGTCTGTGGGAAAGTCGGTGAGGATGTCGAATTCGCCGGCGCGGTAGCGTTTCAGCGCCGCTTCCTGGTCTTCGAGCACGAAGAACTTGGCGCCGTCGATCTTCAGGTCTTTGGTGCCATACCACTGGTCGTTCTTGACTGTTGTGACGTGCGAGCCGGGAACCCATTCGACCGGCTTATATGGGCCGTTGGTGACGATGTTGCCGATTTTAACCCAATCCTGGCCCTTCGCCTCGACGACATGCTTCGGCAGCGGATAGGCCGTGTAGTGCATCAGCGCATTGAGGAAATAGGGAGTCGGATTTTCCAGGGTGATTTCGAGTGTCTTGTCGTCGATCGCCTTGACGCCAAGCTGGCTGAGATCGGTGATCTCGCCCTTATTGATCTTCTCGGCGTTCTTGATGGTGAACTGCAAATAGGCGTAGTCGGCGGCGTTCTTCGGATCGACGAGGCGCTGGAAGGCGAAGACGAAGTCTCCTGCCGTTACCGGCTGGCCATCGGACCACTTGATGCCGTCGCGGAGCTTGAAGGTGTAGACCTTGCCGTCAGGCGAAATGGTCCAGCTTTCGGCCTGGCCAGGGACCGGATTGTCCTTGGCGTCTTCGGTGACGAGGCCTTCGAAAATGTCGCCGGCAATACGATTCTCCCAATCGCCGGAAAGTTTCTGGGGATCGAGCGACTGCGGATCGCCACCATTGTGGATGTTGAGCGTCGCCGCGTGCGCCGAAAACGCCAGCAATGTGCCAAGCATTGCGGAGGCGAGAAATTTTTTCGTGAACTTGTTCATCGTGGGTCCACCTTTCTAGGCTTTGCGCCTTTATTAGACATCTGTTCCCGGTTTTCGACCTCTTACGTGCAGGTCAGTGCGCACCTTATCGCAAAGGCTTTGCGTTGCAACCCCAAATCCGGAGGCTGGTTTGCGGTTGTGGACAAGCCTATATACGTCTCCCTCTTGCGGGATCGCGACGAAGCGTCGCGGCGGTTTCGGCTCCATTCATAACGGCTTCACATGGTTGTCTTTTGTTTCGTCCGCTTTAGTGTGGCGAGCGCGAACAAGGCGGGAGACGTAGCCGATGGCATTGCAGGCAGGCGGGAATGCGGACTGGTGGCGCGGAGCGGTGATCTATCAGGTCTACCCGCGCTCGTTTCAGGACACCAACAGCGATGGGCTCGGCGATCTCAAGGGGATCACCCGCCGGCTGCCGCATATCGCCAGCCTCGGTGTCGATGCGATCTGGCTTTCGCCCTTCTTCAAGTCTCCGATGGCCGACATGGGTTACGACGTTTCCGATTATTGCGACGTCGACCCGATCTTCGGCACGCTCGCCGATTTCGACGAGATGATGGCCGAGGCGCACAGGCTCGGCATCAAAGTGATCATCGACCAGGTGATCTCGCACACCTCCGACCGACATCCCTGGTTCGTCGAGAGCCGGGCGAGCCGGAGCAATCCGAAGGCGGACTGGTATGTCTGGGCCGATCCGAAGCCCGATGGGACGGCGCCGAACAACTGGCTGTCGATCTTCGGCGGCCCGGGCTGGGAATGGGACGGCGTGCGCCGGCAATATTACCAACACAATTTTCTGACTTCGCAGCCTGACCTCAATTTCCACAGCGAAGAAGTGCAGGAGGCGGTGCTGCAGACGGTGAAGTTCTGGCTCGACCGCGGCGTCGACGGCTTCCGGCTGGACACGGTCAACTATTATTTCTGCGATAAGCAGCTCCGAAGCAATCCGCCGCATGAGCCCGATACCAGTGACGGGGGCCTCGATGCGCCCGACACCAATCCTTACGGCATGCAGAACCACCTCTACGACAAGACGCAGCCGGAAAATCTCAGCTTCCTCAAGCGCTTTCGGGCGCTGCTCGACCGCTATGAAGATCGCACGACCGTCGGCGAAGTCGGCGACGGCGCTCGCTCGCTGAAGACGGTGGCCGCCTATACGAGTGGCGACGACAAGCTGCACATGTGCTACACCTTCGATCTGCTGGGGCCTGATTTCACCGCCGCGCATATCCGCGGCTGCGTCGAAGCCTTCCAGAAATCGGTGACCGACGGTTGGGTCTGCTGGGCTTTCTCCAATCATGACGTGATGCGCCATGTCAGCCGGTTCGCGCTGACGGAGGAGGAGCGGCCTGTTATCGCCAAGCTCGCGATCTCCGTACTTGCGGCGCTGCGCGGTTCGATTTGCCTTTATCAAGGCGAGGAGCTCGGATTGCCGGAGGCGGAGCTTGCCTTCGAGGATCTGCGCGATCCCTACGGCATCCGCTTCTGGCCGGCCTTCAAGGGCCGCGACGGATGCCGCACGCCGATGCCATGGGAAGCCGGAAAGGCGCATGCAGGCTTCACCTCGGCTGAAAAGAGCTGGCTGCCGGTGCCTTACGAGCAAGCTGCGCTTTCCGTGGATACACAGGAGGACAGCGACAGCTCGGTGCTGCACCACTACCGCCGGACGCTCGCCTTCCGGAAGAGCCACCCTGCGCTTGTTGACGGCGAGATGACCTTCATCGGCACCAATCCGGACCTGCTCGCCTTCACCCGCGACAAGGACGGAGAGAAACTGCTGTTCGTTTTCAACCTGACGCGCAAGCCGGCGGAATTCCGCGTGCCTGACGGCATGGTATTCGGAGAGCCCTTGGCCATGCCGGGCTACGAGGCTGTGGACGGTGCCGGGACGGTGGCACTTGCGGCGCTGGACGGATTTTGTGCGCGGGTTGGCGGCCTCTCGAAGCTGCTCGGGAAGGTGCCCATTGCGAAACCTGTCGAGGGTGAATTGCCGGAGGCCTGGCAGTAAGCCCACCCAACCCGGCGCTACTCACCCGATCAGCGCGAACTTGTCCACGTCGACCATGCCACGGTCGGAAATCTTCAGATGCGGGATGACGGGCAGCGGCAGGAAGGCCAGTTGGAGGAAGGGCTCTTCCAGTGTGGCGCCGAGTGCCAAGGCGGCCTGGCGCAGATGGTGCAGCGTGTCGCGCACTGTCTCGTAAGGCTCGATGCTCATCAGGCCGGCGACGGGCAGCGCGATTTCGCCGGTGATCTTGCCATCCTCAACAACGACGAAGCCGCCCTTGATCTCTCCGAGGCGATTTGCGGCGAGCGCCATGTCGTCCTCATCGACCCCGACGACGCAGATATTGTGGCTGTCATGGCCGACGGTGGAGGCGATCGCACCCTTCTTCAGGCCGAAGCCCTGGACGAAGCCATTGGCATGATTTCCGTTCTTGCCGTGGCGCTCGATGACGGCGACCTTGATGATGTCGTTGGTTAGATCGACAGTCGCCTCGTTGCCCTTGGCCGGCAGGCGGTAGCGGCGATGCTCAGTGATGATCTTGCCCGGCATGACGCCGATGACCGATGTTTCGCCCTCGGTGACCGGTACTCCAAAATGGGCGGCATTGACCCGCCGAGCCTTGACGCTGTCGAGGCCGATCGGGGCGACCGGTTTGCGCGTGGCAAAAAGCTCGTCGGTGACGCGGCGGCCGGCGCAAAAAACCATCTCTGCACGGCAGCTTTGTAGGCTGTCGAGAACCACGAGATCGGCGCGCCAGCCCGGGGCCACCAGGCCGCGGTCTCTAAGGCCGAAGGCTTGTGCGGCAGAGATCGAGGCGGCGCGGTAGATGGCGAGCGGCTCGACGCCGCTCGCGATCGCCGTGCGGATCATATGATCGAGATGGCCCTGTTCGGCGATATCGAGCGGATTGCGGTCGTCGGTGCAGAGCGCGAGGTAGGGTGAAAGCCGCTCGGTAATGATAGGGATCAGCGCGGCGAGGTCTTTGGAGACCGAGCCCTCGCGCACCAGGATGTGCATGCCCTTGCGAATCTTTTCCAGCGCCTCGGCGGCGCTCGTGCACTCATGCTCGGTGCGGATGCCGGCCGCGAGATAGCCGTTGAGGTCGTTGCCGGAAAGAAGCGGGGCGTGACCATCGATATGGCCGCCCTGGAAGGCCTCGAGCTTGGCCACGCAGACGGGATCCTTATGGATCACCCCGGGGAAATTCATGAATTCGGCAAGACCTATGACTTTCGGATGTTCGCGGAAGGGCAGCAGGCTTTCGATCGGCAGGTCGGCGCCCGCAGTTTCAAGATGCGTGGCCGGCACGCAGGAGGAGAGCTGGACGCGAATGTCCATGATCGTCTCCAGCGCGGATTTAAGGAAGAATTCGATGCCCTCGGCGCCGAGTACATTAGCGATCTCATGCGGATCGCAGATAGCGGTGGTGACGCCATAGGGCAGGACGCAGCGGTCGAATTCATGCGGCGTCACCAGCGAGGATTCGATGTGCAGATGCGTGTCGATGAAGCCGGGAACGACTATTCTGCCAGATATATCGACCTCGGTCTCGCCCACGTAATCGCCCGCAGTGCCAACAATGCGGTCAGCGCCGATGGCGATGTCGGAGCGGACGAGTTCGCCGGTGACGAGATCGAAGAAGCTGCCGCCCTTCAGCACGATGTCGGCGGGGATACGGCCCACACCCTGGTCGATGAGACGTTCGAGTCTGTTGGTCATGGCACCGCTCACATTGCAAACCGATTCCGGAACTTATAACCGATCTGCCGCGACATGCGATGCCACAAACGAAACCGGGCGCTTTTAGCGCCCGGTCGCAATCTGCAAATCTGGGATTATTCCGCAGCGACGATCTTGCCGCCTTCCCACTTATAGAGCGAGAAGCTCTGCGAGGTCAGGTCGCCGGTCTCGCCGTAGGTGAGCTTGCCGATGGCGGTCGGAACCTCCATGCCGCCCTTCAGTGCAGCCGCGACGGCTTCCGCATCCTCAGCGCTGCCGGCCTTTTCGATACCGGCTTTCAGGACTTCGACCGCGGCGTAGGCATTGAGCGTAAACGCCTCGGCCGGAATGTTCTTAGCGGTAAGCGCTTCGGCGGCAGCCTTTGAGTCCGGGTTCTTGGTGGCGTCGGAAGCGTTGGTGAACAGCGTGCCTCCCGCCGCATCGGTTCCGATCGCCCAGAATTCCGTATTGGAGAGGCCGTCGCCGCCGATGATCATCGCGTTGGCGGAGAGGTCATGCAGTTGGCGGGCGAGCAGGCCGCCTTCCGGGTGGTAGCCGCCAAAATAGACGATGTCGACCTTTTCGGCCTTGATGCGGGTGGTGAGGGCGCTGAAATCCTTGTCGCCTGGTGTGATTGCGTCATTGACGACTTCGGTGACGCCGCCGGCATTCAGCGTCGCCTTGAAGGCGTCGGCAAGACCCTTGCCGTAGGCGCCCTTGTCGTTGACGATGGCAATGCGTTTGTCCTTGAAATTCTTCAGCACGTATTTGGCGGCGACTTCGGCCTGCTGATCGTCGCGGCCGCAGGTGCGCAGCACGTTGGCGAGGCCGCGCTTGGTGAGGTCGGGAGCTGTCGCGGTCGGGGTGACCATCAGCACGCCGTTTTCAGCCAAAACGTCCGACACGGGGATCGCTACGCCCGATGTCACCGGGCCGACGACGAAGCGGATGCCGTCGCCGACAAGCTTGTTGGCGGCGGAAACGCCCTGCTTCGGTTCGCCGGCATCGTCGGCCAGCTCCAACACGACTTTCTCACCGAGAATGCCGCCCTTCTTGTTGATTTCATCGACAGCAGTCTGAGCGCCGTTCTTCACCTGATCGCCATAGGCGGCGACGGGACCGGTCAGGGGCGCGATCAGGCCGACGGTGATATCCGCATGAGCAAGGGGCGCAAAGGCGAGTGACGCGACGAGGGTCGCCGTCAATGTCTTGAGGGTCATTGTCTGTCTCCTTGGATGGGGTCGTCGACCCGCGATGATGTGCCGCGCCGGCTTTCCCGATCATTCAACAGCCTTCAGAGGCTGTGCCAAGGACGACCGGTAACGGTGCGATCAGCGAACCCGCCGGCCATGTTTGACTCGGTGAGGGCTCATGGCGAGATTTCTAGAAATTTTGATGAGATTGCGCAAGTTCATAACAAAATGGAAAGAAAATTCGGCCGATCCGGCGGAGAATTCAGTCGGAACCGATCATTTCCTTCGATTTTCCATTGTTTTCAGAGGCGAGGCGGCAAATGGTCACCACCTGCCTCCGGACAAAATCACCTCCATAAGGTTGTCTTTAACTTTCCTATTAACCGTTAGTTTGGCCAAGGGCAGTAGTATCCAGGAGACCCCGAATACCGCCGCATTGAAAAAGAGTACTGTACAATATCGGGAAACAGAGATCTGATGCTCAAGCGTATCGACGCCGGTCAGGTGTGTATCGGAATGTTTGTGGAGGTTGTCGAGGGCCTGTGGCAGGATCCGTTTTTGTCCAGGCGCAGATTTTCCCTGCGACGCGAAGTTGATGCTGCAAAAATTCGTAAATGCGGCACTGCCGGCGTCGTCATCAATACCAGCAAGGGGCTCGATACCAACGGCCTGCCGGGCCGTGACGTCGAGATCGACATTCAGGCCGCGCGCGACACCGTCCAGAGATCCATGCCGTTGTTGGAACAGGCTTTCGCAAAGCTGCGGAACGGCGATGGAGTCAGCATAGATCATGTGGCGCCGGTGATCTCGTCCGTCTCCAAGTCGATGGACGAGAACCCTGCGGTGTTCCTGAGCGTCACACGCCTGAAATCAAAGGACGAGGTAACCTTCCTGCATTCCATTTCGGTGAGCGCGCTGATGATCCTTTTCGGCCGCCATCTCGCACTCGACGAGCATACGATTCAGATGCTCGGCACTGCGGGTTTGCTGCACGATGTCGGTAAGCTTGAAGTTCCAATTGAGGTGCTGAACAAGGCAGGGCCTCTGGAAAAGGATGAGATCGGCTTGCTTCGGGGCCATCCGGAGAAGGGGCACGCGATCCTGTCGCGGCAGGAGGGCATCTCGGACATCGTTCTCGACGTTTGCCTCAATCATCACGAACGCATCGACGGCAAGGGCTATCCGCGCAGCTTGCCCGCCAGCGAGGTGAGCCTCCACGCGCGGATGGCCACGATCTGCGATGTTTATGACGCCATTACCTCTGTGCGGCCATACAAGGCGCCGTGGAGTGCCAGCCAGGCACTGAAATGGATGTTCGGTGCCGAGGGGCATTTCGATCGCCAGCTCCTGAAAAAGTTCGCCCTCTGCCTTTCCGTCGCCTCTGTGAGCTGAGGTCTGAATTTTCAGACGAAAAGACCCGCGAGAACATTGTCCATCGCGGGTCTCTGGCACCGAGCTTCGAGAGCCTCTTCAGATGTTGTTCTGAAGGATGGTCCTCAGCTTGCCGAAGAGCTCGTCGATATGCTGCTTCTCGATGATCAGCGGTGGTGAGAGCGCGATGATGTCACCGGTGGTGCGGATCAGAAGCCCGCTCTCATAGGCCTTCAGGAAGGCGGTGAAGGCGCGCTTCGTCGGCTCGCCGGCGATCGGGTCAAGTTCGATTGCGCCGATCAGACCGGTGTTCCTGATGTCGATGACGTTGGGGCAGTCCCTGAGCGAATGCAGCGCATCGGCCCAATAATCGGAAAGCTCAGCGGCGCGGGTGAGCAGACCTTCTTCCTTGTAGGTGTCGAGCGTGGCGAGGGCTGCGGCGGAAGCGATCGGGTTCCCGGAATAGGTATAGCCGTGGAAGAACTCAATCATGTGCTCCGGGCCGTTCATGAAGGCGTCATGGATCTCGGAGGTGACGAAGACGGCGCCCATCGGAATGACGCCGTTGGTCAGCCCCTTGGCGGTGGTGATCATGTCGGGCTTGACGTCGTAATATTGCGCGGCGAAGGGGGCGCCGAGACGGCCGAAGCCGGTGATGACTTCGTCGAAGATCAGAAGGATGCCGTGTTTGGTGCAGATTTCGCGCAGCTTCTGCAGGTAGCCCTTCGGCGGAATCAGGACGCCCGTGGAGCCGGCCACCGGCTCGACGATGACGGCCGCGATGGTGGAGGCATCATGCAGCGTGACGATGCGCTCGAGTTCAGTGGCGATGTCGCCGCCATGCTCAGGTTCGCCGCGGGTGAAGTTGTTCTTGCCGGGCTGGTGGGTGTGCGGCATGTGATCGACACCGGTCAGGAGCGTGCCGAACATCTTTCGGTTGGCGACGATGCCGCCGACGGAGATGCCGCCGAAATTGACGCCGTGATAGCCGCGCTCGCGGCCGATCAGGCGGAAACGCGAACCGTTACCCTTCACGCGGTGATAGGCAAGCGCGACTTTGAGGGCAGTCTCGACGGATTCGGAACCGGAATTGGTGTAGAGGACGTGGTTCATGCCTTCCGGAGCGATATCGACCAGGCGGTTCGCCAGTTCGAACGCCTTGGGATGGCCGAGCTGGAAAGCCGGCGCGTAATCGAGTTCGCCCGCCTGCTGGCGGATCGCTTCGGTGATCTTCGGGCGGCAGTGGCCGGCGTTGACGCACCAGAGGCCAGCCGTGCCGTCCAACACCTGACGACCGTCATGGGTGGTATAATACATGTCCTTGGCGCCCACGAATAACCGCGGCTCCTTCTTGAACTGGCGATTGGCCGTAAAGGGCATCCAGAAGGCACGAAGATCATTCGGTGCATTGAGGCGGTTGGACATGCTGTTCTCCTGGCCGTTGGCGGCCCGTTCCCGAGGGGTTTGTCGTCCGAATTTTTACTGCCCGGTCAAATTATCAGCGCTTCCCAACGCGTCAACGAGAAAAGTCCCAACGCTTGGCCTTCTGTTCAGCATCCGATGTTGCGTCGCCGGCAAGAAGTCGCGGGTTGGGCTGATGTCAGGCATCAGACGAAGGTCACACAGAATCCGAAAAAACGACCGGCAAATCGCGTGATTTGCCGGTCGTGTCTTTAAGGTTTAGGTGCTGAAATACGTTGCCGATGCTCCCCAGGGGTATTCCCATGCGGCGCGGCACCGGCGGACTGTTATGTCAGCGCTATCATCAGGCTGCGGATCTATTTCGGCTCGGAACGAGGTAGATGTCTTCGAGCGTCGCCAAGATCTTCATGACAGGCTCGGATGTGCTCGAATAGTAGATGGTCTGGGCGTCGCGGCGGGTCTTGACAAGCTTCTGCGCGCGCAGTTTCGAAAGGTGCTGTGAAAGCGCCGACTGGCTGAGGCCGACTTGTGTGGCAAGTACGCCGACGGCGACTTCGCCCTTCACCAGGCTGCACAGGATCAGCAATCTTTTGGGGTTGGCCATGGCTGACAATAGTGCTGCCGCCACATTCGTGTGGTCAGCCAAATCAGGGGTTTCCATATTCTTATCTTCCTAATGCGAAACGTACATCATCTATCTGGTAAGGGCTGTCTGCCGGAGCCCGCGGCAAAATTAGCAACTGGGCTCGAAGATTGTATATACCTAAAATTAAGGTATCGAGTATGCTATTTTAGATATGTTTGAACAAATGTGATCGGAATCCACAGCGGGCGTTTCGAATTCGTATCGCAGCAAAAAGTCGCCGGAAATGATTTCAAAGCCCGCCGGATCGATGCCGCAGATACGCCAAGAAGCCGATTTCGGGGCTTTTAAGCGCGCTGCAAGGGTTTCCGCCACATCGGGATGGCGCTCTACTAAATCTCGCACTGTTTCGGCCGCTTTGGCGGCAATCTCTTCGATTGCCGGCGATTGGATGATGAGATCCCCGCCGTCGAGATGGTAGGCGCGGCCGAAGCCGGCATTGAGGCTCGCCTGCTCCGGTTTGAGACGGAAGAAGAGAAAATCGGGGAAATCGATATAGAGATTTGCCTTGGGATGGCGATCGAGAAAACGCGTGCGAATGCGCTCGTGGAACCGATGACCATGCTCAATCGGCTCCGCCGTGCATTGGGTCGTCAGCCGGCTATGGGCAAGCGGATCGCCTTTGCCCGGCTCACCGGTCAGCAACGAGGCGCGCGGGTCTCGTACTAGCGCTTTCGTGTGAGCTGAAAGCTTCGAAACGAGAATAACGGGCGCGCCGTCGACGTCGGTAGCGAGAAGGACACGGCTGGCAAAGGGAAAACCAGTGTCGGGATCGAGAACGGCAATTGCCGCGTACCGTGCGGAGCGCAGCAGCACGCGGCCGAGCCTACGGGCCTCGTCGTCGGTTTCGCGTAAGGGCGAGGGCTGATGTTTCATGTCCGCTTTGTGGCAAAGCGGATCGAAAACATCAAGCGTCCTCCTTGCGGCGATGGCGCGTGAGGCCGGCGACGATATCCTGGGCGGTGATGGTGCCGATGACGGTGCCGTTTTCCACGATGCCGATGCTGCCCGGCTGACGGGCGAGTACGTCGAGGACATCGACGAGCGGGGTCGCGGCGCGGGCCGTGGCGCTGACGCTCATACCGGCAGCGGTCTGGCCGAGGCCGGGCTGCATAACGTCGGCGGCCGTCAGCATGTTGATCGGGTTGAGGTTCTGCACGAAGTCGGCGACATACTGGTCCGCGGGGTTCTTGACGATGTCGTGCGGCGTTCCGCACTGAATGATCCGACCGCCCTCCATGATGGCGATGCGGTTGCCTATGCGGAAGGCCTCGTCGAGATCGTGGCTGACGAAGAGAATGGTCTTCTTCAGCCGCCGCTGGAACTCCAGGAGTTCGTCCTGGAGGCGGGTGCGGATCAGCGGGTCGAGCGCAGAGAAGGGCTCGTCCATGAGCAGGATCGGGGCGCCGGTGGCAAAGGCTCGGGCAAGGCCGACACGCTGCTGCATGCCGCCTGACAGCTCGTTGACCTTACGGTTCGCCCATTTCGTCAGGTTGACGAGTTCGAGCTGCTCGCCGACGCGGGCTTTGCGTTCGGCCTCCGGCATGCCGGCGAGTTCGAGACCGAAGCCGACATTTTCGGCGACGGTGCGCCAGGGCAGGAGGGCGAACTGCTGGAACACCATGGAGACGGTGTGGGTGCGCAGTTCGCGCAGCGCCTTGGCATTGCATTTGTAAGGGTTGACGAGGCCGGTGGTCGTGGAGACCGCGACCTCGCCGCGCACCACGGGAGCGAGCCCGTTGACGGCGCGCAGCAAAGTCGACTTGCCCGAACCGGAAAGGCCCATCAGCACGAGGATCTCGCCTTCCTCGATCGTCAGCGAGGCATTGGCGACGCCCAGCACCAGGCCGGTCGCGGCGCCGATCTCGTCGCGCGTTTTGCCCTGGTCGGCCATGGCAAGGGCGGCTTCCGGCCGATCGCCGAAGATAATGCTGACATCCTTGAAGCTTACCGCGGTCATGCGCCGTCTCCTTCACCCGCCGTGCGGAACATGCGGTCGAGAATGATCGCCAGGATGACGATACAGAGACCGGCTTCAAAGCCTTTTGCGACATTGACAGTGTTCAGCGCACGCACGACGGGGACGCCGAGACCATCGGCGCCGACGAGTGCGGCGATGACCACCATCGACAGCGACAGCATGATGGTCTGGGTGAGACCCGCCATAATCTGCGGCGCGGCGAAGGGAAGCTCGACCTTGCGCAGCACCTGCATCGGCCGCGCGCCGAAGGCGACCGCGGCTTCGACGAGGGAGGGTGGCGTTGAGATGATACCGAGACGCGTCAATCGGATGGGAGCGGGGATCGCGAAGATGACAGTCGCGATCAAGCCCGGAACCATTCCGAGGCCGAACAGGATCAGCGCCGGGATCAGGTAGACGAATGTCGGAATGGTCTGCATCAAATCGAGTACCGGGCGCATGGCTGCATAGACCCAGGCGCGGCGGGCGGCCGCGATACCCAGTGGAATACCGATCACCATGCTGACGAAGGTGGAGGCGAGCACAAGCGCGAGCGTCTCCGTAGTCTCCTTCCAGTATCCTTGATTCATGATGAGCAGCAGCCCAACACAGGTGAAGAGCGTAATCGCGATCGACCGCCGCAGCCAAAAAGCGAGGGCGGAAATGACCGCAATGACGATCAGCGGATGCGGCTTTTGCAACACGAAGAGCAGGCCGTCGATGACGTGCGACAGCAGAAAGGCAAGCTGGTTGAAGAACCATTCGCCATTCGAGGTCAGCCAGTCCACGAAGGATTTGGCCAATGGGCCGATGGGAATCTTAGAGTCGGTGATCCAATTCAAGAGCGCGCCTATCCCGAAAAAATTAACAATCGGACAAAAATGAAACGGGGCGGCGAGCCGCCCCGTTCATGTGATCAAAGGCCCAGGCTGGTCTTGGCGGCCGCCAACGCGTCGCCCTTGCCGTCGCGGGTCTTGACGCCGGCGAGCCAGGGCTCGAGCGCCGACGGGTTGGCCTTCAGCCATTCGGTAGCCGCAGCTTCCGGCTCCTTGCCGTCATCGAGGATCTTACCCATGATCTGGTTCTCCATGTCGAGGGAGAACGTCAGGTTCTTCAGCATGGAGCCGACATTCGGGCATTCGCCGAGATAACCGGCGCGGACATTTGTGTAGACCTTGGCACCGCCGAAGTCGGGACCGAAGACGTCGTCGCCGCCTGTGAGGTAGGTCAGCTTGAAGTTGGTGTTCATCGGATGGGGTTCCCAGCCGAGGAAGACGACGGGCTTGCCTGCTTTCTCGGCCCGAGCGACCTGGGCGAGCATCCCCTGTTCGGAGGATTCGACGACTTCCATATCCTTCATTCCGAAGGTGTTCTTTTCGATCAGATCCATGACGAGGCGGTTGCCGTCATTGCCGGGCTCGATGCCGTAGATCTTGCCGTCGAGATCGTCCTTGTGGGCGGCGATATCCTTGAAATCCTTGATACCGAGCTCGGCACCCTTGGCGTTGGTGGCGAGCGTGTACTTGGCGCCGACGAGGTTCGGGCCGAAGGATTCGACCGACTTGTCATCGATGTAGGGGCGAACGTCCTTTTCCTGCGTCGGCATCCAGTTGCCGAGGAAGATGTCGATGTCCTTGTTCTTCAGCGAGGTATAGGTGACCGGCACCGAGAGGACCTTGATGTCGGTCTGGTAGCCGATGCTTTTCAGGACGACGGAGGCGGTCGCCGTCGTGGCGGTAATATCAGTCCAGCCGACGTCGGAGAAGCGGACGGTGGAGCAGCTGTCGGGATCGGCGGCGAAGGCGGCGGTCGCAACGGAGAGGGCGGCGACGGCAGTTGCAGTGACGAGTTTGAATGTGCTTGTTGTTTTCATTTTAGACTCCCAGTCTTTAGGTCCCCAAGCCAATCACCAATAACCCAGTTTGACAAGCGACCTCAGTGCGTTTGCGTCGTATCGGAGGGTGCGATTGCGACGTTTGCGGTTTTTTCCGAGGTGCCCAGTTTTCGAGGCTTTCGACGGAGTCCAGACGGCGATTCCTGTGATTATTGCCCTTGCGGGGCTTTTCTTTGCCACTCCGAGCTTTCAATAACCGATCAAGGAGACTCTAATGGCAAAGCTCTATTTCAACTATTCGACGATGAATGCCGGCAAATCGACGATGCTGCTGCAGGCCTCCTATAATTACCAAGAGCGCGGCATGCGCACGGTGCAGCTGATCGCCGCCTTCGACGAGCGCGCCGGCCGGGGCGTGATCGGCTCGCGGATCGGGCTGGAGGCGAGCGCCATTCCCTTCGAACCGGACGAGGATCTGTTCCGACTGGTCATGACGCTGAGTGGTGAAGGGGCGCCGATCTCCTGCGTCTTCGTCGACGAGGCGCATTTCATGACGCCTCTCCATGTCTGGCAGCTTGCCCGCATCGTCGACCGGCTCGGCATCCCCGTCATGGTCTACGGGCTGAGGACGGATTTTCAGGGCAAGCTGTTTCCAGCCTCACAGGAGCTTTTGGCGATTGCCGACGAAATGCGCGAGGTGCGGACGATCTGCCATTGCGGGCGTAAGGCGACGATGGTGGTGCGGCTGGACGCGCAGGGAAAGGTGCTGCACGAAGGCGCGCAGATCGATGTCGGCGGCAATGAGAAATATGTCTCGCTCTGCCGCAGGCACTGGGACGACGAAATGAATGGGGCCTGGATCGCCGAGCCGGTCTGAGACCGTCCGTTTTATTTGGCCGCTTTAGCAAAAGCCGATCACGTGACTTCAATGAAAGGGTGGAGATGTCATCCAGCTACGTTATCGGTGATCACCACGAAATGTTCGTGCGCACTTGTCGAGAGCGGACGCTACCAGAGTGCCAGTAATGCGCGATGGTCTGCGCCTTCTGGAGCAGCGCGAGCAAGAGAGCGCCCTGGAGCTCGAAATTCGTCAGACGGTGAAAGCCGAGCGGCGCTCCGAGCGCGTCTAGTTAGAAGCTCCCTCGGTGCTAACCGCTCACACTTTTCGGCGTTATGCTCTAGCTTGAGGCAGAAGATTCCCTGGAGAGATTAGGTGCGCAGAGCCCCGCCATTCGATAGCCTGTACGAAGCCGCAGGCGGCCTTGCCGAAAAGATTGCGGCCGAGGGAGCCTATTGCGAAGCCTGCATCCGCGGCTTTGACAGCGACGAAACGCGGTCGGCCGACGAGGTTTTTCTCGAACAGAACGCGCGCTTCCAGGCCCATATTGCCGATGGCACGGCGCTCGATGCGTTGCTTGCCGAACTGGTCTTCACATTGGACCGGATGACGGCGGAGGTTTCGGCCGATCTCGATAGTTTCCGCGGATTGACCCTGCGCGAGAAAATGGCCGGCTGGACGTCGCGCCAGAGAATGTGGCGCATGTATACCGAACGCGTGCGCGAGGCGCCAGTCATCGAGCGGCTGCTCGATCTCCTGGCGAAATCGGACGCGCTCGCCAGGCTGATCATGAGCCAGCGCACCTCGATCATCGAACGCCACAAGATAGCCGAGCACGGGCTCGTGGGCATTGTCGAGCAACGGCGCCGGCTGGTCGATTCCATCGATATCGCCCGCCTGAAGATGAAGGAGCTCAACGCCAAAGCACTGACGACGCAGGGCCGTATCGGCGTCTATGGCAACAGGGCGCACTGGGAGCAGATGGAGGCAGAGCGGCGGGCGTTGAAGGCAGAGGCCGAACGAATTTCGGCCGAGGAGCACGAGATGCGGGACGACAGCCAGCGGCGCGAGCGCTTCATCGGCCTGTTCCAGGCTTTCGTCGATTCGCTGAATGGCCGGATCGGTGCCTGCAACGTCTTGCTGCGCAAGCTGATGATCGATGTCGAGGAGCGGCTGATCATCTATCAGGCGCAGGTCGATACCGACCGGCCAGGCATGAAGGTCAGGATCAAGCCGGAACTGTTCCCCGACATTGCAGCCCCGATCAGGCTGTTCGAGAAGGATATGCTGGTCGCCCAGGATCTGGAGCGGCGCAAGAGCCGGGCCGACCTCGACGTCGCCGGAAAATTTCCGGCTTACGCCGAGCTGGCACCGGACACGTCGGGAGCGCCGCTCATCGATTCGGCGCGCAGATCCTTCCGCTTCAGGTTGCCGTTCCTGCGTTCCTGAGCCGTGACGCGCGCGGTTCGCGCTGCTTTCATTCGTAAAAATCGAGGGCTCTTGTTGTGCTCGGGCTGGCGAGCGCATATGTGGATGCAGCGGGGCGGCGATGTCCTCCTGCATAATTCCTTAGATTGGAACCATTTAAGGAATTATGCAGTGACTCAAAGTGCTACAGCGTCCTTAGCGCGTCTAAAACGCGCGGCGCGGTAGTGTTCGCCTCGCCTGACAGGAGACGACGATGCTTGACCGGATTGCCGGTTTTTTCAGGCGGATCGGCCAGACGATCGGCCGCTGGGCCCGCCTGTTTTCCGCCTGGGCCTTTTGGCCCTTTCTTGCCGCGCATGGCTGGTACCAGCGCCGGAGCTGGTTGATCCGGCTGCCGATCATCGCATTCGTGGCGCTCTTCGCCGTACTTTACGGCTATTTCTTCTGGCAGACGCAGGTCTGGTCGAACTTCAACACTGCCTTCGTCGACCAATACCGCTTTTCGGAACGCAAGATTGCCGCCGGGCAGGAACTGCCGTCCGCCGAGGGCGCGAGCGGCGCGGCCACCAAGACCTGTCAGCGCTCAGCCATTGTCGATGTCACGGCTGACCTTACCGATTTCAACGTCAACCAGAACGCATGGATTTCTTCCATGCTGCTCTACAAAATGGGCTTCTTCGGGATCGACTGGGATCACACGCCCTTCCTCGACAACAAGGCCTCGTTCCAGCGTGGCATCAACCAGGCAGTCCGGCGTACCTCGGCGGAGCTTGTCGATACACTCGGGCGCGTGCGCGGCACGTCTGGCATCAACAACGATCTGCAGAGCGCGCGCGGCAATCTGCAGTTCGACGAATATAGCTGGTATTTCGGGCTCAATCCGTTCGGGCCTAAAACGCCAACGCCTTCCTACTACCGCTCGGCGATCGGCAGCCTGCGCAAGTTCAATACTGATCTGTCCGCCTGCAACGTTATTTTCGACGGCCGCGCCGACAATCTGATGCAGTTCATCGACCGCATCGCCAACGATCTCGGCGCCACTTCCGACATGCTTGCCGAGCGCTCGGAACACCATAATCGCGGCTGGTTCGACACGCGTGCCGACGACCGGTTCTGGTTCGCCTACGGCCAGCTTTATGCCTATTACGCCATCCTGACGGCTGCACAGGCGGATTTCTCGCAGGTGGTGCAGGAACGCAATCTCGGCGCGATTTGGAGCGGCACCACGCGGCAGTTCCAGGCGGCACTGCGCATCCAGCCCTCGATCATCTCGAACGGCCGCGAAGATGGCTGGATTATGCCGAGCCACCTCGCGACCATGGGCTTCTATATTCTGAGGGTGCGCTCAAACCTCGTCGAGATCCGGTCGGTGCTCGATCGTTAGAGCGTTGCGCGTCAGCGGCGCCCCGTATGATCCTCGAAGCCAACGACGCGCAGCCTCTCGACGAATTCATAGGTGACGCCGACGATGCCGCCGCCGCTGGCATCGTCACGGAAGCGGCCGATGCTGCGCACCAACTTGTAACCGCCGAGCCGGTTGTCGACGCGATAGACGAAATGGAAGCCGACGCCGTGACGGCTTGCCTCCTCGAAGGTCTGGGCGATCAGGCTGCGGTCTTCGGCGTGAATTCGAGACATCAGTTCGGCCAGATGACCGGCCCGTCGCTATAGGGAAGATCGAAGATCGTGTGCACATCCTCGCTTGCAAAGAAATGTCCGGGTTCGATGTCGATGCGCCAGAAGCCGAAAAGGCGATAGGCCGCAACCATCTGCACGATTTCCGCATCGGTGATGCCATATGGACGCGGGACTGTGCTACCTTGTCGACGACAGGCTGTTCGAAACGAAGAGACACGATTCCCCCAATCACGGGACGACGTGCTGACCCTCTTCTGATTTTTCAGCTGATCAGCTTCAATCGAATTGCTTTTGCTACCAACTGGGTGCGATTGACGCAATCGAGTTTCTTGATCGCGTTGGTCATGTAGGCGTTTACCGTGTGATCGGAGAGCGCCAGGATCTGGCCGATTTCGATCGAAGTCTTGCCCTGTGCCGTCCAGCGCACGACTTCAAGTTCACGCGCCGACAGCGCATTGTGCGCGTTTTCCTCGTTGCGCCTGACGGCATTGTATGCGTCGAGGGCATGCAGGATGATGATCGCCAGCTCGTTGACCTCGCTCTGGCCGAGCGCCGCACGCTCGCCGCAGAACCAGAAGACCAGGCGCTGCCCATCGAGTGCAATCGTCGGCATGGCAACACCCGCAGGTATCGCATGGCGCAGCATCAAGGCGCGGAGTTCGGCTGGAAAGGCCTGTCCATTGACGGTATCGTCGAGGTGCCAGGCCTGCGGCACGGCCGACTCCCTCAGCCGTACGCCGAAAGGGCAACCGCGCATCATGTTGGCGCGATCGAAGTCTCTGATATAGGCCGCGGGAAGGGAGCTTTCGATCAGTAGCGGTTTCAGGAGGAGGTCTTCTGGCGAGGGAGCGTGCATCAGCGTCGCATAGGACAGTCCGAAAGCCGCAGAGACCCTGCCGAGCCCTTGTGCAAACAGGCCGCGCGTTCCTGCAACAGCAAGTTCCGCCGCAAGCAACGACTGTCTTTCAGAGGTGGTCATATAAGACATTTGTACGCCTCCGGCAGCCCCAATGTTAACGCTATCAAATACACAAACACTGCTGGATGCTAGTCCCAATTGCCTTATCTCAAGCCGATTAGTACGAAACGCGCAGAAATAGTCACGACTGCGCGCGCCTCGGTTGAGTTGGGGCTTGTGCAAATAGCGTTGTGGTATCTTTGACTTCTTCCGCGGCGGGATAGCTGCGGATCTCGCCTGCTCCGGGAGCGAAGAGAATCACGCCGGAAGAGCTTGGGCAGCGAGAGGCGTCGAAATCTGGCTTGCTGCGGCACGATGCAATTGATAGGCGTATTATCATGTACAACTGAGGCGATTTAATCGTGCGCTTTGCACCTGCTCTGCATTTTAAGCATCTGTTTTCTCTGGCAGTACTTGTTTTTCTTTTGTTGAACTTGTCGATCGGTGCCGCGCCTTCGCAGGCGGCTGGGCAGAAGAAGCCGGCAGGGCAGCCCCCGATGCGTTTCATCATCGTACACAGCCTCCTCTGTATAGAAGACTGTCCTGAATGGATATCGGCGGAGGGCCGCATAACCGCCGATACTCCCGCCCAGCTTAGAAGAGTTCTGAAGAAAATCGGGGACCGGAAACTGCCCGTCGTCTTCCAGTCGGAAGGCGGTGAGGTGGATGCTGCCTATGCGATGGGCCGGATGATCCGCAAGGCAGGCCTGGAAACAGCCGTAGGCGGCACGCGATTGAAGGATTGCCCGGAGGATGATGCGCGTTGCGCCGCAGCTATCGCCAAGGATGGCAGCTCGGTCGGCGTCACCTATTCGGATGGTGCATACTGCTTTTCCGCATGTCCGCTGGCCTTCGCCGGCGGCATCTCACGCGTCTCGTCGCAATGGGCCTTCATTGGCGTCCACCAGATCACGACCGTCTACAACAGGGTGCGTATCTCCTATCGCATCGAATATAAGATCGTGAACGGCAAGAAGACGGAAATTTCCCGCAAAGAGGTTGGACGCAAGGCGGTGGGACAGAGCAGCTCCACCAAGCTCGGCAAGAAGGCGACTGCTGCGCTGACGACCTATTTGAAGGAGATGGGCGTTAGCGGCGATCTGATCGCCTTGATGATGAGTACGGCTCCTGATCGTATCACGATCATACCGCCCGCAGATGCACTTCACATGGGGCTGAACACCGACATGCTGTCTTACAATGAGTGGCCGGGCATGCCGCTCTGCGTGCCGGATGCCGCCACTGATGCCGTCTGCCACGGCCATTCTGCAGTCGCAGACACAAGCGAGAAACTGCCGACAACCCAGCCGATGGACTTTCTGCTGATGCATCATGGCAATTGTCAGGAGGAGTGCACGCAGTGGATTTCTGCGGAAGGAGACATCACGCCGGATACCCCGGTTCGGCTGAAGGCGATCTTGGAGGCGCTCGGCGAAAGAAAGCTGCCGGTCGTGCTTCAGTCCAATGGCGGGGACATGGATGCGGCTTTCGCGATGGGACGTATAATCCGTGCTGCAGGCCTGGAGACCTCGGTTGGCAGAACGCGGTTGCCGAACTGCCCGACGCTAAATCCGCGTTGCAAGGCGAGCATGGCCAAAAGCGGTCCAACTGAGGGGGAGGTCTCCGCCGGCGGGGCATACTGCCTTTCGACCTGTGCTCTCGTCTTGATGAGCGGAACGCCGCGAATTGTCGGATATTCCGATATCGGCCTCGTGAGACCCACCACGGCTGAATCTGCGAAATTCTTCGCCTATTTCGACGAGATGGGTGTCAATTCCGAGTCTTTCGAGGCGATGATGATCGCGACCTCGATTGAGCGAAAAGAAATTCCTCGTGCTCAGGCGCTCGAGCTTGGGATCGTCAATGGCATCATCCCTTATGGCGATGAGCCCGGCGACCGCCTGTGTGGACCCGCTGCCAAGGAAAGTCTTCGATGCCCCAGAAAAGCTGAGGCAGAGATCATTCCTGCTGCTGGGGCCTCGAACTGACGCGGAAAGGAAGGCCTCGACTGCCGGCCTGCCCGCGCATCGACCTGACAAGCGGTTCGTCGTCTCTCTATCCCTCGTCCTTCAAATCGTTCTTCGACGTCACACTCATGAGCTTCTCCAGGAAGCCGAGCATGACGGCGGAGGCGACGAAGGTGAGGTGCATAAGCGTCAGCCACATGATCTTGCCGTCTTCGTATTGGTCGGCATTGAGGAAGACCTGCAGCAGATGAATAGAGGAGATGGCGACGATCGAGGAGGCGACCTTGATCTTCAGGCTGCCTGAATCGAGCTTGCCGAGGAAAGAGACCTCGTTGTCGGCGCCGTCGGCTTCATCGAAGCGGCTGACAAAATTCTCGTAGCCTGAAATCATCACCATGACGATCAGGCTTGCGACGAGGGCCGCATCGATCAGGCTGAGCATGGCAAGGATCATGCCCGCCTCGTCGAGAATGAAGACGTTGGCGGTGATCTTCAAGAGCTTATAGCCGAAGGAAACGGCATAGGCGGCGAGCGCCAACACCAAGCCCATGTAGAAGGCGACGAGAAGCCAGCGGCTCGACAGGATGATACGCTCGACGAGGAGTTCCAATGCTTTCATGTCTTCACCTTCAAAAGCCGCGACGGTTGAGCGCCCCATAACCGTCCAGCGTGGCGGCTGCAAGGCGAGCGCTATTCACAGCTTAGCGATATTTCGATATCCCACTGACGAGGGAAACGCCTTCGCGCCCGCGCAGGCCGCAATGGGGAGCATCCATGCCAGCAATCAAATCGGATATCGAGATTGCGCGTGCCGCGGCCAAGAGGCCGATCTTTGAGATAGGGGCAAAGCTCGGCATCGGGGCCGAGCAGCTCGTTCCTTATGGTCACGACAAGGCAAAGGTCAGCGCCGAGTTCATCGCGGCGCAGGCGGACAAGAAGGACGGCAAGCTGATCCTTGTCACGGCGATCAATCCGACCCCGGCCGGCGAAGGCAAGACGACGACGACTGTCGGCCTAGGCGACGGTCTGAATCGGATCGGCAAGAAGGCGATCGTCTGCATACGCGAGGCTTCTCTCGGCCCCTGCTTCGGCGTCAAGGGCGGTGCGGCCGGCGGCGGTTATGCGCAGGTCGTGCCAATGGAAGATATCAATCTGCATTTCACCGGCGATTTCCATGCGATCACCTCGGCGCACAATCTGCTGGCGGCGATGATCGACAACCACATCTACTGGGGCAACGAAGAGAATATCGACATTCGCCGCATCACCTGGCGGCGGGTCATGGACATGAACGACCGGGCGCTCAGAAGCATGGTCTCCTCGCTCGGCGGCGTTGCCAACGGTTTTCCGCGCCAGGGCGGCTTTGACATCACCGTCGCCTCGGAAGTGATGGCGATCCTCTGCCTTGCTACCGACCTCAAGGATCTGGAGCGGCGGCTCGGCGACATCATCATCGGCTACCGCTTTGACAGGACGCCGGTGCGTGCGCGCGACCTGAAAGCCGATGGCGCGATGGCGGTGCTGCTCAAGGATGCGATGCAGCCGAACCTCGTACAGACGCTGGAGAACAATCCGGCCTTCGTGCATGGCGGCCCGTTCGCCAATATCGCCCATGGCTGCAATTCGGTGACGGCGACGAAGACGGCGCTGAAGCTCGGCGACTATGTGGTGACGGAAGCGGGATTCGGGGCCGATCTCGGGGCTGAAAAATTCTTCGACATCAAATGCCGCAAGGCCGGGCTGAAACCGGACGCGGCCGTTATCGTCGCGACCATCCGGGCGCTGAAGATGAATGGCGGCGTGAAGAAGGAGAATCTCGGCACGGAGGACGTCGCGGCGCTGAAGAAGGGCTGCGCCAATCTCGGCCGGCACGTTGCCAATGTGCGCCGGTTCGGCGTGCCCGTCGTCGTCGCGATCAATCATTTCGTCATGGATACCGATGCGGAGATCGCGGCGGTGAAGGAATTCGTCTCGCGGCTCGGCGCCGAAGCGATCCTCTGCCAGCACTGGGCCAAAGGTTCGGCCGGCATTGAGGAACTGGCGTTTAAGGTGGTGGAGCTGGCCGAATCGGGCCAGGCGAAATTCCAGCCGCTCTACGGCGACGACATTTCGCTGTTCGAGAAGATCGAGATCGTCGCCTCGAAGATCTACCATGCCGGCGAGGTGACCGCGGACAAGGCGGTGCGCGATCAGCTGCAGACATGGGAGGAGCAGGGCTACGGCAAGCTGCCGGTCTGCATGGCGAAGACGCAGTATTCCTTCTCTACCGATCCGAACCTGCGCGGCGCGCCGGAAGGCCATATCGTCTCTGTGCGGGAGGTGCGGCTTTCAGCCGGAGCCGGCTTCGTCGTCGCCATCACCGGGGAGATCATGACGATGCCCGGCCTGCCGAAATCGCCGTCGGCGGAGCGGATTTTTTTGAATGAGCAGGGTTATATTGAAGGGTTGTTCTGATCAGAGGCGGACTTCCCGAAACGCTCGACCAGACGGTGCTTCCGACGCTTTTCAAAGTCTGGATCGATAAACAACCGGATAAGGCTTTGCATCGTGCCGAGGAACAACGGTCCGATGGCAAAGGCCCAATGGAATTCAGCGATGATCAGGAAACTGGTTCATCAGTGACAATAGCGATAGCCGCCCTTCCTTTCAATGACGTCGAGATGAAAATGGGTCTCGTGGGCGGCGTCACTTTCGGGGTCGAGAACAGTGGTGAAATAGAGACAGCCGGCGGCGCTGACGGTTCGCTGAAAGGCGCCGGTCAGTGTGGAGTCCTCGCGGCGGGAGCGGACGGCGACGTCCTCGCCTTTCTCGAAATGGAAGCTTGCAATGTCGATAGCATTGCCGCGAGCATGTTCGGAGATCTTGCCGGTTCCGGCGCCATTGCGCAGGCGGCACATATAGGACGTTGCCTGGTTAACTGATGTGATGCGGCCCTGTCCCGGCAGGGCAGCGGCGGCGGCGGGGATGACGCTCTCCTTTATCCAGCGGGCAAGCGCGAGGGCGGCCGGGCAGCGCATTGTCGCTTCCGGCTTGAGCGCAATGCCGGGCAGGGCCTCGGAGACGATGATCGGCTTGTCGATGCCGCAGCCATTGCCGTCGTCGATGCGCGGCGCTTCCTTGAAGACAACGCCCAGAGCCTGAAGGGCGGCGGTGCATTCTGCATGTTCAGCATCGCTCTCGGGCTCGATTGTCAGTTGCTGCTCTTCGAGCGTCTGCTCACCCTCCGGCTTGTTTTCTTCCGGCGCCTGGGGGCGACCGGCAGTACCCGGCGGCAGCGGCGGACCTTGCATCGGTTCCGTCGGCTCCGGTTTTGCCGGGGCGGCGTGCGGCGCGGGCGTCTGGCTGGATGCCGGCGCCTCCGGCTCCTTCACGTCCGGTTTCGGCTGAGGGGCGGGAACTTCCTCCGGTGCGGGCGGTTCCGCCTTTTCCGCTGGCGGGGCAGACGGGCTGGTCATCTGTCCGGTATCGGGCCGAGGTTCTGGCAAGGGGCCCTGCGCAGGCAGGCGGGCGCCGGCAAGAAAGACGCTAGCGGCGAAAAGGATCGCCAGTGTCGAAAGTTTCCTCAATGGGCCCAGATCCTAGTATCGTCGCGGGTAACAACGCATGAGGGCGTTTTTCGTTGCAATTGTGCAACGTCCTACGAGATCGTTAAAACTTGATGATAATATTCAACATGAGGCACTCACTTATGTTGACAATACTTCTCATGTTTTTTATGCGGCGAAAAGAGGGCGGAATTCTGCTTCGTCTTCATCAGCAAAAGCCCAGCCAGCCCCTCGAGCGTTCGACGCGCCACGACCAGCCAGCCCGGTAATCACCATCAGAGGGTAGGTTATGATCATCCGGTATTGGCGCTCGGTTCTATCGGTCTGCACGGCAGCCGCAGTTATTCTTCCTGTTTCGCAGTCTTTCGCACAAAGCTTTCCGGCCAGCACGCCGGAAGCCGCGTCGGAGGACAGCACCGTGTTGCAGAAGATCGTCGTCAAGGGCAAGCGCGTGGCGCCGGGCAGTGTTGCCGATACGCCGCTCGCGACCGAGATCACTGAGAAGCAGCTGGAAGAGAAGCAGGTCACTAATTACGACGACATCGGCCGCAGCGTCGATGCAGGCGTGAACTATTCGCGTGCCGATGCAGGCTTCAACCTGCGCGGTCTTTCCGGTGCTCGCATCTTGACGACGATCGACGGCATTCCGATCCCTTACATCTCAAATAGCTCGCGCCAGGGTGCTTTTGCGCCTGCCAACGCCAATGGCGGCGGCGATATGTTCGATTTCGATTCGCTGTCCTCGCTCGATATCGTGCGCGGCGCAGATTCGAGCAAGGGCGGTTCGGGCATGCTCGGCGGCGCTATCGTTCTCAATACGCTGGAGCCGGAGGATCTGATCCCCGAAGGCCGCGATTGGGGCGCGATCGTGAAATCGACCTATGACAGCGAAGACCGCAGCCTCTCCGGCTCGGCCGCCGCCGCCAAGAAGATCGGCGGCACCTCGATCCTGTTCCAGGGCGGTTACCGCAAAGGCCATGAGCGGGCGAACATGGGCAACAATGACGTTTACGGTGCTCTCCGCACCGAGGCGAACCCGGCTGATTTCGACCAACACAACCTGCTCTTCAAACTGCGCCAGGAGCTGGAAGGCGGTCATCGCATCGGCTTGACGGCGGAACGCTTCCGCCGCGACCTGGAAACCGACCTGCGCCATCTTCAGGGAGGAACCAGCCCTCGCAACTTCATGATCGACAATTATGACGGTCGCGAACAGCGTGACCGCGATCGCGTATCGCTCGACTACGATTATGAAGCGCAGTCTTCCGACGCGGTCTTCAGCAGTGCGCGCGCCACGCTTTATTGGCAGGATTTGAAGAAGGAGGCCGGCAGCGGGGGCCGTACGACCGCCAATGTTGCCTATGGCCGCAACAACGAGGTCGAAAACGAAACCTGGGGCTTCAGCGGCACCGCGACCAGGGACTTCGAATATTCCGGCCTCAGCCACTCCGTTCGCGTCGGGCTCGACGTCGGCGTCTCCAGCTGGAGCCAATATAGCTGGGCTCTGTGCCCGACATTGACGACGTGCCCGGCGCTGAACAACCAGGCGGAAGTGCCGAATGTGGACAGTCAGAACCTTGGGCTTGTTGTCGAAGACAAGATCGAGATCGGCAACACCGGTATCACGCTGACGCCCGGCTTCCGCTTTGACTGGTTCAACTACGATCCCTCGACCGGCGGCGGTTTTGCCAACAATACCGGCCTTACCCGTTTCGGCGATCTTCGCGACCGAACGGAAGCCGCCATGTCGCCGAAGATTCTTGCGACATACGACCTGACGCCTGATGTAGAGCTCTATATGCAGCTGGCGGTCGGCTTCCGCGCGCCAACCGTCGACGAACTCTATAGCCGCTTCTATAACCCCACCGGCCGCTACGCCCAGCTCGGCAATCCTGATCTGGAACCCGAAATCGGCCGCGGCGTCGAAGTCGGCGCCAATTTCGACACGGGCGATTTTACCGGCAGGGTCGCGGCTTTCCATACCCGTTATCAGAACTTCATCGAGACGGTGACGAGCGTCGACGCGACAGGCTTTACTGAGTTCAATTACACGAACGTGGCTGCGGCGACGATCTCGGGTATTGAAGCCAGCACCGTCAAGACCTTCAATAACGGCATCAATCTGCATGCTTCGCTGGCCTATGCCTATGGCAGGAACGAAGAGACCACCCAGCGCCTGCGCTCGGTGGCGCCGTTCAAGGCGATCATCGGCGGCGGCTGGAGCAATGAGACCTTCGGCTTCGACCTTTCCTCGACGCTTGCGGCCGGCATGCTCACGGACCATCTCAATACACCGGTCACGAACACCAACGACACGACCTTTGATGCGCCCGGTTACGCAATCGTCGACTTGACCGGCTGGTGGACGCCGGAACAGTTGCCGGGCCTCCGCGTCCAAGCTGGTGTCTACAATATCTTCGACCAGGAGCACTACAACGCGCTCGCCGTGCGCGACGTCAATCTCAGCTCGGCGACAGCGTCGCAGCCGCGGGAGTGGTATTCCGAGCCGGGTCGCACATTCAAGGTCTCGCTCACCAAGACTTTCTGAGCCAGTCATGCCTTCAAGGCTGGGGAGGGGCGGCTTTCGGGCCGCCCTTTTCATTCGTGCGATCGCCTCTTGCGTGGCGGCTGATCTCAGGCTAACAATTTTCGCATGATCAAGTCTTTGAACATTGCTGTTTGGTGGTGGGCTCGCTGAGGCGGCCTCGACCAATCGTGTCCAAAGACGACGACGAGTGAGCCGCCCGAAACTTCGAGGCGGCTTTTTTGTTTTATCGCCGCCTGTCGTCCGGGCCCGATAACGGAGTGGAACTATGGTAACGATCCTGCGGGATGATGGTGCGGAAATCTACGAGACCAAGGGCGGCATCACCGTCACCCGGCAGCGGCGGGCGATCCCCTATGCCGACGCGGTCTCTTCCTATGTCGACAAGCTCGACGAGCGCCGCGGCGCGGTCTTCTCGTCGAACTACGAATATCCGGGCCGTTATACGCGCTGGGATACCGCCGTCGTCGATCCGCCGCTCGGCATCTCCTCCTTCGGCCGCGACGTCTGGATCGAGGCCTATAATGAGCGCGGGGAGGTGCTTCTCGGCTTTGTGACCGAGCGGCTGAAGACGGTGCCCGCGCTTGTGCTCGGCGCCTCCTCCGGCCGCCGTCTCGACCTTTCCGTCAAGGCGCCGGATCGGGTGTTTACCGAGGAAGAGCGTTCGAAGATGCCGACGGTTTTCACGGTGCTGCGCGCCGTGACCGACCTTTTCTATTCGCAGGCGGATGCGAGCCTCGGCCTCTACGGCGCCTTCGGCTACGACATCGCCTTCCAGTTCGACGCGATCGATTTGAAGCTGACGCGGCCCTGTGATCAGCGCGACATGGTGCTCTACCTGCCGGACGAGATCCTGGTCGTCGATAACTATGCCGCGAAAGCCTGGATCGACCGCTACGATTTCGAGAAAGGCGGCGTGACGACCGAGGGCAAGGCTGAGCAGATCGCGCCGGAACCCTTCAAGCAGACGGATGCCATTCCGCCGAAGAGCGACCATCGACCGGGCGAGTATGCCGAACTCGTCGTCAAGGCGAAGGAGAGCTTCCGCAAGGGCGATCTGTTTGAAGTCGTGCCCGGGCAGAAATTCATGGAGCGCTGCGAAAGCAAGCCTTCCGATATTTCCAAGCGGCTGAAGGCGATCAATCCCTCGCCCTATTCCTTCTTTATCAATCTCGGCAATCAGGAATATCTGGTCGGCGCCTCGCCCGAAATGTTCGTGCGCGTCTCCGGCCGGCGCATCGAGACCTGCCCGATCTCGGGCACGATCAAGCGCGGCGACGATCCGATCGCCGACAGCGAGCAGATCCTGAAGCTCCTGAATTCGAAGAAGGACGAATCCGAACTGACCATGTGCTCGGACGTCGACCGCAACGACAAGAGCCGGGTCTGCGAGCCGGGCTCGGTCAAGGTGATCGGCCGCCGGCAGATCGAGATGTATTCGCGCCTCATCCATACGGTCGATCACATCGAGGGGCGGCTGCGCGACGACATGGACGCCTTTGACGGGTTCCTCAGCCACGCCTGGGCCGTGACCGTCACCGGTGCACCGAAGCTCTGGGCGATGCGCTTCATCGAGAGCCATGAAAAGAGCCCGCGTGCATGGTATGGTGGAGCGATCGGCATGGTCGGCTTCAATGGCGACATGAATACCGGCCTGACGCTGCGCACCGTGCGCATCAAGGACGGCATCGCCGAAGTGCGCGCCGGGGCGACGCTGCTCAACGATTCCATTCCTGAGGAAGAAGAAGCCGAAACCGAATTGAAGGCCTCTGCCATGCTTTCCGCCATCCGAGACGCCAAGACCGGCAATTCCGGCAAGATCCAGCGCGACGTCGCCAGCGTCGGCAAGGGCGTCAACATCCTGCTCATCGATCATGAGGACAGCTTCGTCCACACGCTGGCCAATTATTTCCGCCAGACCGGGGCAACGGTTTCAACCGTGCGTACGCCGGTGCCGGAAGAAATCTTCGACCGGTTGAACCCGGATCTAGTCGTGCTGTCGCCAGGTCCCGGCAATCCCAAGGATTTCGATTGCAAAGCGACGATCAAGAAGGCGCGGGCCCGCAACCTGCCGATCTTCGGCGTCTGCCTCGGCCTGCAGGCGCTCGCGGAAGCCTATGGCGGGGAATTGCGCCATCTGGCGCTGCCGATGCACGGCAAGCCTTCGCGCATCCGCGTGCTGGAACCCGGCATCGTCTTCTCCGGCCTTTCGAGGGAAGTGACGGTCGGCCGCTACCACTCGATCTTTGCCGATCCCTCGACGCTGCCGCGGGAATTCATCATCACGGCGGAAAGCGAGGATGGCACGATCATGGGCATCGAACATGCCAAGGAGCCGATCGCTGCGGTGCAGTTCCATCCCGAATCGATCATGACGCTCGGCGGCGATGCGGGCATGCGGATGATCGAGAATGTCGTGGCGCATCTGGCGCGCAAGGTGAAGACGAAGGCGGCCTGAGCCTAGCTCCATCTCGCCCCTTTCCATGTTCGGATAGGGGCGAGGGTTGACTCCGTTAGGCAAATCAGAACATTTCCGGAACGATCAACCGGGAATTATCGCCGTGGCCAGTGCCGAGAAGTTCATCGTCCTTCCCTACCGCAAGAACCGCGGCAGTCTCGTGCCTGGCGAAATGCGTCAGGCCTCGAACGCCGTCAGCGCGGAAAAGATCGCTTCGGCGATGGCCGAGCGTTTCGTCGGCGTTGTGGCCTATGCCGTGATGGTCGACGAGGAGACCGGCGACATGACCTCGCCGCGACTGCTCGCACGATATGGCGAGATTGCCGATCTCAACGCTGCCTGATGCGCGATTTTCTGATGGAGACATCGCTCTACCTGCCGGTCAAAGCCTTCCTGGAAGCGGCCGGTTATGTCGTCAAGGGTGAGGTCGGCGGATGCGATCTCGTCGGGTTGAGCGATGGCGAGCCGCCGGTCGTGGTGATCTGCGAACTCAAGCTCTCCTTCAATCTGGAACTGCTGCTTCAGGCGGTCGATCGGGCTGCCGTGAGCGACGAACTCTGGATCGCGGCGCGCGTTTCGGCCAAGGGGCGCGGGCGGGAGACGGACAAGCGCTACCGCGACCTCTGCCGGCGGCTCGGCATCGGCATGCTCGGCGTCTCGGATGGCGGCGAGGTCAGCGTCATCGTCAGTTCGATCTCGCCGATGCCGCGCACCAATCCCAAGCGACGCTCACGCCTCGTCAAGGAGCATCAGCGCCGTCGCGGCGATCCTGCCGTCGGCGGCGGCTCGCGGGCGCCGGTCATGACGGCCTATCGCCAACAGGCGCTGCTCTGCGCGGCCGCACTCGACCGCGGAATTGTGCGTCCGCGAGATATGAAGGCGCTGACGCCAAAGGCCGGTCCGATCCTGCGCGACAACGTCTATGGATGGTTCGAGCGCCGGGAAAAGGGCGTCTACGCCCTGACGACGGCAGGCCAGGCCGCGCTTCTGCGGTGGCCGCAATCTCTCGGGTAAGATTCCGCTCCCCCGGCGCTGTAGAGGATCGCGTATCGGGTGCCGGCACTGCTTCCCATCGGGAAGCGACCACTGGCTGTGAAGGGACCCGTCATTCTCTTTGACAAATCCTCCATCATCGCCCATATCAGCCGCAACTGGGCCGCCTGCGCGACATTCGCGTGGGCGGTTTTGCATTTCAATGGCTTGGACCCTGCAATTCATTCGCAACCGCAGGAGGACGATATGAGCGACAACGGCGATCTTACTGTTCAAAAGCTGGCGATGTGGGGTATTCCGCTGTCCCTCGGCGTCATGGGCCTGAAGATGGTGGCCTGGTGGGTGACCGGATCGGTGGCGTTGCTGTCGGACGGGCTCGAATCGACGGTCAACGTCGTGGCCGCCTTCATCGCCTTCTTCGTCATCCGCTACGCGCAGAAGCCGGCCGATCACGACCATCCTTTCGGCCATCACAAGGCGGAATATCTCTCCGCCGTGACCGAAGGCGTGCTGATCGTCGTCGCCGCGCTGCTGATCGTCAAGGAGGCGATCGGTTATCTCGCGGAACCGCGCATGCTCGATGCGCCGGTGCTCGGTCTTGCGATCAATATTGCCGCCGGCCTCATCAATGCGGTCTGGGCGCGGCTGTTGATTCGGACAGGACGCAAACATCGCTCGGCGGCGCTGGCGGCGGATGGGCAGCATATCATGTCGGATGTGGTGACATCCGTCGGCGTGCTCGTCGGCCTGCTGCTGGCGTTGGCGACGGGTTATGCGATCTTCGACCCGGTTCTTGCCATTCTGGTTGCCATCAACATCCTGTATCAAGGCTGGAAGGTGATCTCGCAATCGATCGGCGGTCTGATGGACCAGGCGGTCGAGCCGCAGGAAGAGGAAGCGATCAAGCAGGCAATCGCGACCCATGCGGCGGGTTCGATCGGCGTGCATGACCTGAAGACGAGGCGCGCTGGCACCGTCACTTTCATCGATTTTCACATGGTGGTGCCCGGCACTATGTCGGTGCGGCAGGCGCATGATATATGCGACCGCCTTGAGGATGCCATCAGAGCGGTGCATGAGGGCGCCAAAATAGCCATTCATGTGGAGCCGGAGGGCGAAAAGGCCCATGGCATCCGCGTCAAAGTCATCAAGGAGGCATGATGCCGAATACCGATGTTTCCAGCCTGTCGATGCTGGGTCAGCAAACCGAAACTGCGAAATCGCCGGAAGAGGCGGTGCTGGAGAAAGTGCCGGCCAATCATGCCGGCACCGACTATGTCGTGCGCTTCACCGCGCCGGAGTTCACCTCTCTCTGCCCGATGACGGGGCAGCCGGATTTCGCCCATATCGTCATCGACTACATCCCAGGCGAATGGCTGGTGGAATCGAAGTCGCTGAAACTCTTCCTGTTTTCCTTCCGCAATCACGGCGCCTTCCACGAGGATTGCTCGATCTACATCGCCAAGCGCATCGTCGAACTGCTCGACCCCAAGTGGCTGAGGATCGGCGCTTACTGGTATCCGCGCGGTGGCATTCCGATCGACGTCTTCTGGCAGACGGGCAAGCCACCGGAAGGTGTGTGGCTGCCGGAGCAGGGTGTCGCCACCTATCGTGGACGTGGGTGAGGAGCGTCCGGCAAAGCCCGAGCAATCGATCCAGTGAATCGATTGCAGCGACGAACGCCCTGAGCTTAAAGCGAAGGGCGGGGATACGGTGCGGCAAGTGATTACAAACTGCCGCCCATTTCTGCTCGTTAGACCTCAAACATCCGTCACGTCGTCGCCGGACGAATCATCACTATAATCATCGCCGTCATCGTAATCGGCCTGCTGCAGGTTGTCGTCATTGTCATTGCCGGCAATATCCGCGGCCTGACGGACGTCGTCATTGCCGTAATAATTGTTGATGATGGTTTCCTCGGTCGGGGCGGCTGCATTGCCGAAGGGGTTGGCGCCGAAGGGTGAGCCCCAGCCGAGCGAGGACATGTGGTTGCCGAAAATGCCGCTCAGGGAGTTGGCAAGCAGCATGCCGCCGGCAACGCCCGCGGCCGTGCTGAGCGCACCTCGCAGAAAGCTGCCGCCGGCAGACGGCGCGTAGGCCTGCTGACTCCAGGGGCCGGTGGGCTGCTGCGGCGTCTGGCGATCGTAGCCGCGCGGCTCGTCATAGGCGCGGGACGGTTGGCCCCAGGGGCCGGGGTTGGAGGGGACAGGCGCGGGCTGCTGCGTCTGGGTATTGCCGAAGATTGAGCTCAGGAAACCGCCGCCCTGTTCGGCCTGGCGGTGCTCGCTGGCTCCGGCTTCAAACTGCCGGACGCGCTCCTCGAGTTCCTTGATGTGGTTGGCGGCCGCCTCCAGCCCCTTTTCCTGCACGATGACGGCCTGGGCGAGATAGTAAGTGGCGGACGGCTGCTCGCGCGTCGCCTGGTCGATCAGAGCTTCGGCCTCGCGGTCGCGCGGCTGGGCTTGCGCGGTGCGCACGCGGTCGAAGAGGGCGGTCAGCAATTGGCGTTCTTCCGGTGACATGTCCGGTCTCCTGTTGATCTCTTTTGGCGATTGCCATGTGAGAGGTGAGGTAGGAACCGATTCCGGCTTTTCAAAGCCTTCCACCGTTACATTTCAGTAAGGCTTGCGGAACAGTGCGCGGCTTCTTAAGGATATCTCCACCGCTTCGGTGCCTTGTGTTTTTCCCGCATTGTTTTAGGCATTGAGTCGCACTATGTGCGAGGAACCCGAATTCATCTCCGAGAGGTTCGAATGAACGACGAAGAACAGGACGACAAGACGAAGGAACTGCCGCTCGGCAAGGAAACGGAGGCGAATCTTTTCAAGTCGCGTTCGATCTTCATCTATGGACCGATCAACCAGGAACTGGCGCAGAAGGTCTGCTCGCAACTCGTTGCACTTGCTGCGGCCAGCGACGAAGACATTCGCATCTATGTCAATTCGCCCGGCGGTCATGTCGAATCCGGCGATTCCATCCATGACATGGTCAAGTTCATCAAGCCGAAGGTCTGGATGATCGGCACCGGCTGGGTCGCTTCGGCCGGCGCGCTGATCTATGTCGCGGCTCCCAGGGAGAGACGCCTGTGCCTGCCGAACACGCGCTTCCTGCTGCACCAACCGTCGGGCGGCACGCGCGGCATGGCATCCGACATCGAGATTCAGGCACGCGAGATCATCAAGATGAACGAGCGCCTGAACAAGATCATGGCGGAGGCCACCGGCCAGCCGCTCGAGAAGATTGCCAAGGACACGGATCGCGACTACTGGCTCTCGGCCGAAGAGGCGAAGGACTATGGCCTTGTCTCGCGCATCGTGACGTCGCAAGCCGACATCTGAGTTTTCTCGACCGAAACCTTCGAAACGCCCTTGCCTGCCGACCGCAGGTGAGGGCGTCTTGATTTCGGTTATGCTTGCGGTCATTGACCGGTAGGGCTGGACGGAAAGCCCTCAATCTGGACTTGCGCGGGCGCCAACCATCATGCTCCATGCGCCATTCCAGCAGCCCAGAGTCCGCCATGCTCAAAGATTTTTCCGTCCAGGCCCTGTTCATGGGTCTGCTTACCGCTTTCGTCGGCTCCGCCAGTTCCTTCGCCGTCGTGCTGCATGGGCTGCAGGCGGTGGGTGCGACGGATGCGCAGGCCGCTTCGGGGCTGATGGCGTTGTCGATCTCCATGGGCGTCTGCGCGATCGTGCTCAGCGCCGTGACTCGACTGCCGATCAGCATCGCCTGGTCGACGCCGGGGGCGGCGCTGCTCGCAAGCACCGGCGCAATCGAGGGCGGCTTCAATGCAGCGGTCGGCGCATTCCTGATCTGCGCCGTGCTGATCATCATTGCCGGGTTGTTCAAGCCGCTCGGCCGGGCGGTCGCCGCCATTCCCGCGCCGCTCGCGAATGCGATGCTATCAGGTGTGCTGATCGGCCTCTGCTTTGCGCCGGTGAAGGCGATCGGCTTCAATCCGCTGCTCGGTCTGCCGATCGTCATTTCCTGGATCGTCGTCGGCGCCTTCATGCGGCTCTGGGCGGTGCCGGCCGCACTCGCCGCCTTCGTGCTGGTGCTCGCCTTCGGCGTCGACATTCCCGACGGCGCTTTCGCCTCGCTCGAACGATCGCTGGTGCCGACGGCGGAACTCGTGCGGCCGGTATTCACCCTCGCGGCCTTCATCTCGATCGCGCTGCCGCTTTTCATCGTCACCATGGCCTCGCAGAACATTCCCGGCATCGCCGTCCTAAAAGTCAATCACTATGATCCGAAGCCAGGTCCGCTCTTCGCCGTCACCGGCTTCTTTTCGTTGCTGTCGGCGCCTTTCGGCGGCCATGCCGTCAACTTGGCGGCGATCACCGCGGCAATGTGCGCCGGGCATGACGCGCATGCCGATCCCAAGCGGCGCTATTGGGCATCGCTGATCGCCGGCGTCGGTTACGTGATCCTCGGGCTGCTCGCCGGCGCGGTCACGGCCTTCGTCGCCTTGGCGCCGCCCATTCTGATCGAGGCGGTGGCGGGGTTGGCGCTGGTCGGGGCCTTCTCATCCTCGGCGATGTCGGCTTTCCAGGCGCAGGAATCGCGCGAGGCGGCGGCGATCACCTTCCTCGTCACTGCATCCGGCGTTTCCTTCGCCGGCATCTCGGGTGCCTTTTGGGGACTGATCGCCGGCGGGCTGATGCTGGCGCTGTCGCGGCTGGTGAAGATGTCGAAAGATCGCGCTCGGCAGAAGTAACGGAAAGCCGGCGGGCCGAGAGGGCTTGCCAGTTTCACCGCCCAACGCTATAAGCGCGGCCATGAAGACCTCTGGCGCCAAGATTTCCGATACGATTGCACGCGGCCGCATCGCCCTGCGTGACGTCTCGAGCGCCGTGACCTCGCTTCTTCTCCTCGGCCTTACGCGCGGTTGCCGGGTCCGTTGAGGAGCGCCCGGCGGCCGAAAGCCCGCCCGGCATCGCTCCTCGCGATTCACTTTCAAAATTGACCTAACGACCGACGAAGGTCCGCATTTGTTTATCGCCAAGGCCGATGCGATCGGCTAAGAGGCGGGGCAAATGCCGGGACGAGGAGACAAGATAATGGACAACACCACCAGCCGATCCTCCGCAAAAGGCATGCCTGATGCCGCGGTGAAATACCGGCCCTATCCGCAGGTAAACATTCCCGACCGCACCTGGCCGACGAAGACTATCACCAAGGCGCCGGTCTGGTGCTCGGTGGACCTGCGCGACGGCAATCAGGCACTGGTCGACCCGATGGGCCACGACCGCAAGGCCCGCATGTTCCATCTGCTGCTCGAGATGGGCTTCAAGGAAATCGAGATCGGTTTCCCTTCCGCCTCGCAGACGGATTTCGATTTCGCCCGCTGGTGCGTGGAAGAGGGCAACGTGCCCGCCGACGTGTCGCTGCAGGTGCTGGTACAGTGCCGCCCGGAGCTCATCACCCGCACCTTCGAAGCGTTGGAAGGCGCAAACCGGCCGATCGTGCATTTCTATAACTCGACCAGCGAGCTGCAGCGTCGCGTCGTTTTCGCCAAGGATGTGCAGGGCATCAAACAGATCGCCGTCGATGCCGCCAAGATGATCACCGACATGGCGGCCAAGGCCGGCGGCGGCTACCGTTTCGAATATTCGCCCGAGAGCTTCACCGGCACGGAGCTGGAAGTGGCGCTGGAGATCTGCAACGCCGTCATCGAGGTGGTGAAGCCGACGCCGGACAACAAGCTCATCATCAACCTGCCGTCCACCGTCGAGATGGCGACGCCGAACGTCTATGCCGACCAGATCGAATGGATGTGCCGCAGCCTCGACAATCGCGAGAACCTGATCGTCTCGCTGCATCCGCACAACGACCGCGGCACCGGCATCGCCGCCGCCGAACTGGCCTTGCTGGCAGGCGCCGACCGTGTCGAAGGCACGCTGTTCGGGAATGGCGAGCGCACCGGCAATGTCGACGTCGTCACGATGGCGCTCAACATGTTCACGCAGGGCGTCGATCCCGGGATCGACTGCTCGAACATCGAGCGCATCAAGGAAGTGTTCGAATATTCGAACCAGATGACGATTGCCGAGCGTCACCCTTATGTCGGCGAGCTGGTCTATACGGCGTTCTCCGGCTCGCATCAGGATGCGATCAACAAGGGCATGAAGGCGGCACAGGTCGCCAACCATCCGGTCTGGGAAGTGCCTTATCTGCCGATCGATCCGCGCGACGTCGGCCGCTCCTACGAGGCGATCATCCGCATCAACTCGCAGTCCGGCAAGGGCGGCATCGCCTATATCCTGCAGCAGGATTACGGGCTCAACCTGCCGCGCAACCTGCAGGTCGAATTTCGTGAGGATATCCAGCGTATCACCGACGTGGAGGGCAAGGAGCTTCCCTCGAAGCGCATCTACGACCGCTTCATCGAGCGCTACGTGACGCAGCCCGAGGCGCGCCTCAAGTTCGTCGACCACCACACCTATCCCGACACCGAGCGCAAGGGCCAGCGGATCGTTGCAGCTGAAATCACCGACAATGGCGAGATAAAGCGCATCGAAGGGCGCGGCAACGGCCCGATCGACGGCTTCATCAACGCACTGTCGCATTATCTCGGCATCGAGATGTCGGTCGAGGATTATTCCGAGCATTCGCTACAGCACGGCTCGAATGCGGCGGCGATCTCCTATGTCGAGACCTCCTATCCCGGCGGCAAGCTCTTCGGCGCCGGCATCAATACCAACATCGTTGCGGCATCGCTGGAGGCGATCGTGTCGGCTGCCAACCGGGTGCTCGAAGTGAAGGCTGGCAAGGCTTGATCTGCGAAGGGTTCAGGCCGCGATCGTTTTGGTACGGCGCGGCCTGACGATTCGGTTGATTTTGTTGCGTCTTCGCTAAGCGAAAGTAGGGAAAGGCCGTGTGGCCCCCTCATCCGCCCTACGGGCACATTCTCCCCGCTGGGGAGAAGAGGGAGCGAGTGGCGGCCTAACGTCCTTCGGCGCCCTCTTACGAATGAGAGGGAGCCAGACGTTGCGGCATATCCCTTCTCCCCAGCGGAAAGGCAGGCGGATGAGGGGCGGCTGATGCTGATGGTCGATTTTGCCATTTACCGCCTCAGTCGCTGGCGGTAATCATTCACCCTCATACGACAGGCGGCAATCAAATCGCCGTGGCAATCTTCATGGCAAGCTGGCCGAGGGTGGCTTCGGCGGAGGGGCCGGCGAGAACGTAGGATGTGCCGGCATTGTGCCAGGTGACCAGGCCAATCTCGTCCTTGATCGTTTCCTTGAAGTCGTCGGTCTCAGGCGGCTGCGCGTCCTTCCGGAAGCAGATGGAGATTATATCGCCGTCGCCGTTGGAATAGACGAGCTGACCGACGGGGCGATTGTCGCCGAGAATGACGCGGGCACCCTGGAAGGTCCAGGATTCGGCGCTGAGATCCGGCACGCGGAAAGGCACGCCGATGGCGGCCGTCAGCCAGCTGGAGATTTCTTCGGCCTGCGATGCCGGCACTTCGACGAGGTGACGGGGTTGGCGGATCAGCAGGCGTTGATATGCGGTGACGTCGCCGAGCCAGTTGTTGGTATTGGCGGGCGCCGTGGCGGTCGTGGTGGCGATCTCGTCGGCATCCGGGGTGGTGCCGGCAAAATAGCCGATGCCGCAACCGACGACGAAGAGGATAAGAGCGGCTGCCAGCGCCTGCGGGCCGCTCGGGGCCAGTTTCACCTGGGGGCGCATGGCGCGCTGGGCGATCGGCGTCTTTGGCGGCTGCGTGCTCTTGATCGAGCGGACGAGGGCGAGCGGCACCGGCTCCTTCAGGACATCGTCCAGGCGGCGGCGGCCGAAATCGGCGCCATGACGCAGCTTTTCATGCAGACGGCGCGCATTCTCGTCGGTTGCCAGGCGCTGCTCCAATTCGTGCCGTTGTTCGGGAGAGACCTCGCCGTCGAGAAGGGCGGTGAGCTGGGCTTCGAGCGGCAATTTCCTAAGATCGAGCAATTCAGTACCTGTGGATGGGGTGGGTGCCGGCAAGCCCGGCGAAATGCAGCCTTGCGGTGGCAAGCTGGGAGACGACGCTTGCCGTCGAAATGCCCATGATCTCGGCCGCCTGCTGGTAGCTGTGGCCTTCGACATCGACGAGTAGGAAGATCGAGGAAACGCCGTCCGGCATTTCGGCGATCATGCGATGGATGGCGTCGGGATCGACCGGGGCCGAACGTTCACGGGCAGCCTCTCTGATGTCGGTGACGTTGCCGCGTGCCGACACCTTCGGCTTCCGCTTGCGGCTGTCCTCCGTCCACTGCTGGCGGGCAAGCGTGTAGATCCAGCTTTCCAGTCGGCCCTCGCCATTCCACTGATGGCCCTTGGCAATGGCACGCAGACAAACGGCTTGGACAAGTTCATCGGCCACGCCAGCTTCGCCCGCGAGCGTGATCGCGAAGCGGCGAAGGTGGGGCAGAAGGCCGACGAGATCACGCCGGAGGTCGATGGTCGTTGCGGGCTGACGCATTGTCTATCCAAGAAGCATTCGCGATGGTTTCGCAGACGAAGGGTTCGCCATCGGGCGCGAAACCGGCTTTATCGGCACCGGAGGTGCAGGCTCTTTATGAAGCAAGTCTACTGCAGTTCGCAAGCATCCGGTCATCTTATCCCTTTTCCCGAGGGGTTTTCCTAATCTAGCCCGCAAAGCTTGCGTCAATATGT
Source organism: Rhizobium sp. L9 (assembly GCF_002531885.1). Lineage (NCBI taxonomy): Bacteria > Pseudomonadati > Pseudomonadota > Alphaproteobacteria > Hyphomicrobiales > Rhizobiaceae > Rhizobium > Rhizobium sp. L9. The sequence continues at coordinate 64,646 of NZ_NWSZ01000002.1, read as the reverse complement.
CCTGTAACCGTTCAAGCTTTGCAGCAGAGCGCGGTAAGCCCAAGTGTTTTCGCCGCCGCGGTCGCGAATCTCGACGAGCTGGACGCGAGCCCCTTGGATGTCTCCCTGTTCCACCAGTGCCATGCCCATATAGGAGCGGGCGAGAATATAATTCTCATCCGCCTGCAATGCCTTGCGGTAATAGGACATCCCAAGCTCCATGCGGCCGGCTTTGCGGTTCGCATAGCCGAGATAATTCAGAACGCGCGGGTCGTTCTGATTACGGGCAAGATTGAGCACGGTGATGGCGTTCTCATACTGGCCGGCATAGGCAAACTCGCGGGCGAACTTGTAGAGATCGTCATCGTTGAAGCTGTTCTTCTTCGGGGTGACGCATTCCTTCTTCTGCTTATCCCAGACCTTGCCGCCGGTGCAGGTCTTGGTCGTCTGGGTCTTCGGCGGCGGATTGGTGTCGTCGTTGCTGTCGCCGACCGCGAAGGCGGCGCTCGCCATGCCGAGTACAAAGCCGGCGGCAAGTGTTGTTCTGCACAGGCGATGGAAGGGGGAAGTCATTGGCGGCTCCGTTCTGAGGCGATGCAGTCGGTCGGATTGTACGCTTACCGGTAAAAATACCAAGAGGGTAGGCAGCCTCCATGACAAATGTTGCGACTGTGGCGAAGCACTTTCCGAGATTGATTCAAGTGCCGCATAAAAAGAGTCGGAAGTCAGCGCTAAGGGGCGAAAATATCGACGCTTTCCGACATCATCGCATCGCCTGTCCTGTTCAGGCTGAAGCGCTCGCCGGTGAGTTCCCAGGCGCCCGGAGAGCCGTCGATGGAGAAGAGGTTGTAGGCGGCCGGCGGCTTAATGCTGCCCGGTCCCTGCGAGGCCGACGCGATGCCGACGACCGGCACCGGCTGCACCTGGCCGCGCAGCCAGTGGAGCGTGTTCAGATGCGTGTGGCCGTGCAACACGAGCTCGGCGCCGCCGGTCGAAATCACGGCCGCGAAGCGACGGATGCCGATCATGCGTTTGTGAAAGGCGGTGGCGCCGCGGATCGGCGGATGATGGATCATGACGACGCGGAAGAGACCGGCTTCGCCGGCCGCGCGCAGCATGTTCACCGTATCGCGGGCCTGGCGAGCGCTGAAAAAGCCGGAGGCGGCGAAAGGGGGCGTGGCGACTGCCGTGGAGCAGCCGACGATCGCAACTTTGTCGCGGACACGTAGATAGGGAAAGATGCGGCGGTCTTCCTGCCATTGCGGCGAGGCGAGGTCGCCGCGGACATAATCGTACCAGGCGCGCATCGATTTCTCATAGGCACCCGGCACATAGGCGTCGTGATTGCCTGGAACGACCGAGGTGTCGGCGGGATCGCCGAGCGCGCGCAGCCAGGCGGCGGCGGCCCGGATCTCGATGCCGCTGGCCAAGTTGACGAGGTCGCCGGTGACAGCCAAATGATCGGCCTGATGGGCACGGATGTCATCGAGCAGCAGATCGAGCGTGCCGCCGAAAAGGTGCTTGCTTCGATTTCGATGCCAGTTCACAAAGCCGGTTATGCGTTTTGAAAACAGCTCTTGTATGGAAAGACGGGGCAGCGGTCCGAGATGGACGTCGGAAATATGCGCGAGCTTGAACATGCTACGAGACATAGACCAGCTTATTGACAAATCAAACACATCCGGAGCGATGAACAGCCGAAACGGAACGATGGTGGATAAAGAGAAGCGGCCTCCTCACATCAGGCTGGCCTTGCGCCTCCTGCATGTCTATTTCTCCTTCGCCCGCGGGATGACCATGGGCGTCAGGGCCGCCTGTTTCGATAAGGACGGGCGGATTTTCCTCGTGCGCCACAGCTATGTCGGCGGCTGGCATATGCCTGGCGGCGGGTTGGAGCGCAACGAGACGGCTGAAGAAGCGCTGGTCAAGGAGTTGCGCGAGGAGGGCAACCTCAGAATCATCGGAAAACCGCAGCTGGTCCAAGTCTATTTCAACACCACGACCACCCGGCGCGACCACGTCGTATTCTATCGCGTAACCGTCGAGCAGACGGCGCCGCGGCCGCCGGATTGGGAGATTTCCGACAGCGGGTTCTTTTCGCTCGACAGCCTGCCCGAGGGCACGACCGAGGCGACGTATCGCCGCCTCGCCGAGCTTCGGGGCGAGCAGGAGCCTGACCATCGCTGGTGAGAAGCTTCAGGCTGCATTCAGCCCGCCGCATAATTTCTTAAATCGGAATCGAGTTAAGAGTAAATTATGCAGCAATTTAAAGTTCTACAGCGTCCTTTGCGCGTCCAAAAAGACGCGCGGCGCTGTAGCGCGGTCATGCGGGCTGTCGAGATCGAGCGCCGGGCCGGCGGGGACGATGCCGGTCGGGTTGATCGTCTTGTGACTGCGGTAGTAGTGCTGCTTGATGTGCTGCAGGTTTACCGTCTCGGCAACGCCTGCCGTTTGATAGAGATCCCTGAGATAGCCGGGCAAATTGCGATAATCGGCGATGCGGCGGATGTTGCACTTGAAGTGGCCGACATAGACCGGATCGAAACGCACCAGCGTGGTGAAGAGGCGCCAATCGGCCTCGGTCAATCTGTCGCCGAAAAGGTAACGGCCCCTGCCCAGGCGTTCGTCGAGAATGTCGAGTGTTTCGAACAATTTGACGACATTTTCCTCGTAAGCTTCTTGAGTTGTGGCAAAGCCCGCCTTGTAGACGCCGTTATTGACCGTGTCGTAGACGGTGGCGTTCAGCGCGTCGATCTCGGCACGCAGATCCTCCGGGTAGAAATCGGCCTTCGAGCCCGTCAGCCCGTCGAAGGCGCTGTTGAACATGCGGATGATCTCGGCCGACTCGTTGTTGACGATCGTGCCGGTCTGCGTGTCCCAGAGGACGGGAACCGTGACACGGCCGGAATAATGTGGATCGGCTTTGGCATAGATTTGCCAGAGGGTGGCCGCGCCGTAGAGGCGATCGCCGGTAGCTCCGTCGCCGACTTTGAATTCCCAACCGTTTTCGGCCATTAGTGGGTCGACGACAGAAACCGAGACCAGGTCCTCCAGTTTCTTCAGCTTGCGGAAGATCAGGGTGCGATGCGCCCAGGGGCAGGCGAGAGAGACATAAAGATGATACCGCCCGGCCTCGGCCCTGAAGCCACCGCTTCCGGAAGGTCCAGCCTCGCCGTCTGCCGTCACCCAGTTGCGAAATTGCGAGGGCTGACGTTTGAAGTGGCCCTTGCTTTCCTTCGTGTCGTACCAGACGTCATGCCAGACGCCGTCCACAAGCATTCCCATGATTCATTCCCTGGTTGCCATGTTGGAATTGACGTTAGCTGAGATAGTGGGGCTTTGCAGGCGGTAAAGATGAACAGTGCGTCACGCCCCCGACGCCAGCAGGCTCGGGTGTGCATTTTGCGTTGGACGGCGGAAATTTTTCCTGCTATCGGCCTTTTCACGATTTGAGGAACACCTGCCTGATGTTCATTTCCAGAAACCTGCGACGACGCTGATGCTCCGAACGCCAAGGGCGTGTTCGAGACCCATCAATCTGTCCAACCGGTTTCTGTCATCATGTACAAGCACGATCTCGTCTACCTCACCGAAGACGCGTCCCACGACGCCGCCATCGAACACATCAATGAAGAAGCCTTCGGTCCGGGCCGCTTCGCGCGGGCTGCCGCGCGTATCCGCGAGCAGGGGCCGCATGACCTGTCGCTCTCCTTCATCTGTGCTGACGACGGCGAGACGATCGCCTCCGTGCGCATGACGCCGGTGCTGGCCGGCACGGTGAAGGGGCATCTTCTTGGCCCGCTTGCCGTTCGACCCTCGCACAAAAATATAGGTATCGGCAGGGAACTGGTGCGGATCGCGGTGGAAGCTGCGCGGCGCAAGGGTTCGGAAGCCGTCATCCTCGTCGGCGATCCGCCCTATTACGGTCCGCTTGGCTTCGAGAAGGTGGCCTATAACGCGCTTGCCTTTCCAGGCCCCGTCGATCCGGGCCGGGTGCTGGTCGTTCCGATGGCCGAGGGCGTGCACGAGCGGCTGAAAGGTATGATCGCCTGGCGCGGATGATCAGAGCTTTTTCCGGAGGAAGCTGCGGGTGCGACCTTCCGGGAAATTTTCAAGCTCACCGAAGACTTCATAACCCTGGCGCAGATAGGCGCGGAGAGCCTGCGGGTTGAAGGTATCGATCCAGGCGCCACGGCATCCTCGCGCCTTGGCCTCGTCTTCCGCTTTTGCGAGAATCTTGCCGGCTATGCCCGTTCCGCGCAGCGTATCGGGGATATAAAGCAACTGGATGAAGAGCCAGCCCCAGGCGGTAATGCCCGACAGGCCGCCGGTCACCTTGCCGTCGGTATCGCGGATGAGGACGGCGAGCGGCTGGCGGTCCGAAGGGCCGACATCGCTGTTATTGAAGGCCGAGAGCGCATCGGTGATTGCCGCGAGTTCCACAGCCGAAGGCGATGCCGTGAGCTCGAACTCCGGCATGCGACTATCGCCCTTCGCGCCACCACATGGCGCCGAAAGCGAGCAGCAGGATGCCGACGCCGGCGAAACCGGCAAAGAGCGGCAGCGTGTTGATTCCCTTCAGGACCGTTTCGTTGGTCATGCGGATCATCATTCGCTCGTTATCGGAGACGCGGACCTGGCCGCGCACCGGCAGGATCGGCGGAACGCTGATTGCGCCCTTTTCGCTTGCGACGCGGGTCACGAGACCTTTGCTCCTGTCGACGACAGGCTTCAGCACATCGGTCGTCGAGATCATCGCCTTGAATTCCGGCGCATCGACAGCGCCGATGTGCACAAGCGTCGATAACTTGCCGTTACGGATTTCGAAGAGGCCGACCTCGTTCATGCGTTTCTCGGCCTTGTAAAGCCCGGGTTCTGTCTGGGTGAGCGGCAAGGTTTCGGTCTTGCCGGAGGGATAACGCACGGTGGCGTTACCAGGATTGTCGCCGATTGTCTGGCGGGTGACTTCAAGGGTTCGGCCGGAGGCGCGCGCGGTCAACGCTTCTTCCTCGAGCGCTGGTTCCTTCATCAGCCAATGAGCGATGCGGCGATACAGCGAGACATTTGGACCGCCGCCTTCGAAGCCGCGCGCCCAGAGCCAGCCCTGATCGGAAAGCAGCATGGCGACACGGCCCTGGCCGGCACGGTTCAGCACCAGCAGCGGATGGTTGTCGGCGCCAACCATGATAGTTTCGCCCTGCGGCCGTTCGACATCGACGCTGCGGAACCAGCGGCCCCAATGCGGCGGGTCCTCGCCGGAGCCGTCCAAGCCGCGCGTGACCGGATGCTTACGCCCTTCCTCGGAGAGTCGAGGATAGAAGGCCTTCTCGATCATCCGGCCCGTCGGCTCTGCCGGCAGCACGGAGGCGAGCGGCGTCATTGCGATCGACTCTGGGCTCGCATGTTCCGGGCCGGCGGCAATCAGCAGCGCGCCGCCGTTCTCCACGTATTGGGCGATGTTGTCATAGTAAAGCATCGGTAGCACGTTGGCGCGATCCTGATAGCGATCGAAGATGATCAGGTCGAAATCCTTGATCTTGTCGATGAAGAGTTCACGCGTCGGGAAGGCGATCAGCGACAGCTCGTTGATCGGCGTGCCGTCCTGCTTTTCCGGCGGACGCAGGATGGTGAAGTGAACGAGATCGACCGAGGCGTCGGATTTCAGGAGGTTGCGCCAGGCGCGCTCGCCGGCATGCGGCTCGCCGGAGACCAGCAGAACGCGCAGATTCTGGCGGATGCCATCGATGACATGAACGGCACGGTTGTTGGCGGCGGTGACTTCGCCGGGAAGCTCGGCGACGGAAAATTCGAGCACATTGCTGCCGCCACCCGGAACCTTGAAGGAGAAGGGCGTATCCTGACCGGGCGTTGCCTGCAAGGTAGCGATCTCGTCGCCGTTCAGCTTCACCGTGACGTCGGCCGTGCCGCCGGGGCTCGGACCATCGTCAAAGACGCGCAGGACGACCTGCTGCTCCTCGTTGACGATGCCGAAGCGCGGTCCCTTGATGACTTCGATGCGACGGTCGAATTCCTTGGGCTTGCCGGTGACGAGACCATGGATCGGTGCATCGAAGCCAAGCGCCTGATTGGCGGCCGGGACATCATGGACTTCGCCGTCTGTCAGTATGATGGCGCCGCCGATGCGGGCGGAAGGGACGTCAGCGATGTTGGCTGCCAGCGCCTCGAAGAGGCGGGTGGACGGAACGTCGGAATTGATGTCGCCTTCGACATCGATGAAGCGGGGTTCTATCTGGGGGAAGCGGGCAAGCTGCGCTTTCAATGCCGCAAGTGCGTCATCGGTCATCTTCGTGCGCTCGGGCGTCTGCTGGCTCTGGCTCCGGTCGATGATGACGGGGACGATCGTCGACAGCTGATCCCGATCCTCCTGCAGCAGTACGGGATTGGCAAGGGCGGTCAGCAGGGCGAGGGCGGCCAGTGTCCTGATCCAGGCGCCGCGAATGCCGCGCCAGATCGCAAAGGCGGCGATGAGAGCACTGGCGGCGGCCAGTGCCGCCAGAATCGGCCAGGGCAGGAAGGGTGAAAAATCGAAGGTCATCTCATTGCCCTAACCGTTCGAGGAGGTCGGGAACGTGGACCTGGTCGGTCTTGTAGTTGCCGGTCAGCATGTACATCATGATATTGACGCCGGCTCGGTAGGCATATTCACGCTGCGCTTCATCCGAGGGCACGGTCGGCAACATCGGCGTGCCGTTTTCGTCAACTGCCCAGGCGCCGGCGAAATCATTGCCGGTGATCAGGATCGGCGAAACCCCGTCGGCCGTCGCCGCCGATTTTTCGGTCGCTTCGCGGCCACCTTGCCGGGCCTCGATCCAAAGCGGGCTGCCGGCATAGCGGCCGGGAAAGCTCGACAGGAGATAGAAGGATTTGGTCAGCACGTGATCCGAGGGTACCGGTTCGAGCGGCGGGATATCGAGGTTGGCGAGGATTTCCTGCAGCCGCTGACCGTTGGCGCCGACATTGCCGCCATTGTCCAACGCGCTTATCTGGTCGCGCGTATCGAAGAGCACGGTGCCGCCGTTGCGCATATAGGCGTCGATGCGGCTGATGGCGGCCGATGACGGCATCGGCGCCGTTGCCGAAACCGGCCAATAGATGATCGGATAGAAGGTGAGCTCGTCCTTGGTGAGGTCGAGCCCGACGGGCGGCGCCGGCTCCAGCGTCGTGCGGAAGGTCAGGAACTGGGTCAAGCCCTCAAGGCCGCGCTCGGATATATTGTCGACTTCCTGCTCGCCGGTGACGACATAGGCGAGATGCGTGTTGTCAAGCCGCTCCAGAATGAGGTCGTCGCCGGGCCGGGAGTCGTTGGCGTGAAGTGTGCCGGGCTGCACCAGGAAGCCGGCGCCGACCGCGACTGCGATCACGCCCATGGTGCGGGCGGCCGGGCGCAATCGCGAAAAAGCGCCGTTCATGAAGAGAACGACCAGCCCGTCGGCGAGCAGCAGCAGAAAGGCGACCAGGAAAAGAGCCGGCTTTGCCGACCAGCTTTCGCCGCCGATCAAGCCTTCGCGCACGGCATTGGTTCCAGCGGTATCGAGCGGCTTCAGTTCGGCGTTCTCGGGCAGCACGTTCAATGAGGTGAAACCGTCTTCCGAACCGTAGAGACCGGGCGGATTGTCGAAATCCGCCGTCGGTTCGGCTCCGGCCCTGGGGATCAGAGGTCGCGCCGAGCCAGTCTCGGAGACGAGCACACCCTTGGCCGTCAGCATGCGGTAGGGCGGAAGGGTCTCGGAGACACGCGCGCTGTTGCGCGCCTCAGACGTGACACCGCCTGAGCGCGATATCTGCAGGAGGTGACGCAGCATATCGACGAAAGTGCCCGAGATCGGCAGATCGGACCAGGTCGCTTCCGCGGTGACGTGGAAGAGGACGATCTGGCCGGATGCCAGCTGCTTCATCGTCACCAGCGGCGTGCCGTCGGCGAGGCTTGCCCAGGTGCGTTCGGCAAGGTCGGGTGTCGGCTCGGCAAGCACCTGCCGTCTGACGACCACATCGGCGGGACGCGGTATGCCCGCGAAAGGCCCGATGCTCGGAAATTCGGCCAGCGACTGCGGTTCGCTCCAGGACAAGGTGCCGCCCAGCGCCCGTTCTCCCTGGCGCAGGATGACGGGAATGAGCGGATCGTCGGCAGGTGCCGCCGCCATGCGCGGGCCGGCGAAACGCAGGAGCATGCCACCGTTCGATATCCAGCGTGTCAGAGGTTCGTAGGTCTCCTCCGGCAGGCGGCCGATATCGGCCATGATGATGATCGAAGGATTGCTGGCGAGAAGCTTCGGTATGGCGACGGCCAGATCGGAGTCGGTGGGCTGGATGATATCCGCATAGGGCTGCAGCGCCCGCTGGATGTAGTAGAGCGGCGAGAGCAGCGGCTGGAATTCATCGGCTCCGGTACCGGACAGCAGGACGACCCGGCGGCGCTTGAACGCATCGTCAAGAAGGTGGACCGCGCCTGCCGTCGCGCCGTCGTCGACGCTGATGCGGGCGAAATCGTTGCGCATCTCGAAGGGAGCGGTGATCGAACTCGTGGCGACGCTCTGGCCGGGACGGAAATCCACTCTGCCGTTGGCAATCGAGCGGCCCTGGGCATCGACGGCGTTCAGCGCCACGGATGCGGGGCGCGAACTGTCGAGCCGCGTGACTTTGACGGTCATGGCATCGGCCGCATTGCTGGCCGCGGTGACGGCAACCGTCTTCGTGGCATCGCCCTCGATCAGGCGCAGATCAGCGGGCTGGAGCTCGGCGAGCCTGCGCACCGTCGGATCATCGGCTTTGGCGGCGGCACCGTCGGTCAGGAAGGCGAGGGTGCCGGGCTTGACGCCGTTGAGCGCCGCGCGCAGCGCCTGGAAGGCGCGCTCGCGATCGGGGACCAGCGGCCGCGGCTCGGCAGCCCGCAGCTTGTCGCGGGCACTCGCTGCCGTGCCGGGCACCGCATCATTGGTCGGATCGGCGGTGAAGGCGATCGCTACCGGCGTGCCCGCGGATTCGGCATCGTCCACCAGCGCGTCGGCGGTCTGGACGCGCCGCTCCCAATCGGGCGATGCCGCCCAGCTGTTGTCGACGAAGAGGACGAGCGGGCCGCCCGAGGCCAGAGAATTGGTGCGCGGGTTGAAGACCGGATCAGCAATCGCAAGGATAATGATGGCGGCGAGCAGCATGCGCAGCAGCGTCAGCCACCAGGGGCTTTGCGCCGGCGTTTCCTCGCGTTTCAGCACCGACGCAAGGATTTTCAGCGGTGGAAAGACTTCCGTTTTCGGACGTGGTGGTGTCAGCCGCAACAGCCACCAGATGACCGGCAGGGCGATCAGGGCACCGAGAATGGCGGGATAGGCGAAAGCGAAGGGCAGGGCGTTCATAGCAGCCCTCCATGCGTTGCCTTGGCCGGCATGCCGGACAGGTACATGTGGACCGCAACCAGCGCCTCCGAGGCAAGATGATCGGTGCGGTGGGTCGTAAAGGTCCAGCCGAGATGCCGCAGCGACTGACCGAGGCTCTCCCTGCGGGCGAGGTAGGCGTTGCGATAGGTCTCGCGGATGTGTTCGGCGCGGCCGGAGATGAGCTTTGCGCCGGTCTCCGGGTCGATGAATTCGGTGCGGCCGCTATAGGGAAAGATCTCTTCAGCGGGATCTGCTATCTCGACCACATGGCCGTGCAGGCCGCGGCGGGCAAGCGGGCCGAGCCGCTCCATGATAACAGGAGCGTCGTCGAGGAAATCGCCGATGAGCACGAGGTCGCTCCAGCCGCGGATCATTCCGGTTTCCGGCAGCCCGCCGGTCAGCGGCGCGTGCATGAGCGCGGCTGCGAGGCGTTCGGCGGCATTGCGGGTGGAGGCGGGTTCCATGATGCCGGGGCAGCCGATGCGTTCGCCGGAGCGGGCGAGGATTTCGGCAAGCGCCAGCATGACAACGAGCGCTCGGCTTTCCTTGGAGACGCTGCCGTAGCTCGACTTGTACATCATCGAGGGCGACATGTCGCACCAGAGCCAGATGGTGTGCGCTGCCTCCCATTCGCGCTCGCGCACATAGGTATGATCGTCGCGGGCGGAGCGGCGCCAATCGATGCGCGACAGGCTTTCACCTTCGGCATAGGGACGAAACTGCCAGAAATTCTCGCCGATGCCGCGCTTGCGGCGGCCGTGCCAGCCGGCAATCACCGTATTGGCGATGCGCTTGGCTTCCACCAGGCAGTCCGGCATCAGGGCGGCCCGCTGCCTGGCGCGGGAAAGGGCATCGCTGCCTGACGTCGGGTTAACGGTCTGTCCGATAGATGCCACGCGTCCGGCTTCCTTATCCCTTTGCCTGCCTGACCAGTCCGGCGATGACGTCGCGCACCGACATGCCTTCGGCGCGGGCGGCGAAGGTCAGCGCCATGCGGTGCTGGAGAATGGGTTCGGCAAGCGCGAAGATATCATCGAGGGACGGGGCGAGGCGGCCCTCGTAGAGCGCGCGGGCGCGCGCGCAGAGCATCATCGCCTGGCCGGCGCGCGGGCCCGGACCCCAGGCGACGTTCTTGTCGGTCGAGGCATTCCCCTGGCCTGGGCGGGCGGATCGCACCAGCGAAAGGATGGCGTCGACGACCGTTTCGCTCACCGGCATCTGACGCACCAGGGTCTGGATTTCGATCAGCCGCTGCGCATCGATGACGGCTTCCGGCCGGGTTTCGCCGAGGCCTGTGGTCTCGAGCAGGATCTGTCGCTCGGCGGCGAGCTCGGGATAGTTGACGTCGACCTGCAGCAGGAAGCGGTCGAGCTGGGCCTCGGGCAGGGGATAGGTGCCTTCCTGCTCCAGCGGATTCTGGGTGGCGAGCACGTGGAAGGGAGCCGGCAGATCATGGCGCTGGCCGGCGATGGTGATGTGATATTCCTGCATCGCCTGCAGAAGCGCCGACTGGGTGCGCGGCGAGGCGCGGTTGATTTCGTCGGCCATCAGGAGCTGGGCGAAGACCGGGCCTTTGATGAAACGGAAGGAACGGCGGCCGCTGTCGTCCTGATCCATCACCTCGGAGCCGAGAATATCCGAAGGCATCAGGTCGGGTGTGAACTGGATGCGGTTGGCAGCAAGGCCCAGCACCTCGCCGAGCGTCGTCACCAGCCTGGTCTTGGCAAGGCCGGGAACGCCGACGAGCAGGGCATGGCCGCCTGACAGCACAGCGAGGACGGTGTTCTCGACGACGCTCTCCTGACCGAAGATCACTTTCGAGACTTCCCCGCGGATGGCGGCGATATCGGAGAGCGCCCTTTCAGCGGCGGCGACGATCGCCTTTTCATCGAGGCTGGCTTCGGTCTTCATCATACCCACGGGCATCTCCAACGGCTGAAATCATTCGGCAGCGAATCGGCGGACTTATCCATCTGCCTCATACTCGATAGAGTTATGGAGATGCGACGGGCTGACAAGTTCGTTACGAATGACTATCTCGTGACTTCACTTCGTTAAGGACAAACCGGGACGGAAGAATGGCAGCCGAAGAAATCAGCGGACAGGCGGATGCGGCGGGGCTTGCCGCGCTGATCTCGCGCGCCTCTGCTGAAAACAGCGGTAAAAAACGCGGGTTACCACCGGTCGAGCGGTGGAATCCGCCTTTCTGCGGTGATATCGACATGGAGATCAGGGCCGACGGCACCTGGTTCTACATGGGTACGCCGATCGGCCGGCCGGCGCTGGTGCGGCTGTTTTCGACGGTCCTGCGCAAAGAGGAGGACGAAAAGACTTACCTCGTAACTCCTGTGGAAAAGGTCGGGATCAGGGTCATCGACGCGCCGTTCATCGCTGTGGAGATGAGCGTGACTGTGCGCGAGGGTCGCCAGGTGCTCACATTCCGCACCAATGTCGGTGATGTCGTCGAGGCGGGTGGAGAGCATCGGCTGCGCTTTTCCATTGCGGGCGAGAATGCCGAACTGAAACCCTACCTGCATGTGCGCGGGCGGCTGGAGGCGCTGGTGTCACGCGCGGTGATGTATGAACTGGTCGCGCTCGGCGAGACGGTCGAAGTGGAAGGGCAGACGATGTTTGCAATCTGCTCCGCCGGCGAGGTCTTCCCCGTCATGCCGGCCGATGAATTGGATGCGCTTAGCCGATGAACGATGCGATCACCCAACGTTATCCGCTGTTTTCAGCAGCCGAATTCCGCCGCCGTGCGTTCAATCAGAATGGCGGGCCGGTGGACCATGCCTGGCGCGATCATGGCGACCATGTTCTCAATCCGGATATCGTGGAGGAGGTGGCGACCTTCAAGCTGCGCGACGCCGCCGTGCTCGTGCCTGTTATCGACGACGGCGAGGAAGCGCGTGTGATCTTCACCAAGCGCACGGCGACGCTGCGCAAACATTCCGGCCAGATCGCCTTTCCCGGCGGCTCGATCGATCCGGCCGATATCTCGCCCGAAATGGCGGCGATCCGCGAGACGGAGGAGGAGATCGGCTTGGCCGGTTCTTTCGTCGAAACGGTCGGTAGGTTGCCGAACTATCTCGCCTCGACCGGTTTCCGCATTACTCCCGTGCTCGGCGTCGTCGAGCGGGGTTTCGCGCTGAGGCTCAACCCGGCCGAGGTGGACGACGTGTTCGAGGTTCCGCTTTCCTTCCTGATGAACCCGGCCAATCACCGCCGCGATAGGCGCGTGATCGACGGCATCGACCGGCATTTCTACCGCATGCCCTATGAAACCCGGATGATTTGGGGCATCACCGCCGGCATCGTCCGTACACTCTATGAAAGGCTTTATGCATGACCGGCGTTGCCGACCAGGCATGGTTCCGCGATCCGGCTCTCGCCCGGGTCCTTGCGCTTCTCAATGCCGATAAGGGGGAAGGTCGAGTGGTCGGCGGTGCGGTGCGCAACAGCCTGATGGGCCTGCCGGTCAGCGATATCGACATCGCCACGACGTTGACGCCTGAGGTCGTCATGGAGCGGGCGGCGGCGGCCGGCATCAAGGCGGTGCCGACAGGACTGCAACACGGCACGGTGACGCTCGTCGTCGATGGCAAGCCTTTCGAGGTGACGACGCTGCGTACCGATGTGGAGACCGACGGGCGCCACGCCAAAGTTGCCTTCAGCACCGACTGGAAGGCCGATGCCGAACGCCGGGACCTGACAATCAACGCGCTCTATGCAGATGCCGAGGGCGAAGTGGTCGATCTCGTCGGCGGACTGGCCGATATCGAAACGCGCAACATCCGCTTTATCGGCGATGCGGCAAGGCGTATTGCCGAGGACCATCTGCGTATTCTGCGCTTCTTCCGTTTTTTTGCCTATTACGGCTCCGGGCGGCCCGATGCGGAGGGTCTGAGGGCCTGTGCGGCCGCGCGTTCGAAACTGAGGACGCTGTCGGCCGAACGCGTCTGGTCGGAGCTCAGAAAACTGCTCGGTGCTGCCGATCCCGGCCGGGCACTTCTCTGGATGCGGCAGTTGGCGGTGTTGACGGAAATTCTGCCGGAATCGGAACGTTGGGGGATCGATGCCATCCCTTCGCTTGTCGCCACCGAGAGGGCGCTCGGCTGGGCGCCTGATCCGCTGCTGCGCCTGATGGCGATCGTACCGCCCGATGCGGCGCGGCTGGAGGCGCTTGCGGCCCGGCTGAAACTCTCCAATGCGGAAGCGGCCACTCTCAAGGCCTGGGCGATGGCGGCGCCGGTCAACGATGAAATTTCGCCGGCTGCTTTCGAAAGGCTGCTTTACCGTAACGGCCTCGACGGCATCGTGACCCGGTTGAAGCTTGCCCTTGCTGTTGCGCGTGGCAAGGCTGAGGGCGATCTAGCCGAGATGGCGCGTTCAGCGCGGCTCGGCAAGCTCATGGATCAGGCCGCGAACTGGAAGAAGCCGCAGTTTCCTCTGAATGGCGGCGACGTGCTCGCGGCGGGCGTCGCCTCCGGCCCTCGCGTCGGCGAACTGCTTGCGGTGCTGGAAAACCAGTGGGTGGAAGAAAATTTTGCGTCCGACCGAACGGCCCTGCTCGCCCGGCTGAAGGAAAGCGCGCAATAGCCGACATCGCGCCGCATCGGATGGATGCGGCGCAGCTTCAATGGTTGTTGCCAGGACTCGCTCACCGGCCGTCAGGCGGCGGTGGCTTCGTCACGGATGCGTGCCTTGATGTTATCAACCATGTTTTCGCGTATGATCGTTTCGCCGTGAGTAGTCTTCAAGTGCTCAACGGCGCGGCGAACCACTTCTGCGTCATTATCCGCCCGGGTGTGCCAGGCGCAGCCGGGAACGAGCGTGCCGCATTCGAACAGTCGCATGGTTTTCTCCTCTGTCTGGAACGCAACGGCCATCGCGCTTTCACGCGATTGATGAAATGTACGTGCGAAGAGAAGGTTCCGGCCGGCAGGAGGTGGCGACCGGACAAGGTGGTTCAGTCGGGCATCGCCCAGGCTTTGTAGGTCTCCGAGAGATGGCCGGGCGTGTTGCTGTTGGCTGCGTCCTTCTGCAGATCCTCCGGCGACTTTCCGCCGGCCAGTTGCAACTTGACCTGCTCGATGAAGCAGCACAGCGGCAGATCGGAGCCACTCTTGGCCCGCAGTTTCTCGGCAATGCGGACAAGGAACTCGGGTGTGTCGATGGCACGGAATGTTTCCTGGGCATCCGTGGACGCAGGCGAGCCGCTTTCTGTCGTCATGACAATCCTCCTCCGATTGTTACGCACGTACATATAAAGTTAGGACTCACTGAATTTTTATGAAGGTCCCTCAGCTCGAATAATCGATGAGATTTTACAGTCTCACGGCCATCGCACGACAGGCGGCAGCGACGAGAGAATGGATTCGACGTTGCCGCCGGTCTTCAGGCCGAAGATGGTGCCGCGATCATACAGCAGATTGAATTCGACGTAACGGCCTCGGCGGATCAACTGTTCGTCACGATCGGCTTCCGTCCATAGCTTGTTGAAGTTGGAGCGAACGATTTTCGGATAGACCATGACGAAAGCCCTGCCGACATCCCGCGTGAAGGCGAAATCGGCGTCCCAGCCGCCGGCTGCCTCGCTCGAATGCAGCCAGTCATAGAAGATGCCGCCGATGCCACGGGGCTCATTGCGGTGCTTGAGGAAGAAGTAGTCGTCGCACCAAGCCTTGTAGGCGCCGTAATCGGCGACGGCGTGATTGCGGCAGGCGATCTCCATGGCCTTATGGAAGAGCTGGCTGTCCTCGTCCTCCTGGGTGCGGCGGCGCGACAGCACCGGCGTCAGGTCGGCCCCTCCGCCGAACCAGCGGCTTGTCGTGACCACCATGCGGGTGTTCATATGGACAGCCGGAACGTTGGGGTTGACGGGATGGGCGATCAGAGAGATGCCCGAGGCCCAGAAACGCGGATCGTCCTTGGCGCCCGGAATCTGGGCCCGGAACTCCGGAGAGAATTCGCCATGGACAGTTGATGTATGGACACCGACCTTTTCAAAGACGCGGCCTTCCATCATCGACATGCGGCCACCGCCGCCGGCGCCGTTTTCACGCGACCAGTCTTTGGCGACGAAGCGGCCTGGTTCCTGATCGGAAAGGGGGCCTTGCAATTCGTCTTCGAGAGCTTCGAAGGAGGCGCAGATCGTATCGCGCAGCGCTTCAAACCACCTGCGCGCGGTCTCCTTCTTTTCCACTATATCGTCAGGCAAGCCGATCGGCAGTTCGGGTCTTTCCATGTCGCGCCTCCGCGGTCGGCATCCTGTGTGGGCACGACTCGCTCGATTCCTCGTTGCCCTCCCATCTAGCAGGCGGCGGCGCCCGCCGCCAAGTCGAGGCGGGTTCTGGCGCCGCATTCAAGATTCGACTCGCAAATCAACTATTTCGATACTACCTTTTCGAAAGAGGTAGGTTTGATGGCAAAAATTCCAGGACCTCCGTCATTCGACGGCCTGAAGCGCAGAATGGCGAGACACCGGGCGGAAAATCCCCCCCGTAAGAAAGATCATTTCGTGCGGGAGACATATTGCCTCGGCCTGATTGATGCCCGCGCCAAGGCGCGTGAATGGTTCGACGAATATCCGAAAGCCGCCTATTGGACGGAAGTGGAAAGCTGGCGCCAGCTGGACGGTGACCGGATCGAATTCACCATGCGCCGCCTGCCTTCGGCGGACTGACCGTCACTCCGCGACGGCGCGCACTCGGCTTTCGATCAGAAGGCCGCTTTCATCCAGGATCGGATGCGCCACCGAGACGATGTGGGCGTTGATCCTCTTCAGGTCGCGCAGCATATCGAGATGCAGCGAGCTTGTCTGCAGACTGTCGGCGCGTCCGTCGCGCAGGCGTTCCAGATGGTGTTCGGCCGACTGTTTCTCCATGCGCCGGACCTCCACCTTTGTCTCCATCATCTGACGCGCAAGATTGAAATCGCGAGTGACGAAGATCGTCTGGGCGACACGAAGATTGTCGATCGTCAGGTCGAACAGCTTGCGTAGTTCCTGATGACCATCGTCGGAAAATCTGAGCCCGAGGGAGATCTTCTTCCTCACCTGTTCCAGCAGGCCCTTTTCGATGATGTCGCCCATGTGTTCGAGGTTGATGGCATAGTCAATGACGACGATCGAGCGGCGGGCATTTTCGTCGCTGAGCCCCTCACGGCCGAGCTTCGACAGATAGACCTTCACCGCCTGCTGCAGCTTGTCGACGCGCTCTTCGAGGGTCGCGATTTCGGAAAGCTTGGAAGAGTCATTGCCTTCGAAGGCTTCGGAGACCCGGATCAGCATGCGCTCGATGAGGTCGCCGATGCCGAGCACTTCGCGGGTGGCGCTGGTTAAAGCAATGACGGGCGTCGAAAGCTCATGCGCGTCCAGATATTTCGGCGCGGTGTCCGGCTCGGCCTGGTCCGGGACCAGCCGGGTCATCAGGGTGGCGAGCGGTCGGGAGAAGGGCCAGGCGAGTGCGGCGAGCAGGAGATTGAAGAGCAGATGCGCGTCGACGGGCAGCTTGGACGGGCCGAAGGGCAACATCTGAATGAGCTCCGCACCGTAGCCCGCAAGCGGCAGGGCGATGACGCAGCCGAGCGTGCGGACGGCGAGATTGCCGAGAGTGACGCGCCGCGCGGAGGCCGGGCCGGACAGCGTCGCGACGACAGGGGGTATTGCGCCGCCTAAATTGGCGCCGAGCACGAGCACGATGACCAGCTCGGCCGAGATCAGTCCGGCCGAGGCGAGCGACAGGATGAGCACCACCACCGCCAGGCTTGACGATGAGACGAAGGCGAGCGCTGCCGAGAAAAGGAGAGCCACGGGCAAAGCGCCATCGAGCAGGCTGATGAAAGCGGCGAGAGCGGGGGAGGCGCGCATCGGCTCCGTCGCAAGGCTCAGGAGATGCAGCGACAACAACATCAGGCCGATGCCGATCAGCGCTGCGCCGCCGCCTTGCCGGGTGCTGGAACGGCCGCGGTAAAGCACGATGCCGCAGAGGATCAGGAGCGGAGAGAGCCATTCGATGCCGGTCGCGACGATCCACGCGGTGATCGCGGTGCCGACATTGGCGCCGAGCAAGACGATCTGGGCCATGCGCGGTCTTATCAGATCACGTTCGACGAAAGAGGCGGTCATCAGCGCCGTCGCCGTGGAGCTCTGCAGCGCGATGGTCGCGACCAGTCCCGACAGGAATGAGCGAAGGCCGCCGCGCGTCCCGGTCGCCAGCCCGGTTCTCAGCCGGGCGCCGAAGGCCCTGGATACGCCGTCCTTAACCTGCGCGAGGCCGAACAGCAGCAGCGCCACGGCTCCGAACAGGTTGATCATGATGATCGTAGAATCCATCTTCTTGTTTTAGTCTGCTTTCATCGGTTTGGAGGGGTCTTAGCCTGAGGACTCATCTTCTCAAGCTATTGAAATTGTGCCAATCCTTCGATATTTTTGATTGCCCGGCTAATAGATATACTCCGGTTTGAAGGATTCACAATGTTCGATTTCCGACACTTCAGCAATATATCAGACAATCTTTTCCAAGCCGGGGCTGATCAAGTCCAGCCGGTCTGCCGCATCGCCTCGCCGACGATCATGGCTGCCGAAATTGCAACATTGATTGAGCGCTGACCCTCGACCATCGGGATGAGGATACGGGCGTCAGCTCTTTCGTGCACGTGATCCGGCACACCGGCGCTTTCGCGGCCGAAAAGCAGCACATCGTCCGGCCGGAAGGCGAAGTCGGTATAGTGATCGGCAGCCTTGGTGGAGGCGAGGATCAGGCGCCGGTCGGTCGTGGCGCGCCAGGCCTCGAAGCGGTCCCAGTTGACGTGGCGGGTCAGCGCGGCGGCGGCGACATAATCCATGCCCGATCGTTTCAGGTTACGATGGGAGACGTCGAAGCCGGCGGGCTCGATCAGATCCACGGTGAAGCCGAGGCAGGCGGCAAGGCGCAGGATCGTGCCTGTATTGCCGGGAATGTCCGGCTGGTAGAGTGCCAGTCTGAGGTTCGTCATTCAGCGCCGCCCGTTCGTTTCGACGCGGGAGGCCTAATACATCTGTGATTTCAGCGCAACAGGGCGCAGTTTGGCCCAGAAACGTTCTATTCGCGCCAGTTTGGGCTGGAAATTTCGCAGTTTTCGCGTTATGCATGCACATCTTCGAACGCCAGCAGGGAGGGCCTCATGAATATTTTGCTCATTATGCGCTTTCCCGCCGTGATGCCGACCAAGGCGACATGGCGCCGCTAGAGCGGGCTTCCTTCTATAACTTCCCTTTTGATCGATCGTGCGGCTGTTTCAGCCTCGCCCCTTGAACGTCCGGTTCCCATATGTGCTTGCATAGCGCCGGGATGGCGCGAAGCCGGGGAGCCGGAATGCTGATGTTTCGGAGCAATTTCATGTTTGGCTGGTTCGAACAGCGACTCAATCCCTTTCCGAGCGAGGAGCCCGTCGCGCCCCCGAAAGGTCTCTTTGCCTTCTGCTGGCATTACAGCAAACCGGCAGCGCCGTGGCTCGGCCTGATGGCCCTACTGACGGCGTCGATTGCCGTTGGCGAAGTGGCGCTCTTCCAGTTCCTCGGCGATATCGTCGACTGGCTGACCAATGCCGACCGCGCCACCTTCCTGCAGACGGAAGGCCACAAGCTGTTCTGGATGGCGGCGCTGGTGCTGGTCGGCTTGCCGCTGGCGGCCGGGCTCGATTCCCTCATCATGCACCAGATGCTGCTCGGCAACTATCCGATGATGGCGCGCTGGCAGATGCACCGCTTCCTGCTGCGCCACAGCATGACATTCTTCGCCAATGAGTTTGCCGGGCGCGTCGCGACCAAGGTGATGCAGACATCCCTTGCCGTGCGCGAAACTGTCATGAAGATCCTCGACGTCTTCGTCTATGTCGTCAGCTATTTCCTGACGATGATCATCGTGATTGCCGCTGCCGACTGGCGGCTGATGATCCCGATCCTCATCTGGCTCGCCATCTATATCAGCATCGTGTCGTACTTCGTGCCGCGGCTTCGCAAGATCGCGGCCCAGCAGGCGGATGCGCGTTCGATGATGACGGGACGCGTAGTCGACAGCTATACGAACATCGCCACCGTCAAGCTGTTCTCGCATGCGGGACGTGAGGAGATCTATGCCAAACAGGGCATGGACGAGTTCCTGCAGACCGTGCACAAGCAGATGCGCAAGGTGACGCTGTTCCATATCAGCGTCTACCTGAACAACTGCGTCGCGCTCTTCGTCGTCTCGGGCCTGTCGATCTGGTTTTGGCTGAACGGGGCGATCTCGGTCGGCGCGATCGCTATCGCCATCGGTCTTGCCATGCGCGTCAACGGTATGTCGCAATGGATCATGTGGGAAGTCTCGGCGCTATTCGAGAATATCGGCACCGTCTATGACGGCATGGAGATGATGAGCAAGCAGCACGACATCATCGACAAGCCGAATGCGCCTGACATGACGGCGAAGAAGGGGGCGATCCATTACGATCGCATCCGCTTCCACTATGGCCAGGGCAAGGGTGTCATCGACAATCTGTCGCTCGACATCAAGGCAGGTGAGAAAGTCGGTCTGGTCGGTCGTTCCGGCGCCGGCAAGACGACGCTGATGAACCTGCTCCTACGCTTCTACGATCTGGAAGCCGGCCGCATCACCATCGACGGGCAGGATATATCAGGCGTCTCGCAGGAGAGCCTGCGTTCGCTGATCGGCGTCGTGACACAGGATACGTCGCTGCTGCATCGCTCGATCCGCGACAACATCGCCTACGGCCGGCCGGAGGCGACTGACGCCGAGGTGATCGAAGCCGCCAAGCGGGCCAATGCCTGGGAGTTCATCGAAGGGCTCGTCGACATGCAGGGGCGCCAGGGGCTTGACGCGCAGGTCGGCGAACGCGGCGTCAAGCTCTCCGGCGGCCAGCGCCAGCGCATTGCGATCGCTCGCGTCTTCCTGAAGGATGCGCCGATCCTGGTGCTCGACGAGGCGACCTCGGCGCTCGATTCGGAAGTGGAAGCGGCGATCCAGGAAAACCTCTTCGCCCTGATGGAAGGCAAGACCGTGATCGCGATCGCCCACCGGCTTTCGACGCTGACGGAGATGGACCGGTTGATCGTGCTCGACAAGGGCCGGATCGTCGAGGCCGGTTCCCACGGCGAACTGATCGAAAGCGGCGGCATCTATGCCGACCTCTGGAACCGCCAGTCCGGCGGCTTCCTCTCCGATCACGCCGAGGAGGCGGAAGAGGCCGCGGAATAAAAATCGACCCTCCCGGCGTGAGCGGGGAGGGCATTTTCGTGATTGCGATGATTTGACCTCGCAAGGCGATTGTCGAAGACCGGCTGCGGTCGGGCGTGGTTTCAAAGGCTGTCGGCCCAGTCGATCACGCGGTCCTGTTCGACGACAACGATGGTGTTGGCGGCTGCGATCGTGCGCAGTGCCACGATGCGGCGGCGTTCCTCGCTGTCGAGCCAGGCAGCGATAGCCTCGATGACGATCTCGTCGCGCGGCAGCGCCAGGTCGAGAGCCAGGGCATCCAACCTTTCTGCAAGCGGAAGCGGAATATGCGCATTGAGCATTTTCGTTTCCATGACCTTCTCTCCGGTGAAGCGCGATTCTAGCGTCAGATTGCGACGAGTTCGGGGGCAATCAATGGCGATGCCGCCGATGTTATCGTTTATTACCAAAATATTAGGTTGCGTCCGCTTTCCATTCCCTTTGCCGCTCCCCTTAATCCGCCTATATCGCTTCCATGTTTCTGCGACCCGTCTTCCGCCTGTTCGAAACCTGGATCGATCCGTTCCGTCCGCGCGACGACTTGCAGCCGCCACGCGCGACGATCGGTTTCATCTGGTTCTACATCGGCCAGGCGAAGATGCCGTTCATCGCCATGCTCATTCTCGGCGGCACGTCGGCGGCAATCGAGGCTGCGCTCTTCTGGTTCGTCGGACGCCTCGTCGATATTCTCGCTAGTATTACGCCGGGCGCCGGCTGGAGCGGTCTTATCGCGGCCCATGGCGGCGAGCTGTTCGGCATGCTCGCTCTCATCGGGCTCGTGCGCTTCGTCGTCGCCTTCCTGATTGCCCTCGTCGATCAGCAGGTGATCACGCCGGGCTTCTACAATCTAGCACGTTGGCAATCTTATCTCCACGTCTCAAGGCAATCATTGTCGTTCTTTCAGAGCGATTTCTCCGGGCGTATCGTCACCAAGGTCTGGTCTGCCGGCCAGGCAACCGGCGATCTCGTCACGTCTCTGATGGAAAGCGTCTGGTTTGTCGGAATTTATGCGGTAACGACGCTCGTGCTCGTCGCCAGGCTGGACTTTACACTCGCCGCCGTCGTGCTGTTTTGGCTTGGCGCCTTCAGCCTGCTTGCTCGCCACTTCGTCCCGCGGATCCGCCATCACTCCCGCGAAACGGCGGAGGCCGGGTCGATGCTGAACGGCCGGATGGTCGACTCCTACAGCAATATGCAGACGCTGAAGCTGTTCGCACGCGATGAAGAGAGCGATCGCTACATGCGCCAAGGTTTCGATATCTATCAGGACACGGTGCTGCGCTTCACGCGGTTCATCACTGGCGTGCGGGCCTCCATGGCCCTGCTCTCCGGCCTGATGATCGTGACGATGGCGGGCTTGAGCGTCGATCTCTGGCTGCGCGGCTTGATCACTTCCGGCGCGGTGGCATTTTCGCTGGCGCTGGTGCTCCGGCTGAATTTCCTGCTCGGCAGGCTGATGACGCAGTTCAACGGCATCATGCGCAATCTCGGCACCATCCAGAACTCCGCGGAACTGATTTCACAACCGCTCGGGCTCGTCGATCGGCCCGATGCGAAGAGCCTGGTGATCCGCCATCCCGGCATTTGCTTCGATAATGTCTCCTTTCGCTACGGCAAGGGTCAGCAGCCCGTCGTCGAGAATTTCTCCCTTGCCATCCGCCCGGGCGAGAAGGTCGGGATCGTCGGGCGTTCGGGCGCCGGCAAATCAACACTGATGAACCTGCTGCTGCGTCTCTATGACATCCAGGATGGCCGTATCCTGGTCGATGGTCAGGATATATCGGCGGTGACACAGGAATCGCTCAGGATGCGGATCGGCGTCGTCAGCCAGGATACGTCGCTGCTGCATCGTTCCGTGCGCGACAATATCCTCTTCGGACGGCCGGATGCCGGCGAGGAGCGGCTGATTGAGGCGGCCCGGCGCGCCGAAGCCTTCGACTTCATCGCCCGCCTGCAGGATCAGCAGGGCCGTAGAGGTTTCGATGCGCATGTCGGCGAACGCGGCGTCAAACTGTCGGGCGGGCAGCGGCAGCGCATTGCTATTGCACGGGTCATGCTGAAGGACGCGCCGATCCTGGTTCTCGATGAAGCGACGTCGGCGCTCGATTCCGAAGTGGAGGAAGCGATCCAGTCCAACCTCCATCGGATCATGGAGGGCAAGACGGTGCTCGCCATCGCCCATCGGCTGTCGACGATCGCCGCGCTCGACCGGCTGATTGTCGTCGACCTCGGCCGGATCATCGAGGAGGGCAGCCACGACGAGCTGCTTCGCCGCGGGGGGCTGTATGCCGAGCTTTGGGCTCGTCAATCCGGCGGCTTCCTCGCGACCGACGAGGATGCAAGCTCACGGATCGAGGAGGAATTCCGCCATGAGGCCAAAATGGTTTGATCCGAAATTGTTCTCGATGCGGCGGACCGATTTCAGCCGCAGGGGCGCTTTGCTGAAGACGTGATCGATCGAAATGCCGAAGGGGCCGGCGGCGATCGGCCATGTCGCAGGCTCCAGCGATGCTGTGCCCAAGCCCTGGCTGCGCATGAGATACTGCACATCCGGCGCCAGAATCGACGTATTGAAATCACCGGCAAGCACGAGCGGTCCCGGCAGAGAAGGGATAATCTCGGCGAGATCCTCGACTTCCAGCCCGTGGAATTCGTCATAATACGGTTTGGTCAGGTGCGCGGCGAGGAAGTTGATCTTCTGGCCGTCGAAATCGATCGTCGAGATCGTCAGCCGGTTGCGCCACAGCAGGCCGAGGCTGCGGATGCGAGGCTCGATCAGCGGGCGCTTCGACAGGACGAGCGTATCGCATTGCCCCATGCCGACGCCGCAGCCGACGTAATAGGGGTAGGTCTTCAGCAGTCGCGGCAATTCGGACAATACCGGTTCGGCCTCGAGGATGTTGACGACATCGGCGCCCGAGCCGATCGCCATGTCGGCAATATCAGCGCCGTTTGCGAAATTGTCGTTCTCTATATTGAAGGACATCAGCTTGAAGAGAGCAGGACGGCTCTCGTCTACCGCAGGCTCGACGAATTCACGCGTCATGACGATGCCGTGGACAACGAGAACCATCGATGCGCCGAGTGTCAGCAACGCGTACCAATGCCGCTTAAAGAGGAGGGCTATGCCGGAGGCCACTGCTGCGGCCGCCGCCAGATGGATCTGGAAGCTGTAAAAAAGAGAAAGCAGATAGAAATCTTTGACATAGCGCAGCGAGATAATGGCGAGGACGAGGGTTGTGAGAACGCTCATTACGCAAAAGATCGTGTCTCTCATCCGCTCGGGTCCGGCTGGCTGGCATCGTTGCGGTTGCGCCTAACACGGTCGCTTTTTTGTTGCAATGCAACATAAAGGCAAGCGGGTGTTTGCCGTAAAAAATTCATCTGAAATTTCCCGCGACATTGTGCCCTCATCCCCCTGTCAAGGCTGGACATAATTTGCGATCAAGCTTAGAACGCGCCGGATTGCCGGGGAATCTATGGCCGAAATGTGTCCAGATCGATTCGCCAGCAGAGGGGGCGGGGCGGAATTCCGCGATAACTGCGCAGAGGATGGTTAAGCCGTGAGCGAACACGTAACGACAAGCGAGGCTTCAGCAGAGCCCACTCGCCGTGATTTCCTTTATCTCACCACTGGTATGGCGGGCGCGGTCGGCGCCGTTGCTGTCGCATGGCCGTTCATCGACCAGATGCGTCCGGATGCGTCGACGCTGGCGCTTGCCTCCATCGAAGTCGACGTCGCGAGCCTCGAGCCCGGCATGTCACTGACGGTCAAGTGGCGCGGCAAGCCGATCTTCATCCGCAACCGCACGCCGGAGGAAGTGAAGGCGGCAGCCGATGTACCGCTGGCGGATCTCAAGGATCCGGTCGCGCGCAACGCGAACCTTCCGCCTGAAGCGCAGGCAACCGGTGTTGACCGTTCGGGCGGCAAGGACAAGGAAAACTGGATCGTCATGATCGGCACGTGCACCCACCTCGGTTGCGTTCCGCTCGGTCAGGCCGGTGAGTACAATGGTTGGTTCTGTCCCTGCCATGGCTCGGTCTACGACACCGCCGGCCGCATTCGCAAAGGCCCTGCGCCGCAGAACCTGGCGATTCCGACCTTTTCATTTGTGTCCGATACCAAAATCAAGATCGGTTGAGGGGAGACTGATTTATGAGTGGCCATTCCAGCTACGAACCATCAACCGGCTTCGAAAAATGGGTCGATGCGCGCCTGCCGCTGCCGCGCATGGTCTATGACAGCTTCGTGGCATATCCGGTTCCCAGAAACCTGAACTATGCCTATACCTTCGGCGCGATGCTTTCCGTCATGCTGATCGTGCAGATCCTGACGGGTGTCGTGCTCGCCATGCACTATGCCGCCGACACGACGATCGCTTTCAACTCCGTTGAAAAGATCATGCGCGACGTCAACCACGGCTGGCTGCTGCGTTACCTGCATGCCAACGGCGCCTCCTTCTTCTTCGTCGCCGTCTACCTGCACATTGCCCGGGGCCTCTACTATGGCTCCTACAAGGCGCCGCGCGAAATCCTCTGGATCCTCGGCGTGGTCATCTACCTGCTGATGATGGCGACGGGCTTCATGGGCTACGTCCTGCCCTGGGGGCAGATGTCCTTCTGGGGCGCGACCGTCATCACCGGCTTCTTTTCGGCCTTCCCACTGGTCGGCGAATGGGTGCAGCAGTTCCTGCTCGGCGGCTTTGCCGTCGATCAGCCGACGCTGAACCGCTTCTTCTCGCTGCACTACCTGCTGCCTTTCATGATTGCAGGCGTCGTCGTCCTGCATATCTGGGCGCTGCATGTGACCGGCCAGACCAACCCGACTGGCGTCGAGGTCAAGACGAAGACCGACACCGTGCGTTTCACACCCTATGCAACGATGAAGGATGCGCTCGGCGTCTCCGTCTTCCTGCTCGTTTACGCCTATTTCGTCTTCTACCTGCCGAACTTCCTCGGTCACGCCGATAACTACATCCCGGCCGATCCGTTGAAGACGCCCGCCCACATCGTTCCTGAATGGTACTTCCTGCCGTTCTACGCGATGTTGCGTTCGATCACCTTCAACATCGGCCCGATCGACTCCAAACTCGGCGGCGTGCTCGTGATGTTCGGCGCGATCATCGTGCTCTTCTTCCTGCCGTGGCTTGACACCTCGAAGGTCCGCTCGGCGGTCTACCGTCCCTGGTACAAGCTGTTCTTCTGGCTGTTCGTGCTCAACGCGATCATCCTAGGCTGGCTCGGTTCGCAGCCGGCGGAAGGCAGCTACGTCATCGTGTCGCAGATCTGCACGCTTCTCTACTTCGCCTTCTTCCTGGTCGCGATGCCAGTTCTGGGTCTGGTGGAAACGCCGCGCCGCATCCCGAACTCGATCACTGAGGCGGTGCTTGAAAAGCGCAACAAGACCACTGGCGCCGCCGCGGCGGCCAATGCGTAAGCGAGCGACGGAAGGGAATAGAACTATGAAAACGCTTGTTGCAAGCATTCTGCCGCTTGCCGTCGCCGCTCTCCTTGGCAGCGCCGCTTTCGCCGAGGAAGCGACGCCCGCGAATGGTGCAGCTCCCGCGCATCACGAGGAAGGCGCGACGCCGCACTATCCGCTAAAGGAGCCAAAGGAGCAGGAATGGAGCTTTGCCGGCCCCTTCGGCCACTACGACAAGGCTCAGCTCCAGCGCGGCCTCAAGGTCTACACCGAAGTCTGTTCTGCCTGCCATTCGATGAGCCTCGTGCCTTTCCGCACGCTCGACGAACTCGGTTATTCCGAGGCACAGGTGAAGGCATTCGCTGCCAATTACGAAGTTCAGGACGGGCCGGACTCGGCCGGCGAAATGTTCACCCGCAAGGCAGTCCCTTCGGATCATTTCCCATCGCCCTTCGCCAATGCTGAAGCCGCGGCTGCGTCCAACAACGGTGCGGCTCCGCCCGATTTTTCGCTGATCGCCAAGGCTCGTGAAGTCGAGCGCGGCTTTCCGCAATTCGTCTTCGACATCTTTACGCAGTATCAGGAAAGCGGCCCGGACTACATCTACTCGCTGCTGACCGGCTATGAAGAGCCGCCAGCCGGCTTCCAGGTGGCGCAGGGCGCGCATTATAACCCGTATTTCCATGCTGCCGCCGTTCTCGCTATGCCGAAGCCGCTTTCCGACGGCCAGGTAACGTATGACGACGGCGCGCCGGCGACCGTCGACCAATACGCCAAGGACGTTTCCGCCTTCCT
Organism: Rhizobium sp. L9; assembly: GCF_002531885.1. NCBI lineage: Bacteria > Pseudomonadati > Pseudomonadota > Alphaproteobacteria > Hyphomicrobiales > Rhizobiaceae > Rhizobium > Rhizobium sp. L9. Next base: position 37,803 of record NZ_NWSZ01000002.1, on the reverse strand, counting down.
GATGTGGGCCGCCGAACCGCATCTCGAGGAGCGCAAGCGCACCGGCTTCATGGTGATGGTGTTCCTGGCGATCTTTACCGTGCTGATCTACCTGACGAAGCGCTCGGTTTACGCCAACAAGGAACATTAAGCGTTCCGTGCCTGAATTCGAAAAGGCGGCTTGCGAGCCGCCTTTTTTGTTGGTTCCACCCTCGGCAATTGATAGGGTGCGGCCGATTTTATGCGCTCGCAGATACGGACGTTCCATGGGCAATACAATTTCGGAGCTTGCAGCCAGCATTCGCTCCATCCCCGACTATCCCAATCCCGGCATCATCTTCCGCGACATCACCACCCTGCTCGGCAACCCCCGTGCTTTCCGCCGGGCGGTCGACGAGTTGGTGCAACCCTACGCCGGCACGAAGGTCGACAAGATCGCCGGCATGGAGGCGCGCGGCTTCATCCTCGGCGGTGCGGTGGCGCATCAGCTTTCCTCGGGCTTCGTGCCGATCCGCAAGAAGGGCAAGTTGCCGCACGACACCGTGCGCATCGCCTACAGCCTGGAATATGGCGTCGATGAAATGGAGATGCATCGTGATGCGGTCCAGCCCGGCGAGAAGGTGATCCTGGTCGACGATCTCATCGCCACCGGCGGCACGGCCGTGGGCGCGACGCAGCTTCTGCGCCAGATCGGTGCGGAGGTGGTCGGCGCCTGCTTCGTCATCGACCTGCCCGACCTTGGCGGCCGCAGGAAGCTGGAAGAACTCGGCGTCGTCGTACACACGCTGGTCGAATTCTCCGGGCATTGAGCCCGTATTGCGGCGGCGTCAGTCGAATTCCAGCACACCGCTTTCAAAGCGCATGACGGGATCGCCGTTCTGATTGACGCCCTCGCAGAGGATGGTGTTGAGATGCCAGCCCGGCCGTGATGCCAGCGGTCGGCTGGAGAGCAGGGCGACGGAATAGGTCACGGCGTCACCCGCAAAGACCGGCCGCAGCCATTTCAGCTTCTGAAAGCCGGGTGAGGGGCCGAGGTTCGGCGCCGTCAGGCCCCGCTCGGCGAGTGCGACGCGCTGCCTTTCCCAGAAGGCGAGGAAGGTTCGCATCCAGGCGGCCGTGGTGTGCCAGCCCGAGGCGCAAAGCCCGCCGAAGAGCGTGTCTTTCGCTGCTTCCTTGTCGACGTGAAAACGCTGCGGATCGTGGCGGGTTGCGAAGCGGATGATGTTTTCCTCGGTGAAGGTGTAGGTGCCGATCTCGGCTTTCTGACCGACGGTGTAAAGCTCGGACATTCTCATGCTGACGGCTCCGAGCTCACGTTGGCATCCTCCGGAGTGGGGCGCGCGCGGATCATCACGGAATTCTCTGAGAGGCAGACGAGTTCGCCGCGCTGGTTTTCCACCGCGTGGCGGAATTTGACGATGCCCATGCCGGGGCGCGAGCGCATCGGCCGGGCTTCGAGAACGGTCGAATGGCCCTGCAGCGTATCGCCCGCAAGCACCGGCTTTCGCCATTCCATCAGATCGATGCCCGGCGCACCCTCGCAAAGTGCGTCCAGCACGTAGCTGTCTGCCATCATGCGCATGAGCATTGCGGAGGTATGCCAGCCGGAGGCGGCAAGCCCGCCGAGGATGCTGGCGCGACCGGCGGCTTCGTCGAGATGCATCGGCTGCGGGTCGAATTCGCTGGCGAACTCGATGATTTCTTCGGTGAGCACCAGTTTCGGGCCGAGGGCGAAACGGCGGCCGGGTTCAAAATCCTCGAAAGACAGCTTTTCTGCCGGCATTCTCTCCTCCGCCATATCAAGCGCCTAGAACAGGATGTTTTTAGGCCGGTCGGCCTAAAATCTGAATCCTGTTCTACATTAAAGAGTTAGAGCATGATGTCGTCCGAAAACCGCTTACACTTTTCGCCATCATGCTCTAGTGCTTACAATAGCATCCGCGCGGGCTCAATGATTCCCGGGAGATAAACCGGTATGACGGAACTGAGGTCGATACTAGACGAGGCGGCGCGCCAGGGGCTGATTTCGTCGGAAGCGGGCGGGCGGCTTCTGCCGTTTCTGACCGAGCGTGGCGTGTCTGTTGTTGAGACGCAGAAGGCAGTCGCAGCCGAGGAGCGGGCCTGGTCGGACACCGAGACGCCGCGCTTCGTGCGCGGCTTTCACGACGTGCTGATCACCATCGGTGTTATCGTCGCGCTCGTCGGCCTCTGGGGCCTGGCGCCGCTTTACGCCGTGCCGGTCGCTATCATCGTGCTTTCGGAAATCCTGGTGCGCCGCCAGCGGCTCGCCTTGCCGGCTGTCAGCCTGACAATCGCGCTGTTCTGCTGGACATTTTTGCTGATGTCCCGCGTCTTCACGCCATGGACCTCCGAAATCGGGGCGGATCTGACGCAGTTCGTCGCCGGCTTTCCGATCCTGCTCGGCGTCTATTATGCCCGCTATCGCGTGCCCCTGTCGCTGGCGCTCACTATCATGTCGACGCTTGCCTTGGTGCTCACGCTGCTTTTGCGCCTGGTGCAATGGCTAAGCGGCAATCCCGCGTTTTTCGTCGATCATCTTGGCGTGCTGGCCGCTGTCGCTTTCGTCTGCGCGCTCGGCCTGTTCGCGACGGCGCTATATTTCGATCTCGGCGACCGGCTGCGGCGGACGACGCGTTCGGATATCGCCTTCTGGCTGCATCTCGGCGCAGCGCCGGCGCTGCTCTACAGTGCCGTCTCGCTACTATCGTTCGGGGAAGCCGGCCGTATCTTCGACCTGGCGAACATGTCGGCCCGGACTCCCGTGGTCGTCGCGACCGTGGCGGCGCTGATGCTGATCGGCCTGGTCATCGATCGTCGCGCCTTCGTCACGTCGGGGCTGCTGTCTCTCGGCGTTGCGATCTTCAGCGTCGTCCGCAAGGGAAATGCGACCGTCGATACCTACATCTTCACGACGCTGATCGTTGTCGGCGCGATCGTGCTCATTATCGGAACGGGTTGGATGCCGCTTCGGCGGCTGGTGCTCAGGGCACTGCCGCCGGCAATCGCAAACAGGCTGCCGCCGGGTTAAGGCGGCAGCGATTTTATCAGGTATTGAAACGGAAGTGGATGACGTCGCCGTCCTGGACGACGTATTCCTTGCCTTCGTCGCGCGCCTTGCCGGCATCCTTGGCGCCAACTTCGCCGTTGTACTTGATGTAATCGTCGTAGGCGATGGTGTTGGCACGGATGAAGCCGCGTTCGAAATCCGAGTGGATGACGCCGGCGGCCCGCGGCGCCTTGGTGCCGCGCTCGATCGTCCAAGCGCGCGTTTCCTTCGGGCCGACGGTGAAATAGGTGATGAGGTCGAGCAGCTTGTAGCCGGCGCGGATCAGCCGGTCGAGGCCCGCCTCGTCAAGGCCGAGGGCAGAGAGGAATTCCTTGGCTTCCTCTTCGGCAAGCTGGGCGACCTCAGCTTCGATCGCCGCCGAGATAATGACGGTTTCGGCGCCCTGCTCCTTCGCCATGGCGGCGACGGCGGCGGTGAATTCGTTGCCGGTCGAGGCATCGCTTTCGGCGACGTTGCAGACGTAGAGCACCGGATGCGAGGTGAGGAGGTTGAGGCCCTTGAGGATAGCGATCTCCTCGGCATCGAGCTTCGACAGCAGCGTGCGCACCGGCTTGCCTTCGTTGAGCAGCTTCAGCGAGGCTTCCATAATCGGCAGCATCGCCATCGACTCCTTGTCCTTGCTGGTGGCGCGCTTGCGCGTCTGCTCAGTGCGACGCTCCAGGCTCTCGAGATCGGCGAGCATCAGCTCGGTCTCGATCGTCTCGGCATCGGCGACGGGATTGATGCGGCCCTCGACATGGGTGATGTCGCTGTCTTCGAAGCAGCGCAGCACATGCACGATCGCATCGACTTCGCGGATATTGGCGAGGAACTGGTTGCCGAGGCCTTCACCCTTCGAGGCACCGCGCACCAGGCCGGCGATATCGACGAAAGAAATGCGGGTCGGGATCAGTTCCTTGGATTTGGCGATGTCGGCCAGCTTGCGCATGCGCGGATCGGGCACGGCGACTTCGCCGGTGTTCGGCTCGATGGTGCAGAAGGGGTAGTTCGCCGCCTGTGCAGCCGCCGTCTTGGTGAGCGCATTGAAGAGGGTCGATTTGCCGACGTTCGGCAGACCGACGATGCCGCATTTGAAGCCCATGGCTTGATCCATATCTATTGGTAACTTTGCCCTGCCTATGCGGGAATGGCCGGCTCGGGTCAAGGGTTTGCGGCACGAATCGAAAAAGCAAGGCCAGCCGGTTTGAAGGTAAGGCGGTTTAGCCTTACCTTTTGGCGGAAAGGATACAGCTGACATGGCAACCCTGAAAGTGACAGCAAAAGGACAGGTCACCTTGAGAAAAGAAGTGCTTCGGCACCTCGGGATCAGGCCCGGCGATAAAATCGACGTTGATCTCCTGGCTGGTGGCAAGCTTGAGGTCGTTGCGGTCAAAACGCAGCCGGCCAGCGGTTCCATCGAGAATTTCTTCGGAAGTCTCGAGAACAAGGGCAATATTCATGCGACGCTCAAGGAGATCGATGAGGCCATAAAGGCGGGCTGGGCTGGCGAGGTCGGCATCGCTGATGATCGTTGATACGAATGTGCTCGTGCGGGCGGCCGTGGATGACGATCCGAAGCAAACGGAACATGCAAGGATATTGATGCGCGAGGCTGAGCGGCTGTTCGTCTCCAACCTGACGTTCTGCGAGTTCGTCGGGGTCGTCGGCCGGATTTATCGTAAAAGCGCCTCCGAGATCGCTGCGACCATCCGGCTGCTGTTAGCCGACAGGAAGATCGTCTACGACAGAGCAGCTGTCGAGGCTGGATTGTCCTTCCTCGATGCCGGCGGTGATTTCGCCGATGGCGTCATTGTCTTCGAAGGCCGCAGGCTTGGCGGGGAAGTATTCGCGACCTTCGACAGGAAGGCTGCCGCCATCGTCGAAAGCGCCGGGCGAGCCTGCCTGCTGCTCTCGTCGGAATGATATTCCGTCATTGAACTGCCGTGCTGACGATGCAATATAGTCCGGCGGATGTTTCTTCCGCCTTTTCATGTCATCAACGGGTGGATTTTCCGATGACTGACAATGACGTTGCCCTGAAACCGAAGACCAAGGTGAAGCCGAAGCTGGACAAGCCGAAGCTCTACAAGGTCATTCTCGTCAACGACGATTACACGCCGCGCGAATTCGTCATTGTGATCCTGAAGGTCGTCTTCCGTATGAGCGAGGAGACGGGTTACCGAGTGATGATGACGGCGCACAAGCTCGGCTCCTGCGTGGTCGTGGTCTGCGCCAAGGACATTGCCGAGACCAAGGCCAAGGAGGGTATCGACCTTGCCAAAGAGATGGGTTTCCCGCTGATGTTCACCACAGAGCCCGAGGAATAGCCTTTCAGCTCACGGTCGGCGGATCTGATAGCCGGTCTTGTCCTGCAGGAAGCCGCAATTTTCGTAGAACCGCAGCGTCACCGGGTTCTTCGAGCCGGTGAGCAACATCACCTTATAGCAGCCGGCCTTCCAGGCCTCATTCACCGCATGGCCGACGACGGCGCCTGCATAGCCGCGCCGGCGGTGCTCGGCGTGGGCGACGACGTTTTCGATCAGCGCATAAGAGGCGCCGCCGCGCGTCAAGTTCGGCACGATGATCAGCGTGACGGTGGCGGCGGCGTGAGGGCCGGCAAAGCCGATGAATACAGTTATGCCGGGCTGGGCGAGAATGGCGGAAAAGCGCTCCTCGGCCATGGTCCCGTCGAGAATGGGATCGGTCGGATTCAGATGCCGGTAGAGGACGGTCAACCCATTGAGATCGTCGGGAGCGGCACTGCGGATGGTAAAATCCCGGTCTGGCAGCGGCCTCATTCCCCCTTGTTGCCGAACATCTTTTTCAGCATCTCTGCCATCGGGCCGCTGGTCGGCAGCTTCGGCTGATTGCTGTTGCGGGCCTGGCGGATATGCGACTGGCCGGCCGGCTTCTTGTCGCTATCCTTGCTTTCCTTTCGCGGCTTCTCTTCCTCGGCCTTGCCACCCAACGCCAGGGCGATCTTGTTCATCAGCTGTGAATCCTCGTTTCGCACCAGCATGTCGGCATTGTCGGCCAGCGTTTCGAGAAGCGGCTCCAGCCACGCCCGGTCGGCCTTGGCGAAATCGCCGAGCACGTGGTTCTGCACCATCTCCTTGACGCCGGGATGGCCGATGCCGAGGCGCAGCCGCCGGTATTCCTTGCCGCAATGGGCGTCCAGCGACCTGATGCCGTTGTGGCCGCCATGGCCACCGCCGGTTTTCAGCCGCGCCTTGCCAGGGGGCAGGTCGAGTTCGTCATAGATCGCGACGAGCTCGGCGGGCTGGAGCTTGTAGAAGCGCATCGCCTCGCCGACGGCCTCGCCGGAGAGGTTCATGTAGGTCTGCGGCTTGATCAGCAGGACCTTGTCGCCGCCAAGTTCTCCCTCCGCAATTTCGGCCTTGAACTTCTTCGACCAGGGCGAGAAGCCGTGGCGCCGATGGATGGCGTCGACGGCCATGAAGCCGATATTGTGGCGGTTGCCGGCGTATTTGCCGCCGGGATTGCCGAGACCCGCGATGATCAGCATGGCCTGTCGTCCTCGCTTAAGCTTTTCCGACGTTCACCACCCGGAAACGGGAGCAAAGTCAAGCGGAAAGGCAGTGGAGAACCGGGCGGTATCAGTCCGACAGGTTCATACCGTATTTCTGGAAGATCTGCTTCTGGTCGCCATCGGCAATCAGCTTGTTGAGCGCAGCCTGCATCTTGGCGAGCAGATCGTCGGGAAAGCTCTTCTCGCAGGCGATACCCATGGGCTGGGAGGAGAGCACGGTTACGATCTCCACCGGCTGATCGGCCTTCAGCTTTTCGAAATAGAGTTCGGAGATCGGCATCATGTCGATGCGACCGCTGAGCAGCTTGCGCAGCGTGGCGTTGAAGTCACTGGCGACGTCCAGCTTGGTGAAACCCTTCTCCTTCAGGATCGTCTCGGTGTAGTCCTCGCGCTGGGTGCCGATCGTATATTTCTTTGCTTCGTCGAGATTGCTGGCGGTGACGCCCGAACCCTTGCGGGTGATCAGGATGTTTCGGTCGATGAGCAGCGGCTCGACCCATTTGAACAGCGGATCGCGCGCGCTATTGTGGGCGGTGGCGAAAACACATGTCATCGGCGCAGTGCGGGCAAGGCCGAAAGCACGCGCCCAAGGCATGACTTCGATCGTATAGTCGACGCCGATCGCGGCCATCACCTTTTCGACCTGCTCGACCGTCGCGCCTTTGATCTCTTTGCCTTCGCGATAGTTGAAGGGGGCGTAATCCTCGGTCGTGAAAGCAACCGTCTGTGCGTGGGCGGCGCAAGGCAGCGCCAGCCATGCGAGAAGCAGGAGCTTTTTCATCGTGTCGTCTCCTTCGTTCTTCGTTTACGAGGCGCGTGCGACGGCTGATTGCGGGGCCATCAGTTCCTCAATGAGTGCGGCTGCGTGCTGTGGACGATGGAAGAGATAGCCCTGGCCATAGTCCAGACCCATCTGGTGAAGCGTGCGGCATTCCTCTTCCGTCTCGATGCCCTCGGCGATGACGGTGCAGTTCATCTTGTGGGACAAGGTGGTGATGCCTTCGATCAGCATGCGGCTCTTCTGGCGCACGTCGTCATCGCCGTCGTTGATCGCGCGGGTGAAGGACTGATCGATCTTGATGATATCGACAGGGAAACGGTTGAGGTAGCTGAGCGACGAGTAGCCGGTGCCGAAATCGTCGAGCGCGATGCGGCAGCCGAAGCGGCGAAGCTCGGTGACGATCATGCGAATCTGCGGGTTGTCGTGCATCAGCACGGCTTCCGTGATCTCGACCACGATGCGCTCGGGGCGGATGCCATGGCGACCGACGATCGCGGCTAGACGGGCCGGCAGAGCCGGCTCGAACTGCAGCGGCGAGAAGTTGATGGCCAGGTAGGTATCCTGCATCCCCGATATGCGAGAGATTTTCGCGAGATTGGAAATCGCCTTTTCCATGATGACGTTGCCGACGCGGACGATCTTGCCCGTCTCCTCGGCGACGCTGATAATTTCGGCTGGCGGCATCAGACCTTTCTGCGGATGGTTAAGGCGCATCAGCGCCTCGAAACCGGCAATGCCGCGGCGGTTGAGATTGACGATCGGCTGCAGGAAGGCTTCAAACCAATTGTCGACGAAGCCGGCTTCGATATTGGCCTCGATTTCGGCGCGGCTGCGGGCGCGGTCGAGCATGGCTTTGTCGAAGAGCTGTGCGCCGTTCTTGCCGTCCCGTTTCTTGGCATACATCGCCATGTCGGATTTCTGCAGCAGCTCGGCCGCGGTCGCGGCGTGATGTGGGTAGATGGCGATGCCGATGGACGCGCTCAGATGCATGTCCGGGGCAAATGGCGTTTCGAAGATTGAGGCGATCTGCTCGCACATCGCCTTTGCGCGCGTTTCGGCGTCCTTTGCAGGCAGCAGGATGGCGAACTCGTCGCCGCCGAGACGGGCCGCCTCGTCGGAGGGGGCAAGATGGGTCTTCAGGCGCTCGACGAGTTCGATCAGCGCCGTGTCGCCGGCAGCGTGCCCCATATTGTCGTTGATCCACTTGAAGCGGTCGAGATCGACGAAGAGGCAGGCGAGTTCCTGGCCGGCGGCGTCTGCGGCAGCGATCTTGTTATCAAGCACCGCCTCGAAGCCTTGGCGGTTGAGAAGCCCGGTCAGATGGTCGGTGATTGCCTGGCGATGGTTGCGGTCCTCCGAAGCCTTGAGCTCGGTCACATCCGTCATGACGGACAGCGAGAGGCGATCGTGAGCGCCGGCGGCCGCTTCCGATTCCATGATGAGGACGTCCATGGTGCGGCCGTCGCGGCAGACGAATTTGACGGTGACCGTCATGCCGTTTTCAGCGTAGCGGCGCTTGACGAATTTATTGCGGCTGTTCGGCGTGACCAGATCTGCAAAATTGCGGCCAATGACGTCGGCGCGACTATAACCGGTGGCGAGCAGCCAATAGTCGCTGACGGCAGTGATGCGGTCTTCCTCATCGAGCGAGAAGAGCATGGCGGGCGTCAGATTGTAGATGTCGGTGGCGCGGCGATGGGCGAGCTTCAGCTCCTTCTCCTCGCTTTCCAGCTTGGTTTGCATCTCGTTGAAGCTGCGGGCAAGCCGTCCCATCTCGTCGTTTGACTGCCAGTCGACATGATGGCGCGAGCCGAGCTGCCGGGTGGCCTCGATCGCCGCCGTCAGACGCATCAGCGGCTGGATGACGAAGAACCGGTTGCCGATCAACGCTGTGCCGAAAACGGTCAGAACCGCGAAGATGAAGATCGAAATGAAGACGACCTCTTCCTGCTTCAGACCGGAAAACAGCCCGAGGGCGGGATAATAGACGCTGATGCTGCCGAGGTTCTTCGGACCGTCGACGGTATTGTAGATGATGGCACGCGACACCTGCACGAGCTTGCCGTCAAAGGAACGCGGAATGGTAGATTGGCTGACGTCAAGCTGACCCGACTGATCCCGCACCTCGACCTTGACGATGGCGCCCTGGGAAACGACCGTCGCGCTGATCTGGGTGACGCTTTCCTCATCGAGGTCCCAGAGCGGTTTTGCCAGGGCTTGAGCATTGGCGACAAGAAGAACAGAGATATGGTCGCGTATTTCTTTATCGGCGCGTTCCGAGGAAAGAAAAAGGAAAAGAACAAAAAGCGGAGCGACAAAAACAAGCAGCGCTCCGCAAACAATCCCAAAAAACCTGTTCTCAACGGAATTGTTCATGGTTCCGTCTACTCCCCCAGGCCGGCATATTTGCTGTCGCGCGTTCAGGCCGGCTTCTTCGCAGCTGACGGCCCATGCTTTCATGAATATGTTAAATGTTGCTGAAACGGAGGCTTGGCAGGCAATGAAAAGCCCGCCTTCCCCGTGAACTGGTTCTCGAAAGTTGGATGACGACTTTCGGGAGCCACTTCACCGGGGAAGGCGGGCCATATGCTTTGCAACTGGTCGAAGCGATCAGGCTTCGGCTTCGCCTTCAGCTTCCGCGGCGCTCTCATCGACGCCGGCAGCCGGAGCGACGATGGTCGCGACCGTGAAGTCGCGGTCGATGACCGGGCTGACGCCCTTCGGCAGGGTGACTTCCGAAATATGGATGCTGTCGCCGATCTTCTTGCCGCTAAGGTCGATGTTGAAGAATTCCGGGATCGCATCGGCCGGGCAGTGAACTTCAACTGCGTGGCGGACGATGTTCAGAACGCCGCCGACCTTGAGGCCCGGAGACTTCGCTTCATTGATGAAGTGAACCGGGATTTCGACGGTCACCTGTGTGTTGCCGGAGACGCGCAGGAAATCGACATGCAGCGTGAAGTCGCGGACCGGATCGAGCTGGTAGTCCTTCGGCAGAACCTTGTACTTCTTGCCGTCGACTTCGATGGTCGCCACGGTGGTCATGAAGCCACCGGCGTGAATGCGCTTCGTCACCTCATTGGTGTTGAGAGCGATGGCAATGGGGGCCTGCTTGTCACCATAGATGACAGCGGGAATCAAACCGTTGCGGCGAAGTTCACGGGCGGACCCCTTACCAACCCGTTCGCGCGCCTCGGCCTTGAGCTCGTAAGTTTCCTGGCTCATGGCTATTCCTTTCGAGGTTATTTGGAGAGTTCGGCGGCAGGCAAAAACCCAGTTCCGTCGAACCGGAGGCGGGTTTTCCCATCCTCATCCGCGTTGCCTCCAAGGGTGTCTACGCGGACCGGTGGCCTATAGTATAAGTCGCCCGGAAACGCAAGTTGCCGATTGCGCCGGTTTTTCGGCGATGGAGGGGCTTTCGCCGGGGCGCTTCATCATCGGTGAGAGCGAACTCGCCCAGATTGCATCCGCACCCATCCCAATGCGAGAACCTTGTTGAAATCACTCGCGATCTGCACCTGGTCAAACGCAAAATTGCCAGTGCTTATCGCCACTTGGCTTGACATTGCCGCGCTTCGCATCTTTGGATGGCCGCAATCAAAAAGTGGCTGAGGAGAAAACCAGACCATGCGTCTCAAACTTGTCACGGCAACGAGTATTCTTGCCCTTTGCCTTTTCACCGGGGCCGAGGGCGCGGAGATCAACCAGGAGGGCGCCAACGCGGTCAAAGAGACCCTGACGAAGCTGCTTCCGCAGGATTTGGCAAAAAGCGGCTTCATCACCGTCAATCCGGCCGGCACGCGCTATGAGGTCATCTACGATCTGGCGAAGCTGCTTACCAAGGCGGATCCGGCGACGTTTACGATCACAGGGTTGACACCGTTTTCGATGTTCGCCACGCCGCTCGACAGTGGCCTCTGGAACATCGAAGGCGACAACAGGCTCAACGTCTCGGGCCATTTCAAGGGTCCAGACCAGAAGCCGACGGATTTCACCTATTCTATCGCGTCGCTTGTTTATTCCGGCGTCTTCGACCCGGCGATCAGCTATCTGCGCTCCGGCACCTTCGCGGCCAAAGACATCAAGGTGGCCAGCAAGACCGAAACGGAGGAGGTCCATGCCAGCATCGCCAGCATGGATCAGAAGCTGAGTTCGACCGACAGCGCAGGCGGCCATGGACGTATCGATTTCGCCGGCAGTGGCTCGATGTCCGATTTCGTCGAGCAGGTTTCCGGCCTGCAAATGCCGCCTATCGAACTTCGTGCCGGCTCGATCAATGTCGAGGCCAAGGTGAACGGCCTGCCGGCCAAGCAGATTCGTGAGATGGTCTTCTTCGTGCTCGACCATCTCGATGAGAAGGAATTGAGCCCGGAAAACAGCGACAAGATAAAGGGAATAGTGAAGGAAGCCTTCCCGCTTCTGACCTTGTTCAGCGAGACGATCGGCGTCAACGACCTGACCGTCAGCAGCGAGATGGGCAAGGGCGGCGCCAAGGCATTCGGCTACAACCTCGCCATCGACGGGCCGAGTGACGCCATGCGTTTCGGCTTCGGCATGAATGCGCAGGAGATCAGCCTCGACACGCCGCTGATGCCGGCAAACTATTCGGCCTTCATGCCGAGCAACTTCGATTTCCAGCTCGCGCTTCCGAATCTGGATTTCGCAAGCTTCGGCGACGCCCTCATGGCGATGGATTTCAAAGATTCGGCGTCCGAGAAGACCGGCGAGGAGATGGCGAAGAAGCTCTTCCGCGATGGCCGGCTTGCCGTCGAGTTTCCGAAGATCAGTGCCAAATCGCAGGTCTATGACGTCGATATAACCGGCAGGATCGAAGGTCGCGTCGATACCGAGAAGGACTATTCGATGGAGGCGACGATCCTTGCCCGCGATCTCGACAAGACGATCGCGGCGGTTCAGGAGCTTGCCAAGACGGACCCCGACCTCAACCAGGTCTCCTTCGGCATCATGATGGTGAAGGGCTTTGCCAAGACCGATCCGGATGGCCGTTCGCGCTGGGACGTGAGCATCAGCCGCGACGGTTCCGTGGCGGTCAATGGCCAGCAGATCAAGGGACCGGATGGTCCGGATCAGGACCAGGATCAGGGGCTGGAGTCGGACGAGCAGCAGGAACAGGATCAAGGTCAGGACGTAGTCCCTGCGCCGCCGCAGCAGCCTTGAAGGTTCTCGATTGGACCCAGAAATGAAAGAGGCCGGACTTGTGCCGGCCTTCAGGCTGCTGACAAACCACTGCAGAAGCCGTGACGCCATCCTCGGCCTTGTGTGCCCAGGATCTGCCCCGGCTGATTAAATCTGAAAATAATGCTTTCCTGCCAAGGAATTGCAGAGGTCAGATGCTCGGCACAAGGCTAGGCATGACGGAGGAGACTTTTTAATCGAAGAGGCTGGAGACGGACTCTTCCTGGCTCGTGCGGCTGATGGCTTCGCCGATCAGCGGGGCCGTCGTCACGACGCGGATATTGTGCGCTGAAAGCACCGCCGTTGTCGGCTGGATCGAATCGGTGATGACGAGCTCACGCAGCTTCGAGGAGGTGACGCGGGTAACCGCGCCGCCCGAGAGAACGCCGTGCGTGATATAGGCGGTGACGCTGGAGGCACCCTGGGCGAGCAGTGCGTCGGCCGCATTGCAGAGGGTGCCGCCGGAATCGACGATGTCGTCGATCAGCAGGCAGTCCTTGCCGGTGACGTCGCCGATGATGTTCATGACTTCGGATTCACCTGGCCGATCGCGACGCTTGTCGACGATGGCCAGAAGACAGTCCAGCCGTTTGGCGAGCGCGCGTGCGCGCACCACGCCGCCGACGTCGGGCGAGACGACCATGACATTGCTGAGGTCATAATGGCTCTTGATGTCGCGCGTCAGCACGGGCAGGGCGAAGAGGTTGTCTGTGGGTATATCGAAGAAGCCTTGGATCTGACCGGCATGGAGATCGAGCGTCATGACGCGATCGGCGCCGGCTTCGGTAATCAGGTTGGCAACCAGCTTGGCGGAGATCGGCGTGCGGCCGGATGCGCGGCGGTCCTGACGGGCATAGCCGAAATAGGGAAGAACGGCGGTGATGCGGCGTGCCGACGAACGACGCATCGCGTCGATCATGATCAGCAGCTCCATCAGGTGGTCGTTGGCGGGAAAGGCGGTGGGCTGCACGAGGAAAACGTCCTCGCCGCGCACGTTTTCCTGGATTTCCACGAAGATTTCCTGGTCGGCAAACCTTCGGACACTGGCTCTTCCCAAAGGAACATTGAGATAGTTGCAGATCGCTTCGGCGAGTTGCCGGTTCGAATTGCCTGCGAAAACCTTCATTTTGGTCCGCCTGTTATGCGCTGATAGCCGCGCTTTTTAGTCAGCTTCCCAGTGAATGCAAGGGCAAAGGCGCCACAGACTTTCATATTTGCAAAAAGTTTGTGACTAACCGCCCTGAGTTTGCCGCCAGGAGGTGAATTCCGCGATGGTTTTCGAGGCGATCTGCTGCATCACCGAAGCCGGGACACCCGCCCAAGGGTCGGCGGCGGCCGTCGGTACGCTTTCCTGCCCCTGGATGCGGTGCAGGCGGGCGCCGCCACCGTCGAGAATGTCCCAGACATAGACGACGGTGACCTTGCCGTCGTCGCTGAAAGCGGAGAGATAGCCTTTGAGGATGTAATCGCTGCTCGTGTCGTTCGAGCTCTTGATGGAAAGGCCATGGGCGCGCGCCTCGGCGCCGAGTTGGCGCGAGAGCGGAGTCACGGCTTGCACCGGCGCCCCGATGATCGGCAGGAAGCGCACGGTATTGCCGCGCGCGGATGATGTGCCGGGGGTGAGGGCGGCGGTCTGCTGCGGTTGCTGCGCGTCAAGCCGCTGGCCGGGCTGTGTTGGCGATCCGGCGCCGGCGGCAGCCGGCGGCAGCGCCTGTCCCTTGATCGGAGCGGAGGCGGCGGGCGAGGAGCCGTTCCTCGACAGCGCGTCTGCCTGCTCCTGCATCGTCGTCGGGGGCGCGCCGCTGCCGGGTCGATAGGTTCTTTGCGATTGATCATAGGCCGGATGATAGCCACTCGGCTGTGTGCTCCCGGCAAAAACCGGCTGTCGGGTGCCGGCCAGACGTTCTGCCTCGCCCTGCGTCACCGGACTTGACGGCGGAGTTCCGGAGGATTCGCCAATTCCGACTTGCGGCGTCAGCGCGTCGGTGGTGTTGCAGGCGGTCAGCAGAGCCATGACGAACAGGAGCGTGGGCGCAGTCGCAGCTCGCGTCATCCCGTGATCCGTCCTTCCCACAATCGTATCAGCCCGCCCGGATTTATGCGGGCGGGGATGGTCCTCTGTCAATTCCGGATTCTCACCGGTCAGTCCCGGTCTTCAAAGGCCGATGAAATCGAGCGAATGACGGGAAAGTGTGCGCGGCGCATCCGCCGTCGTCAGGTAGGTCTGTCCGAGCGTCATTGCCGTGCCGGTATCGGAATCGGCAATGATCATGTGCACGAAGAGCGACATGTTCGGCTCGATCGGCTGCGGATTGCCGACATGGAACATCTGGTGCTCCATCCAGGAGGGCGAGAAGCGGGCGCCGAGCGAATAACCGCAAGCATTCAGCCGGTGTCGGGCAAGGCCACGCTCGTCCATGATCCTGGCATGGATGTCGAAGACGTCGCCGAAGGTGTGGCCGGGCTTCAGCACGGTCTCGATCGCCTCAATGGTTTCGCGGCAGGCATTGTAGAGCTCTCGATGGCGTTGCATCGGCTCGCCGATGACGATCGTGCGCATCATGGCGGCATGATAATGCGCATAGGTGCCGGCCCATTCCAGCGTCAGCTGGTCGTTGGCGTCGAGCTTGCGGCGGCCGGCCTTGTAGCGGCAGAGCAGGGCGTCGGCAGCGGAGCCGATGATGAACTCGTTGGCGGGATAATCGCCGCCGCCGGAAAAGACCGCACCCTGCATGGCGGCGAGGATATCGGCCTCGTCGGCGCCCGGTTTCGTTAGCCGGATTGCGGCGTCGAGCGCGTCGTCCGCGAGAGCGGCAGCGCGCTCGACATAGGCGACTTCCGTCGGGCTCTTGACGAGACGAAGACGGCTGACGAGATAGGAGGCGTCGACGATCTGGCCGAAAGTGGTCAACTGCGCGTCGAGCAGGCGGGCGATGCGGCCGGTCATCCCGTGCGTATCATATTCCACGCCGATGCGTGCGCCGAGCAGATCCATCTCGACCAGGAGGTTCTTCAGGTCGAGCGTCGGATCGGCATTGACCCTGTCGACCCAGATGTGGATGTCTTCGAGGATCGAAGTGTGTTTGGCCTGGCGGAGATCGGCCGAGCGGGTGATCAGCGCCATCGTACCGTCGCTCTTGACGACCAGCGTCTGGAAAAAGCAGTAGCCGAAGGTGTCGTAGCCGGTCAGCCAATACATGCTTTCCTGGGCGAAGAGCAGCAGGGCGTCGAGCTTTTCTTCCTTCATCTTCTCGGTGAGGCGTGCCAGCCGGCTTGCGAACTCGGCCTTTTCGAAATGCAGTGCCATTCTGCTCAAGTCTCCCTGATTGATATCGCTGAAATCTGGCGGCCGTAGTCCGGCTCGTTGCGATGTGTCGTCCTGCGATAGGAAAAGAAGCGCTCGCTATCCGGATAGGTGCAGAGCCCGAGGTTTTCGGCCTGCACACCAGCCCGCGTCAGCCTGTCGATCGTCAGCGCCGGTAGATCGAACATGGCGCGGCCCGGCGTTGCGGACGGCGTGAAAAAGCGTTCGTAGTCCGGATTTTCGGCGACGAAGCGATCGACGAATTCCGGCCCGACCTCGTAACTCGCCTGACTGATCGAGGGGCCGAGGCAGGCCAGTAGGCTGGCGCGATCGGCCCCCAGGGCTTCCATGGCCGCAATGGTGTTTTCGAGAACACCGGTCAGCGCGCCCTTCCAGCCGGCATGGGCGGCGCCGATGACGCGATTTTCGGGATCGACAAAGAGGACCGGACCGCAATCGGCGGCCAGCACGCCAAGCGCAATGCCGGGAACTGCCGTCACCATCGCGTCGGCGTCGGGGCGGGCGCCGTCGTAATCGGCGCCAATCGTCACGACGTCGGGCGAATGCACCTGATGAACAGTTGCCAGCCGCTCGAGCGGCAGGTCGAACCAGGCGGCGACGCGGCGGCGATTTTCCATGACGTTCCGGCGCTCGTCGTTGGAGCCGAGGCCGACATTGAGACCGCGATAGATCCCTTCGGAAACACCGCCGGCCCGGGTGAAATAACCGTGGCGGATGGTGCCGCCCGTCGCTTCGTTCAGCAGCGGGCTTTGGATCGGTGCGGGAGAGGCCGCGTCCTGCATCTGTAATTCCGGGTTTTCGAGGGGTTTGTTTTGTCCCGAGCGCATCGCGTCTGCGGCGCGCTTCAAGTTCCTGTTTCGCGCGGATGTTGGCTCAGCCGCGTGCGCCCTGTCAATCCACCGGGCGAAAGGGCATGAGATCGACGGCAGGATGGGAGACCGCCATCACCTTGAAGAGTTCACCCATCCGGCCCTCACCGGCGCCGGCAAGCCTGTCGACCGCCGATTGAATGACCTGCTGGGTCTGCGGCTCGCGGTCACGCCCGAGGGCTGCGGCGCGTTCGAGAATGCCGAGGCCGGTCAGAAAGTCACCCTGGTGCAGGGCGCCGTTCAGATGGAGGCCGGCCGTCAGTGCCGTCTCGGCGAGCTGCTGGAAATCGACATGGCTCGTCAGGTCAGCTTCGCCGGGATGGGCGAGCGGCGGGTCGAATTCATGCATGCGCACCGCTTGCAGCGTATCGCCGAAGCCGGTGACGAGATGGCCGTAGTCGACGACCAGCGCCGTGCCGCCGAAGGCGCGCAGCCGCTCGCAGATCGCCATCATCACGGCCTGGCGGGCGGGTGAGATCTCGAAGAGCGTGCCGAGCGGCAGGTTCTGCACCGGTTCCGGCAGTAGGGCCGGATCGAGGCCCGCGACACCTGCGGCAAAGGTCAGTTCGCCATCGGCGTCAAGCCCGACCATGCGCTCGCGGAAACCCGTTTGCGTGCGGACGAACTGTCGGATCGGGATTGCGTCGAACAATTCGTTGGCGGCAATCAGCGTGAAGCCGGGCGGGACCTCATCGAAGCCACCGTGCCACGCGATCCTTTCGCCATAAGCTTCGAGTGTCTGGCTCTGGACGTCGCGCAGGCGCTCGCTGGTTTCGACGAGATGCACGCCCATCGTGTCAAACAGCGGCGGGGCGATGCGGGCGATGACACGCAGCATATCCGCCATCATCGTGCCGCGGCCAGGCCCGATCTCGACAAGGCGCACATCTGCCTGCGTGCCGTGGCGCTGCCAGGCATGGACGACGAAGACGCCGATCATCTCGCCGAAGATCTGGCTGACTTCGGGCGCGGTGACAAAATCGCCGGACCGGCCGAAGGGTTCTCGGGTGCGGTAATAGCCGTGCTCGGGATCGGCGAGGCAGAGCGAGAAATAGTCGGTGACGCTGATCGGGCCGTTGGCCTGGATGATCGCCTTGATCTTTTCGCCTAGAGCGGTGGTCATGTCGCGCGTCCTGCCGGTTTAGAGCTGCGGCGCGGCCTGGCGGCGGGCCCGCAGGATCGCCCAGAGGCCGAGCAGGATCATCGGGGAGGAGAGGACCATACCCATGGTCAGCCAGTTCGTGCCGAGGAGGTAACCGAGCTGGGCGTCCGGCTCTCGGAAGAACTCGACGAAGATGCGCGACAGTGCATAACCGCAGACGAAGACGCCCGTGATGAAGCCAGGGCTTTTCAGCGCACGCATGCCATAGACGAGGGCGGCAAGCACCAGGAGCAGAACAATGCCCTCAAGGCCGGCCTCGTAGAGCTGGCTCGGATGGCGGGCGAAGGGCCCGCCGGTCGGGAAAACCACGGCCCAGGGGACGTCGGTCAGCCGGCCCCAGAGCTCACCGTTGATGAAATTGGCGATGCGGCCGAAGAACAGGCCGAAGGGAACGACGGCGGCGACGATATCGAACAGGCTCCAGATCGGAATGGCATTGCGGCGAGCAAAGATGATCATGGCAATCGTCGTGCCGGTCAGGCCGCCGTGGAAGGACATGCCGCCGTTCCAGATTTCGACTGCGCGGATGGGATCGCGCAGGACAGCGGAGAGGTCATAGAAGAAGATATAGCCGAGACGGCCGCCAAGCACGACGCCGAGGGCGGCCCAGACGATGAAATCGTCGAGCTGCGTCTTCGTCATCGGCGATCTATTGCCCGGCCAGAGACTGTCGTTGGCGGCGAGGCGGCGCGCATAGGCCCAGCCAAGCAGGATGCCGGCGACGTATGCCAGGCCGTACCAGTGAATCGCCAACGGACCGATCGAAAAAGCGATCGGATCGATGTCCGGGAAAGGCATGATCGCAAGGAGATTGGCTGCTGTCGGCAAGGTTTTCCCATCCGTTGAGGTCGGCGGAACATGCCGCCGCGATCCCGGACGGTCAAGTGCATTGTTCGTGATCGCGCCTCGGCTGCCCGCTTCAGGATAAGGCTATCCCGCGCAAAGCGCTTGCATCGCGGGTGGCGAAGCCCTACCTCAATCTTCGGGGCCCTGAAGGGCTGAATTCACCTTATACGAAGGGAGAAAAACGCCATGACGACCGGAACGAACCGCATCATGGACGAGTTCGCCAAGCTGATGACCGATGCGGCAGGTGCCGCGCAGGGCGTCCGCAAGGAGATCGAGACGGCTTTCAACGCCCAGGCCGAGCGTTGGCTGAACAGCATGGACGTCGTCAAGCGCGAGGAATTCGAGGCCGTGCGAGAGATGGCGATCAAGGCGCGCGATGAAAACGAGGCGCTTGCCGCCCGTATCGCGGCGTTGGAGGCCAAGCTCGCCAGCGAGGGCCACTAAATTCAGCTAGGTGCAGATGCGGCGTTGCCTTCATGCCACACGCCGCATCTGTCACAAAAAATTCCAGGTGAGTTTTCCACCTGTGGACACTGCCAAAAAAGCCAATACGCAGAGTCGCTTATTCTCCCTTCTGAATTGAGTTTCGAAGTGCTTTCCACAGCAGGCCTGCCCTATTTTCCCTTCTGGGGGCTGGCAGGTGGCAAGGGTCATTATACACTGATTTTAAATGATGATTCGAAGCGACTTGGTAAGCTCCGGGCAGGTTATCTGCGTTAAGTCTGGCAGCGGTTCAACGATCATCCGATGGTGGTTTCCGGTGTTGCGTGTGTCTTTCTTGTGTTCGTATCCCAAGCTAAGCCGCATTCGTTCCGGTCAAGAAGGTGCTGCATGAACCTGATGGAATTGGAAGTCGAGCGTCAGTCGAACCCGGTCGATATGATCGAGTACGTGGCCTCCAACAACGACTGGTCGTTCGAGCGATCCGGCGAGGACGAGATCGCGATGACGGTCGAGGGACGCTGGGCGGACTATCATGTTTCCTTTTCCTGGATGGAGGAATTCGAGGCGCTGCATCTTGGCTGCGCTTTCGATATCAAAGTCCCCGACATTAGGGTCAACGAGGTGGTCAAGCTGCTCTCGGCGATCAACGGGCAGGTCCTGATGGGTCATTTCGATCTCTGGCGTCAGGAAGATGTCGTCATCTTCAGGCAGTCGCTGCTGCTTGCAGGCGGCGCGGAGCCGACCAATCGCCAGGTAGAGGTGCTGCTTTCCAGTGCGCTCGACACATGCGAAGCCTATTTCCAGGTATTCCAGTTCGTTGTCTGGTCCGGCATGGACGCGGCTAAGGCGATGGAAGCCGTGCTGTTCGAAACGGTAGGCGAGGCATAAGATGCCGGCGAAGGCGGTCTCCCCGGCAAATCCCGTCGTACTGATCGGCGCCGGAAACATGGGCGGAGCCATGCTCTCCGGCTGGCTGAAGAGCGGCGTTCCGGGCTCCGCCGTCATTGTTGTGGATCCAGGCCCTTCATCGGCGATGCTGGCGACGATCAAGGAAGCCGGCGCGACGCATCTGACCGCGATCCCTACGGAATTGAAGGCGAGCGTTTTGTTTCTCGCAGTTAAGCCGCAGGTGATGGAGACGGTGTTGCCTGATGTGAAGAGCGCCGTCGGGCCGGCGACGGTCGTCGTCTCGGTGGCAGCCGGCAAGACGCTCGGTTTTCTCGAAAAACATCTCGGCAAAGCCGCCATGGTGCGAGCCATGCCGAACACGCCGGCTATGGTCGGCCGCGGTGTGACCGGGGCCTTTGCCAATTCAGGAGTCAGCGATCCGCAACGCAAACGCGTCCATGCCCTTCTCAGCGTCTCCGGCCCGGTCGAATGGGTGCCTGCGGAGGCCGATATCGATGCCGTGACGGCGCTTTCCGGCAGCGGCCCGGCTTATGTATTCTATCTCGTCGAATGTATGGCGGAGGCAGGCCGAAAGCTCGGCCTGCAGGCGGACCTCGCCATGCGTCTTGCGCGGGAAACGGTCGCGGGGGCTGGTGAACTCTTGCACCAGTCCCCCGACGATGCTTCGCGGCTGCGGCAGAATGTGACGTCTCCCGGCGGCACGACGGCGGCGGCGCTCGCCGTTCTGATGGCGGAGAACGGCATGCAGCCCCTGTTCGATAAGGCGCTTGCGGCAGCGCGCAAGCGGGCCGAGGAACTGGCCGGCTGACGGAGATGCACATGGCGGAAGAGATCAGCTACGCCGATTTCGAGCGTGTCGACATCCGTGTCGGTACGATCATCGAAGCCAGCTCTTTTCCGGAGGCGCGCAAGCCGGCTTTCAAGCTGCTCATCGATTTTGGCCCTCAGATCGGTATCAAGAAATCCTCGGCGCAGATCACCGTGCATTATACGCCGGAAACCCTGATCGGCCGGCAGGTGTTCGGCGTCGTCAATTTCCCGCCCCGGCAGATCGGTCCGTTCCGTTCGGAAGTGCTGACGCTGGGATTCGAGGACGAGAATGGCGCGATCGTGCTTGCGGCGGTCGACCAGCCGGTGCCGAACGGCAGGAAGATGATGTGAGCATGGGCTCACACCATTTTGCCGGGTGCCTGATGTGTCTGCATCGGATGCTCAACGAGGCCTGATTTCCTGCAGATACGGATTGCTTCGCCGTTCGTCACCGATGCGGCTGCCGGGCCCATGGCCGCAGATAAAGCCGACGTCGTCGCCAAGCGGCAGGACCTTGTCGCGGATCGAATCCAACAGCTGCTGATGATTGCCGCCAGGCAGGTCGGTGCGGCCGATCGAGCCGTTGAAGAGCACGTCGCCGAGATGGGCGAAATTCTGTGCGCGGTTGAAATAGATCACGTGGCCGGGGGCATGGCCGGGCGTGTGATAGACCTCGAATTCGTGGGCGCCGAAGGAGACCTTGTCGCCGTTCTTCAGCCAGCGGTCCGGCAGAACATTGCGCAATCCTGATATGCCGTACGTCGCGGCCTGGGTCTCGATGCGCTGCAGCAGCGGCAGGTCATCCTGATGCGGGCCGACTATGTCGACGCCGAGGGCTTCCTTCAACTCCCCGGCGCCGCCGGCATGGTCGAGATGACCGTGCGTCAGCCAGATTTCCTTGATGGTCAGGCCGCTTTTCTCAATCGCCTGAAGGATAAGCGGCACGTCGCCGCCCGGATCGACGACGACGCCTTCCTGGGTATCGGGATCGAAGAAGACCGTGCAGTTCTGCTGAAAGGGTGTCACCGGAATGATGCCGGCCTGGAGCATGCCCATAAGTGCCTCGCTTGGGTGTCTCGGGTGCTCAGGGTATAGTCCGAAACGGCGGCGAGGACAGCCCAAATCTTCTGCTTTGACGCGTGTTTCACGGCAGCAAGACCGACTGCAACACAAGTTTATAGGTCTCTTCCGCCGTTCGGCGCGTCGACGAAATCAAGTTTTATTCTAATTTTTCAATTGCTTGTGAGGGCGTATCTGGAGGGGCCGTTTTGCCCCGGCGGGGCGCGTCGGAACATCGTGGAACGCCGCGCGTTGTCCGGCCATCGAAACCAAGGAGACGCTCACATGACCTTGAAGAGAAACATCCTGTTGGCTGGAGCCGTGCTCCTGGCGAGCGGCGGTCTGGCGCAGGCGGAGATGGTGGCGACCACGGTCAACGATCTCAATGTCCGCGCAGGTCCAGGCCCGCAATATCCGGCGGTCGGCCTTGCCACCCGCGGTTCGACCGCGGTGCTCGACGGCTGCATCGAAGGTAGCCGCTGGTGCCGTGTCGACGTCAACGGCATGCGCGGCTGGGTCTATGCGGATTATCTGCAGATGGACTACGGCGGCAACCAGGTTATCGTCGAGCAGCATCGCGCCGAGATCGGCGTTCCCGTGGTGACCTACGAATCGACTGCCAGCGTTGTCCCGGCCGACCCGCAACCGGCGCCGGGCGATGAATTGATCGGGCCGGTTGGAGCTGTCGAAACGATCACTCCGCCGGAGACGGTGCGGACCTATATCGAGACCAATCCGACCGAGACGGTGCGGCTTGGCGGCGATGTGGTCGTCGGCGCGGAAGTGCCTGCCGACGTGACTTTCCAGACCATTCCGGATTACGAATATCGCTACACAAGGATCAACGACCGGCCCGTCCTCGTCGATCCAGGTACGCGCCGGATTGTCTACGTCTATCAATAAGATCATCGGCAACTGTGAAAGGAGGCGGTCGGCAGGCCGCCTCGTTCGCGCAATCCTCCTCCCGCCTTTGAAGCCATTCCAAATCTCCGCCGGGGCTTCACTCGCCATGCCTGTTGATTGTTGTCCCCATTACGTTTTATCCAAGACGTCGGGGGAATTGCTTATTGCGTCGGAAGTTCCGGGCGGACCTTGGTTACCAAAGAAATATCAGGGAAATTGCGAAATAAGCTCGGGCTCCCACGAAGTTCGGTGAAGCTGGTAGCCGCGTAAATTTACGTCAATAATACTGACCTATGTATGCGGAAGTTTCCCGCAACGCGCGCAACGAGAAAGGAAATGTGGAGTGTCACGACAGACCGGTCCCAAAGCAGGCAAGCCGGAGCCGTTGGCCACGCCAATGGAGGATACAGGCGGTATCGATTTCGAGATGATCGAACTATTCTTCTTCGCCTATCGCGACTTCGTTTCTGATCCTGACGCCATCCTAGAAAAGAGCGGCTTCGGACGGGCGCATCACCGCGTCGTGCATTTCGTCAACCGCAATCCCGGCATGACGGTTGCTGATCTTCTCGACACACTGAAGATCACCAAGCAGAGTCTTGCAAGGGTGCTGAAACAGCTGATCGATTCGGGCTATATTCGCCAGGTGGCCGGTCCTGAGGATCGGCGGCAGCGCAAGCTTTATCCGACGAAATCGGGGCGCGAGCTGGCGCTTGCCCTTGCAGAGCCGCAATCGCGCCGCATTGAGCGGGCATTCGAAGGAGCCTCTGCGCAGGTGAGGGAGGGCGTGAAGGCCTTCCTTGGAGGCATGCGGGATAGAAAGAAGGCGGAGTGAATGGCGGTCAAGACAGGTATTTCCGACGATGCGGCGCATCTGCTGGTGGTCGACGATGACTCCCGTATCCGCGCGCTGCTCAATCGCTATCTCGCGGAGAACGGCTTTCGCGTCACTGTCGCGGCCGACGGCGCCGAGGCGCAGCGCAAACTTGCCGGTCTCGATTTCGATCTCATCATCATGGATGTGATGATGCCGGGCGAATCCGGCATCGACGTCACCCGCGGGCTTCGCGCCATCAAGAACGTGCCGATTATCATGCTGACGGCGCTGGCGGAATCGGGCAATCGCATCGAAGGCCTTGAGGCCGGCGCCGACGATTATCTCTCCAAACCCTTCGATCCGCGCGAGCTGGTCCTGCGCATCAACAATATCCTGCGCCGCAACGCCAACGGTGAGGGGCTGAAGATCGAACAGGTCATGTTTGGGCCCTACACTTTCTCCCTGACCCGCAAGGAGCTGAAGAAAGCCAGCGAGGTGATCCGGCTTACCGATCGCGAACAGGAAATCATGCTGCTCTTTGCGCGCCGCGCCGGTGACACCATCCCCCGTCACGAACTGATCGGCAATGACACAGAGGTCGGCGAGCGGACGATCGACGTGCAGATCAACCGGCTCAGGCGCAAGATCGAGGAGGATCCGGCCAATCCCGTCTGGCTGCAGACGGTGCGCGGCATCGGATACAGGCTGAGCATCGACTAGATTTGAGAAGTGGAGCATGATGCGGAGGACGGTTCACACTTTCCCGTATCGCGCTCTGAACGGCCGGGACCGACGATGGTGACAATGGACAGTTTGCGGCGGGAAGACCGCGCTCCGGCGGCGGGCTGGCGCTGGATCGTCCGCTGGCTGCGGCGCCGATTGCCCACCGGGCTCTACGCGCGCTCGCTGCTGATCATCATCATCCCGATGGTGCTGCTGCAATCCGTCGTCGCCGCCGTCTTCATGGAGCGTCACTGGCAAATGGTGACCGAGCGCCTGTCGCTCGCCGTCACCCGCGACATCGCCGCCATCATCGAGATCGTCGAGACCTATCCGCAGAATTCCGACTATAGCGAGATCATCCGCATCGCGCGCGATCAGCTTAACCTGCAGATTTCGATTGAGCCGGACGGCGATCTGCCGCCGCCGCGCGTCAAGCCCTTCTTCTCGATCCTTGACGGCATCCTCAGCGATGAGATCACCGACGAGATTCACCGGCCTTTCTGGATCGACACGGTTGGCAACTCGAACCTCGTCGAAATCCGGATCAAGCTCGAGAACAAGATCCTGCGGGTGCTGGCCAAACGCAGTCAGACCTATGCCTCCAACACCCACATCTTCATCGTCTGGATGGTCGGCACGTCGCTGGTGCTGATCGGCATTTCGATTCTCTTCCTGCGCGGGCAGATCCGGCCGATCCTGATGCTGGCGCGGGCTGCCGAAAGCTTCGGCAAAGGGCAGAAGCCCGACAATTTCTATCCGCGAGGCGCCGACGAGGTCAGGCGCGCCGGCCTTGCCTTCATTCTGATGCGTGAACGCATCGAGCGGCAGATCGAGCAGCGTACGGCGATGCTTTCCGGCGTCAGCCATGATCTGCGCACCATTCTCACCCGCTTCAAGCTGCAACTGGCGCTCGCCGGCGACAATCCCGACCTGCATGGCCTGAACGACGACGTCAATGATATGCAGACGATGCTGGAGGCCTACATGGCCTTCGCCCGCGGCGAGGTCGAAGAGGATGTCGGCGAGCTGAAGCTCAGCGAGATCTTCGCCAAGCTGGAATCCGATTTCGTCCTGCATCGTAAGCAGTTCAGCTATACGATCGAAGGCGACGACGACATTTCCGTCAGGCCGAATGCGTTCACGCGTCTCGTCACCAACCTTGCCTCGAACGCGCGCCGTTATGCCAATAGGCTCGACATCGAGGCCAAACACAATGCCAAGTGGCTGACTGTTATCTTCGACGATGACGGGCCGGGCATTCCGGAAAAGAATCGCGAGGACGTGTTCAAGCCGTTCTTCCGGCTGGACGCAGCGCGCAACCTGGATGCATCCGGCACCGGCCTCGGTCTTGCGATTGCCCGCGATATTGCTCGCAGCCATGGCGGCAACGTCACGCTGGGCGACAGCCCGCTCGGGGGCTTGCGGGCAACGATCCGTATTCCGGCCTAATTGTCCGTTGCCGTCAGCTTCACGGCCTTGCGCGAATCGAACTCATCCAGGCGCTCCACGATCCAACGCCAGAGAGTGACGACCTGCATGAGGAGGTCGCGGCCAAGCGGCGTCAATTCATATTCAACGCGCGGTGGAATCTCGGGATAGAGGGTGCGAATAATGAGGCCGTCGCTTTCGAGGGTGCGCAGCGTCTGCGTCAGCACTTTCTGGCTGATGCCCTCGATCCGCTCCATGAGGCGCGAGAAGCGTAAGGGTGCGCCGGCATCCGATAGTGCGTGCAGGATGCGCAGTGGCCATTTCGCCGCCGCCCGTTCTATCAAGGCGCGCGCCCGTGCATCCTGCTCGTCAGTCATGTTGCAGCAGAAATCGAATATGTCGCCGGCCACTTCAGTTACCTCGAGGTGTGTATAGATCATTCTGGTACCTTCTTTCGATCGGGAACAATAGGACCTACATGCTCGGGGAACCAATCAAGGAGAGGTTTCCGATGTCGAAGGTGTGGTTGATTACAGGCTGTTCGCGTGGTCTCGGCCGGGCGCTGGCGGAGGCGGTTCTGGCCGCCGGCGACAATCTGGTGGCGACGGCGCGCGATCCTGCCCGGCTTGCGGATCTTTCCGAACAATATGGCAATCAGGTGCTGACGCTGGCGCTCGACGTGACCGACGAGGAAGCGGCAGCCGCCGCGGTGGAAGCTGGCGTGAAGCGGTTCGGCCGTATCGACGTGCTTGTCAACAATGCCGGCTACGGCAATGTCAGTCCGATCGAGGATACCAGCCTCGCCGATTTCCGAGCCCAGGTCGAGACCAACCTCTTCGGTACTGTTATCATGACCAAGGCGGTGATCGCCCTGATGCGCGAACAGGGTGCGGGCCATATCATCCAGTTCTCATCCGTCGGCGGCCGTATCGGACCGGCCGGACGTGGCGCCTATTCGGCAGCCAAATTTGCAGTCGAGGGCTTTTCGGAGGTGTTGTCTAAGGAAGTCGCGCCATTCGGCATCAAGGTGACAGTGGTCGAACCCGGCGGTTTCAGAACTGATTTCGCCGGTGCCTCGACGGTGCTGGCCGAGGGGCGCGCGGACTATGCGGAAACGGTCGGCGCCACGGTGCGCTTCCAACGTGAATATGACGGCCGTCAACCTGGCGATCCTGCCAAAGCGGCCGCCGTCGTCATTCACATTGCCGGTCTCGACCAACCGCCGCTCCGGTTGCTGCTCGGCAGCGATGCTGTGCGCAATGTCGAGAAGGCGGATGCGGCACGCATCGAGGCCGATCGGGCATGGCGCGCGGTCAGCGTCTCGACCGATTTCGAGCCGGATGCCGAGTTGCGGGCGATGCCCTGGGAGAAGAAGGCGGGCTGAACGAGGCAAAAACAAAAGCGCCGCTGGAGAGCGGCGCTTCGCGATGACGTGTTGGCAGATCAGCCGGCGGTGCAGAAGTGACTGCGGCCATCATTGCCGATATAGGTGCCGCTGCGGGGATCGAAGGAGCGGTAGCGGTAGGAGCAATAACGCTCCCATTGCGGTGACCAGGGCTCCACCGACGCGCGCGCAGGCGCATAATATCTAGGCTGTTCAACATATTGCGGCTGCTCGACATAGACGCGGCGCGGAGCGCGATAGACCGGAGCCGGCTCGTAATATTCTGGCTCGTACGGCGGGTCGATGTAGCGGGGTTCGTCATAAACAGGGCCATTATTGGCGTTGGCGATAGCCGAGCCGACAATCAAACCGGTGGCGAGACCGACAGCGCCACCGACGAGGGCATCGTTGTTGTGATGATGGCGCCAGTGGTGGTCACCGGCCGAGGCCTCGCCGATGACGGAGAGAGAAAGCGCGGCAGCCGTTGCCGTCAGCAGAAGAGTTTTGGCGAGCCTGTTCATAAGCATCAAGTCCTAATCTCGGAAACCGAACGCCGGTTCCTTCTCGATGGTGTCAGTCCTAAAGATTCCTGGCTGAACGAAGGCTGAACGACAAAACCCGGCATTGCTGCCGGGCTTCAACTCGAATTCGACAGCCTTGTTAAGGGCTCAGCCGGCAATCTGCAGATTGACGGCCTTGGGGCCCTTGCCGCGGCGATCCGGCTCCGTGTCGAAGCTTACCTTCTGGTTTTCCGTCAAACCGGCCAGCCCGGAGGCCTGTACGGCAGAAATGTGAACGAAGATATCGGCGCCGCCCCGGTCCGGCTTGATGAAGCCGAAGCCTTTGTCGGTATTAAAGAATTTTACAGTGCCAGTCTCGGCCATGCGTCAGGTCCTTTTCTCTCTGCCCGCCATCCACACGGGCAGCATCATAGCATTGCCTCCTTGCGGGAGGCGTTGGCAGGCAAGTCTTGAAATTTGAGAAAAAGGTCCCCTCTACCTCGGCCTGCTCCAAGCAGGACTTTCGCCTGCTTTGTTTGGAACCGGCTGACCGGAATATTAGCGTTCCCGGCGCGCAAATACTTAAGGACTTCCCATGCTCGCAAAATGCCCGAACGCGCTGAGAGTGCTGCGTTTAAGGGATTTTGGCAAGCAAAAGTTTTTTAACGTGTCCTTCCGGGCACACTGCTGCCCGCGTCTGGTTTGCGCAAAAACGCAAAATTTCCGTCGTTAATGGGAGATGATTAACGATTTATATCGCCCGCAATGTAAGTTTCGGGCAGATTTTGCCAAAAATACAACGTAAACGGGCTAGCGAGTTCCCTAAAAATTTTTTTGAACACGGCGTCCACCCATATTTGGACGCATGTTCAGGCGGCTGACAGGCGGCGGCGAGCAAAGCCGGGCACGATCTCGACTACAAGCATAGCGATAAACATTAGCGCACAACCTGTATATCCGGTGGCCGGCATCGACTCACCGAGAATCAGGGCTGCGAGCGATGCGCCGAAGAGCGCTTCGGACGAAAGGAAGATCGCCGCCTGCGACGGAGTCGTGTAGCGCTGGGCAATCACCTGCAGCACGAAGGCCAAGCCGGACGAGAAGATGCCGACATAAAGGATCTCAGGTCCTGCGGCCCAAATCGCCGAAAGGCTGATCGGTTCGACCGCTGCGGCAACGGCTAACGCGCAGGCCGTGGTGACGGCAAATTGCGTGGCGGCCAGCGCGAGCGGCCTTCCGCTCTCGGAGACGGTCATGCCGGCAAGGGTGATCTGGATCGCCCAGAAGGCGGCGCAGGCCACGGTCAGGAGATCGCCTGAGGTGAGCGCCGAGAGATGACCGCCGGACAGGAGATAGATGCCGGCGAACGCCATCAGCGCGCCCGGCCAGATGATCCAATGCGGGGCACGGCGCAGGAAAAACACGGCAATGAGCGGCACGAAGACGACATAGAGGCCAGTGATGAAGCTGGAATTCGTCACCGTCGTCGTCTGCAGGCCGACCTGCTGGGTGGCGGCGCCGCTGAAAAGGGCAAGGCCGGTGAGGATATAGAGCTTGGCATGGCGCGCGCTGGTTTTCACCTTTGCCTTGCGCACTTCCAGAAGAACGAAAGGCAAGACGGCCAATGTGGCGACGGCAAAACGTAAGGCGATGAACCAGAAGGGGCCGATCGCCCTCATCGCCGTCGACTGCGCGACGAAGCCGCCGCCCCAGATGGCGGCTGCAAGCAACAGGAGGAGGTTCGCCTGAATGCGCGTCATGTCGTCCTCGATGAGGAAGGGAGATCTGTTCGAGCGGTTAGCAGTTGCCTTTCCTCTAGGCAAGGGCGAAGACTTGGCGCTGATGGCGGAGGTGGAGGCATGCAACGCGAAAAACAGACGCCGGCGAGCGGTATGGCGGTATCCGGAATGGCAGGCTATTCCGGCACGCCGCTGGCCATGAAGCTCGGGCTTGCGCATGGGCAGGCTGCCGCTCTTCTCGGTGTTCCCGAAACGATCGACGACATCAATGGTTTCAGCGGTTTTGCTTCAGTCATCCGCCTGCTTCCCGAGACTCTTTTGCGGGCGCTCGATTATGTCCATCTATTTGTGACTGAGCGCATAGTGTTGGAAGCGGCGGCGCCGACGCTGTTCCGGGTCCTGAAGCCCGACGGCATGATCTGGATCTCCTGGCCGAAGAAGAGCTCACGCGTGCCGACCGATATCACCGAGGATGTGCTGCGGGAGATCCTGCTGCCAACGGGCCTGGTCGATGTGAAGGTCTGCGCAGTCGACGAGATCTGGGCCGGGCTGAAATTCGTCATTCGCAAGGAATTGCGCGGCGCGCTGTGACCGCTCAACCGTTGTTGGCCTGAGCGCGCGAGACCCTGAGCAGCGCGCCGTCGTCCTCGTCCGTCAGCATCAGCAGCGCGCCGTCGGGCGCTACAATGACCTCGCGGATGCGGCCGTAGTCGCCCTCGAACAAGCGCTCCTCGGCGATGAAGGCGCCGCTCTCGTCGCGCTGCATGCGCGAGAGCAGCTGGAATTTCAGCGCCGCGACGAGGAAGTCGCCGTCCCATTCCGGGAACATGGCGCCGCGATAGACAGCGAGCGCGCCGGGCGCGATCGAAGGATCCCAATAGTGCAGCGGCTGCTCCAGCCCTTTTTTGGCGGTGCCTTCGCCGATCTCGGCGCCTGAATAGTCACGGCCGTAGGTGATGATCGGCCAACCATAATTCTTGCCCGCTTCGATCTGATTGATCTCGTCGCCGCCGCGTGCGCCATGTTCGACGGTGTAGAGCTTGCCGTCCTTCGCATCGAAGGTGATGCCTTGCGGGTTGCGGTGGCCCTTCGACCAGATCTCCGGCAGCCCCTTGCCGCCGTCCTTGAACGGATTGTCGGCGGGGATGCTGCCGTCGGCATTGATGTGGACGATCGAGCCGGCATCGTCCTGCCAATCCTGCGAGCGGTCGCGGTCGCCGCGGTCGCCGACGCTGATGAACAGCGTGCCATCGCGGGCGATTGCGATGCGCGCGCCATATTGGATGTTGCCTGACGTGAAGCGCCGCATGGTGAAGATGGGCGTGACCGCCTGAAGCCTCTTTTCGTCGGGAGACAGCGTTGCGCTGAAGGCCTCGGCGCCGGAGCCCTGCCTGTTGGCGATGGCGGCGGTGAAATAGAGTTTTCTGCTCTTGGCAAAATCCGGGGCAAGCGCCACGTCCATAAGACCGCCCTGGCCGCGGGCATTGACCTTGGGCACGTTGGCGATCGGCTCGGAAAGCTTGCCATTGCGGATGATACGTATGCGGCCCGGCCGCTCGGTGACGAGATAGGCGCCGTCGGGCAACACTTCGACCGCCCAGGGGTGTTCGAGACCACCGGCCAGTTTTTCGACGCGAACCGTAGGACCCTGCGTGTTGACGCTATCGGCCGCATTGGCCGATGTGGCGACGAACAGAATCAGCGTCGCGGCGAAATGGAAGGCGGATATTCTCGTCATTTGCTTCCCCCTCGTCTCTCCACCCGGAACGTGGAGTGGGCAGGGCAGAGCTTCAAGCCTCAGTCTGTCTGTAATAACGGCTTTGTGTTTGCCGGTTGAACGGAGCCGGTCGCGTTACCATCGACCAGTTCGGCTTCGAGGATGTAGCGCAGCGGCCCGCGTTCGGTCGCATCGAAGGGCCAGCAGGTGGCTAGTACGAGGCGTCGGCCATCGGAGGCGGGGTCGATGCCGCTCGCGTCCCAGGGGGCAATGCGGCCTTGGCCGGCCTTGAAGGTCAATAGCTTACCGTCGCGGCGGGTAACTTCGATCGTATCGCCCGGCCTTATATACTGCAGCCAGCGAAAATGGGTGTCGCGATGGGCGGCGATGACGGAGGTGCCCTCGTCGCCCGGCTGCGGTGTATTGGCGAGCCAGAGCGGGCCGAAGGCGAGCGCCTCGCCGGATGCGCCGGAAAGCACGATCGCGTCCTTGCCGAGGCGCGGCGCACGCACCCTGGCCATCGTGGTGAAATCGGCCCAGGGCCAGGGTTTCGTCTCCTTGCCGCTCAGTTCGGCGGCAAAAGCACGCTTCAGCAGGACCTGAGAGATTTCTGCCTTCGCCTTCAGCAGGAAACCGTCGCCGATCAGCGCCAGACCATATAAGGCAAGACCGGCGATGGCGAAGGCGATCGTCTTTTCGATCGGCGAAAGACGCCAGAGGAAGAACCCCTTTCTCCTCCGTGGCTTCGGCATGTCGTGCGCCGTGGCGGCGGCCATGGCGAGTTCCAGATAGATCGGAAGCGGCTCGAATTCGGCCGCTTCCTGATTGTTGCTAGAAACCATTGCGCTTGGCTCCGGCCATGATGAGACCCTTGAGGCGGCGGCGCCAGATGGCGAGCCCGCTCGCCGCCGCCAGCGCTAGCAGCAGCATGGTCAGCCCGCGCATGATCTGCTCGTCGGCGCGCGTCGCCGTCTGCGGCAGGTTCACGGTCGAACTCTTCTGTGCGATCAGCGTGGCGGCTTTCGCCGTTGGTGCAGCGGCCATCAGGTTGGCGATCTCGGGCGACGCGGCGAAAGCCTGTGTTGCGGCTGCGGCCTGTTGCGGTTCGGCGCTTCCATCAGGCGCAGCCGCGCCGTGGCGCTCTGCGCCGCCGGGTGGGACAGAATTTTCGCCGAAGACCTTCCCGAAGTCCCAGCCCTCGGGCAGGTGGAGCGGCAGCTTCGCCGAGCCGAGCGGCTCGTTCGGACGCGACGGCGTGACGTCCACGGCGACCAGGCTGGTGACGCGCGAGACGAGGTGGTGGGCAAGCGCCACCGTTTCGATGTCCTTGTCGAGCGCGGCGGGATCCTGGCGCTCATAGGCGCGGGCCTCGAAATCGTCGATCTTGCGTCGCGCCCAGAGCTTGGAAATGCCGTTGCCGTCTGCGGCATTGGCGATATCCATCTCGACGCGCCAGGGCTGGTTGCCTGTCTTGCCGACGATCTGCAGCTTTCCGGCAGCCTTGTCCTGCGGCAGTTCCGCTGTCAGAACCACAGGCTCGCCGCTATAGAGGTCGGGCATCGGGTTCGGCGTGATATCCTCGGCTTCGATGCCTTCGAAGGTCGCGGCGATATCGGTCATGGCGGGGTTCTGCAGCTTGGCGAAGAGTTCGCTCATGCGGCTTGCCACCTGATCGGTCGAGCCGATCTGGGTGAAGGTGCCGCGGCCGACCTCGGCGGCTTTGGTCATGAAATAAGTGTTCGGCGCCGAGCCGATGCCGACGGTGAAGACGCGGGCATCGCCGCGGCTCGCGGTGATTTCCTGGAAGAGCTGCTGTTCGTTGCCGATCGCGCCATCCGTCAGGAATACGACCTGGCGCAGCGCTCCGCTTGCGATCGGGCCTTGGTTGCGCAGCGCGCTCCTCGAGCGCCGGCAGCATTTCCGTGCCGCCATCGGCGTTCAGGCTCCTGATATAAGCGATGGCCTTTTCGCGGTTATCGGGGGTGGCGGCGACGAGGCCGTTGAAATAGTCGGTCATCGTATCGTCGAAACGGATGACGTTGAAGCGGTCCTCGGGGTTGAGCCTGGAGATGGCAAGCGCCAGGCTCTGTCTTGCCTGTTCGATCGACTGGCCGGACATCGAGCCGGAATTGTCGATGACGAAGACCACCTCGCGTTTTGACGGTACTGGAGCATCCGGCGCGGTGGGCGGAGTGATGAAGGCAAGCAGGTAGGTCTTGCCATCAATCGCTTCGCGGAACAGGCCGGCGCTTGGCGTCTTGCCCGGAGCGGCTTTCCAGGTGAGCTCGAAATCCTTGTCGGCAGGAACCGCGTCTCCTTTCAGGCTGATCGTTCTCGCCTGGTCGCCGTCCTGCCGGATATCGACGTGGTGGAAAGAGGATTTGACCTCACCGAGCGGGAAGCCGGCCTTAAGGTTGATTGTCAGCGAAACGGGGTTGATCCTGGCATTCTCCCGCGGGTCGAGCACCGGGGCTTCGATCTTCTCGCGATTTTCCACCGGGTCGGATGGTGTTGCGAAGCCGGCACCGTTGTTGAACTCGACGGTCTGGACGATCGGCGCCGGATTATAGCGCGGCGCAACGACCATCGGGAAGCGCAGCGAGAATTCACCGCCGGACTGATGGACCGTCTGCTGATATTCGATCTGTACGACGATCTCTTCGCCGGGGCCGATATTGGCGACCTGGTTGGTGAAGATGTTCGGCCGCTGCTGTTCGAGCAGCGCCGTCTTCTTGCCCTCGGCCTTGGCCTGCTCATAGATCTCGCGGGCTTCCTGGCGTGGCTTGATCTGGCCTTCGATGAAGCGTTCGCCGATCTGCATCTTCAGCGCGTCAACGGCCGAATTGTCGGGCAGCGGGAAGACGTAGGTGCCCTCGACCCAGCCCTGGCTCGGGTTCTGGAAGCGCTGGGTCACCTTCACCCTGGCGATCGGGCCGGAGATATCGATTGCGACGTCGGTCCTCAGCCGCGGCGCTTCGACATAAAAGCCTGGCTCCTTCGAAGGAAAGAGCAGCGAACCGCTATTGACGTCGTTCGGCCGCACAAAGGCCGCGAGCTGACCGGATGCCTGCCGCGTCTCGGCGCGGGCGGCGGAGGCAAGTCCCAGCATCGCGGCGATGCAGGCGACAAAGACGGTGATGGCGACAAGACATGAAATGGAGATCCGGCGCATGCGCATGCGCCCGATGGCGAACTCATCTTCCAGAAACATTGGCCTACCCTCAATAACCAATTTTGGATGAGGGAATGATGCAGCTTCGATCTCGGCGCCCTCGCGACCGAATTGCGGCGGCGGGCTGCATTTGTTACGGCTTATTCGTGGCGGCAGGATCGCCGTACCGAGGCTCAGGTAGTTGCGGCGAGCGATGTCCTGGCCTGTCGTCTGCTACTGATATTGCCGAGCTTCGGCCTGGTTCAATTCCCGGACGTCCGTCATTTCTAACCGTGCCCTCCCTGACGCCCGATACGCGCCGGCATCGGATCGGGAGGAAGATTAGGCTGAGCTAAATCCCGCCGCAAGCGCGTTTGGCTGCGGAGCGCTTCGACCGTGCGCCGCAAGCCGCGCCGAAATGGAGAGCGGGTCGGTTTGCCAGTGCGGCAAAACGATCAATAAGAATCATTGCCGCCATCACGCCTTTGCGCTTGAAATGCCGTCATACATTGGACATAGAGCTAACCGCAGAACTCCGGTCCCGGCTTTCTGCCCGTTTCAACCAATAGGACCGATATCATGGCCTTCCTTGCCGATGCTCTTTCCCGTGTGAAGCCTTCAGCCACCATCGCCGTCTCCCAGAAAGCGCGTGAGCTGAAAGCGAAAGGACGCGACGTCATTGGCCTCGGCGCAGGCGAGCCGGATTTCGATACGCCAGACAATATCAAGACAGCTGCCATCGACGCGATCAACCGTGGCGAGACGAAGTATACGCCGGTTTCCGGCATCCCTGAGCTGCGCAAGGCGATCGCCGCCAAGTTCAAGCGCGAGAACGGCCTTGAATATTCCTGGGAACAGACGATCGTCGGCACCGGCGGCAAGCAGATCCTGTTCAACGCCTTCATGGCGACGCTGAACCCGGGCGATGAAGTCGTCATCCCAGCGCCCTACTGGGTGTCCTATCCGGAGATGGTGGCGCTCTGCGGCGGCACGCCGGTGTTCGTTTCGGCTACCCAGGAGCATAACTTCAAACTCCAGCCTGCCGATCTCGAAAAGGCGATCACGCCGAAGACGAAGTGGTTCATTTTCAACTCGCCGTCCAACCCGACGGGCGCGGCCTATACGCATGCCGAGCTGAAGGCGCTGACCGATGTGCTGATGAAGCATCCGCATGTCTGGGTGCTGACCGACGACATGTACGAGCACCTGACCTATGGCGACTTCAAATTCGTCACGCCCGTGGAGGTCGAGCCCAGCCTGTATGACCGCACGCTGACAATGAACGGCGTCTCCAAGGCCTATGCGATGACCGGCTGGCGTATCGGCTATGCCGCAGGCCCGCTCCAGCTCATCAAGGCCATGGACATGATCCAGGGTCAGCAGACCTCGGGTGCCACGTCGATCGCCCAGTGGGCGGCTGTCGAAGCGCTGAACGGCACCCAGGACTTCATCCCGGCGAACAAGAAGATCTTCGAAGGTCGCCGCGACCTCGTCGTCTCCATGCTGAACCAAGCCAAGGGTATCGTCTGCCCAGTGCCGGAGGGCGCCTTCTACGTCTATCCGTCCTGCGCCGGCCTGATCGGCAAAACGGCACCGTCGGGCAAGGTCATCGAGACGGACGAGGATTTCGTGTCCGAGCTTCTGGAATCCGAAGGCGTTGCCGTCGTTCATGGCTCGGCCTTTGGCCTCGGCCCGAACTTCCGCATCTCCTATGCGACATCGGAAACGCTTCTCGAAGAAGCCTGCCGCCGCATTCAGCGCTTCTGCGCGGCCTGCAAGTAACACGGACGGCGATAACATCGATCGAAGGCCTGCCGGTGACGGCGGGCCTTTTTTTGCCTGCAGCATTGGCGGATATTGGAAACGAGTTTCGGGCTGATGCGTTGGCTGCGGTTATAGCTCACATCCCGATTCAACGCGTTGCCGCATCGATTCAGCCTTGCCTCGCAAGTCTTTGAATTTCGATTCAAAACGTGAGGGCGAGCGCCGGTCGCACGGGCTGTCTGCGGTTGCGGGCGGACGCCAAACCAACTAGATATCCGGCATCAAGTTCAATTTGCCGCTTCGGGGGGGCCGGATTTTGCAGCAGAGTGCCGTCATCGTCTGTTCTGACGTTAACATGCTCCCGGCCGCCTGCTGCACTCTGCTTTCCGTCAAGCGCAATCTTACGAATGCCGGTGTAGAGTTCCTCCTTCTCGGCATCGACCTCAAGCCGCACGAGGTCGCCGAGGTCGATAATTTTGGGCGGCTTCACGATATGGCGATCAGGGTGTTGCCCTATAAGACGCCAGATGCCGGCCTCCAGGCGCGAGGCCGCTGGTCCGCCGCCACGCTGGCGCGGCTCTATATGGATCGGGATATACCAGGCCATGTCGAGCGCCTGCTTTACCTCGATGCCGACGTGCTGGCGGTTGCGCCGGTCGATGAACTCTTCACCCTTGATTTTCAAGGCAAGGCGCTTGCCGCCGTTGACGACTATGTCATGGCCTTTCCCGAGAAATCAGGCGCGCGCCAGCGCAAGATCGGCATGGGCGAGGGCGGCCGCTACTTCAATGCCGGCGTATTGCTGTTCGACTGGTCGGCTTGCCGAGCGAGGGGGCTCTTCCCCAGAACCCGGGAAATCTTCGAGCAGCGGTCGCACCTGTTCGAGAACAATGACCAGGATGCGCTGAACGTCACTTTCGACGGCGACTGGCTGGTGCTCCATCCGCGCTGGAATACGCAGACGGGCCTGCTGCCTTTCGTTGATCGGCCGGCCATCTTTCATTTTACCGGCCGCAAGAAGCCGTGGCAGGCGAACGTTCCCTGGGTGCACCGGCGGATGGCCAATCGTTATGCCGAAGATCTTCGCAACACAGCCTGGACGTCCTTCTGCAGGCAACCGTCGACGACGGACCGAGTGGCGGGCTTCCTATCGCATGTGGGAAAGCAGATCGGCGGCCTGACGCGGCTTGCCCGGACGCGCGCCTATTTCAGCAACAGCTAGTCGGGCGGGCCGAGCGCATCGTCTTTGGAAAGTGCATGTGAGCCGATATGGAATCAATCCCCAGCGATAACAAGGCTACGACCGCTCCGGATGGCGGCTTCGATTTCCTGACGCCGGACGCTTGGAAGGCGCTGTTGTCGGGCTACTCCCATATCGTGCTGGTAGCAAATAGCGAGGCGGTCGATCTCGAACGGCTGCGGAGCGAATTGCCGGAGACGGCGCTCTACGTCTTCTTCAA
Organism: Rhizobium sp. L9; assembly: GCF_002531885.1. Lineage (NCBI taxonomy): Bacteria > Pseudomonadati > Pseudomonadota > Alphaproteobacteria > Hyphomicrobiales > Rhizobiaceae > Rhizobium > Rhizobium sp. L9. Next base: position 217 of record NZ_NWSZ01000002.1, on the reverse strand, counting down.
CAAGGTCTATAAGGTGCTCGACGCACCCTTCGTCGGCCATTCCATGCTGGTTGCCCGCAGCGACGTGATGGGCGCCCATATCGTCCACCGGCGCGAAACAGGGGATGTCTTGCGCTTCTTTGGCGGCGACGATTTCCTCGGCGTCGTCAATATCCGGGTCTCCGTCGAGGAAAATTTCAGCGAGGAGAGCCGCTTCGAAGGCGCTAAAGCCCGTCAC